>JAQZBU010000179.1 GCA_029237735.1 Ramlibacter sp. | reverse complement strand
TCCTTCCACGTAGACGTTCTTCAGGTTCAGGTCGCGGTCCAGCACGACCGCGTCGCCCCACGCGCCGGGCGCGAGCCGTCCGCGGTCAGTCAGGCCGAGGTAGTCGGCTGCATGGGTCGATACGCGCGCAGAAGCTTCGGCCAGGCCGAGCGCCAGTTCACCGGCCAGGTTGCGCAGCGCGACGTCCATGGTGAGCGTAGATCCGGCCAGCGTGCCATCGGCCAGGCGTACGCCGCCGAGGCACTTGGTGACGGTCTGGCGGCCGAGCTTGTAGTCGCCGTCGGGCATGCCCGTGGCGGACGTCGAGTCGGTCACGCAGTAAAGGCACGGAATGGCGCGCAGCGCGACACGCAGCGCGCCGGGGTGCACATGCAGCAGGTCGGGGATGATCTCCGCGTATTGCGCATGCGCGAGCGCAGCGCCCGCGATGCCCGGTGCGCGGTGGTGCAACCCCGTCATCGCGTTGAAGAGGTGGGTGAACCCGCGCGCGCCCCGCGCCAGCGCCTCCACGCCGTCCTCGTAGGTGCCGAGCGTGTGGCCCACCTGCACCCGATACCCGGCCTCGGATAGTGTCCGGATTTCGTCCATGTTGCCTGCCACTTCCGGCGCCAGCGTGATGAGCCGGATCGGCGCGATGGCATTGAGCTGCGTGATTTCCGGCAACGACACCGGCCGCGTGAAGTCGGGCTGGGCGCCGAGCTTGCCGGCGTTGATGTAGGGCCCCTCCAGGTGCACGCCCAGCACGCGCGCCGCACGCGGTTGGCGTTCGGCCACGCTGGCTCGCAAGCCCTCGAAGGCCGCTTCCAGATCGGCGAGCGGCGCGGTCATGGTGGTGGCCAGCATCGCTGTCGTGCCGTGCGCGGCGTGGCACTGTGCCACGTGCAGCGCCGCATCGGCGCCTTCCATGATGTCGCGGCCGCCGCCACCGTGGACGTGCAAGTCGATGAAGCCGGGCAGCACGATGTGTTGAGCGGATTCGCGCACCGCGTTCTCATCCACGGGCGTGCCGGAAACACCGAGCACGCGGCCGGTTTCGTCGAACGCGATGCTGCCGTCGACAAATCCTTCCGGGGTGAGGATGTGGCCCTTCAATGTTCGGTTCACACGGGAATGGTAGCGGCCGCCCGCTGCCTCAGCAGTAGGACAAGAGCCACTGCAGGACGGCGTCGTGGCCGACCGTGGGGATCGCAGGCCCGGCGTAGGCTCCAAGGGCCTGCTGCGATTTCGCTCAGTGCGAGGAGACACCATGACAAAACCACCGCTGCGCCAACGCATCATCCCGTCGCTTTTCGCGATCCTCTTCGCCGCGAGCGGCTGGGCCCTCGCGGACCCACCGTCGCGCGTCGCTCGCCTGGCCTACGTCAGTGGCGCGGCCAGCTTCTCGCCCGGCGGCGAGCGCGACTGGGGGCGCGCCGTCGTCAACCGGCCGATGACCACCGGCGACCGCCTGTGGGTGGACGAGGGCGCTCGTGCCGAATTGCAGCTGGGCGCGGCCGCGATCCGCGTGGGCGGGGGCACGAGCATCACGCTGCTCAACCTCGACGATCGCATCGCACAGGTGCAGCTCTCGCAAGGCACGCTGAACATTCGCGTGCGCCAGCTGGAGCGCGGCAGCACGTTCGAAGTCGCCACGCCCAACCTCGCGTATTCGATTCGCCGGCCCGGCAACTACCGCATCGAGGTGTCGCCGGATGGCAGGACCACCACGGTGACTGTGCGCACCGGCCTGGCCGAGGTCTACGGCGACCGCCGCGCCTTCATCATCAATGCGGGCCAGACCTTCCGCTTCTTCGGCAGCGGCCTGCGTGATTACCAGACCTTCGCGGTGTACCGGCCGGACGAATTCGACCGCTGGTCCACGCAGCGCGACCGACGCTGGGATACCTCGCCGTCGCGCCGTTATGTTTCGGCCGAGATGATCGGCTACGAAGACCTCGACCAGCATGGCACATGGCGCAAGGTCCCCACCTACGGCAACGTCTGGGTCCCGCGGCGCGTCGCCGCCGACTGGGCACCGTATCGCGATGGGCACTGGTCTTGGGTGGAGCCGTGGGGCTGGACCTGGATCGACGACCAGCCCTGGGGTTTCGCGCCATCGCATTACGGCCGCTGGGCCCGCATCGACACGGGCTGGGCCTGGGTGCCCGGGCCGGCGACCGTGCGGCCGGTGTACGCGCCGGCGCTGGTGGCCTTCGTCGGCGGCGACAACGTGCGATCGAGCGGTGGCAACGCGGTCGCGTGGTTCCCGCTCGGCCCGCGCGACGTATACCGGCCTTCGTACACCGTCAGCCGCGAGTACTTCACAACCGTGAACACCAGCAACACCGTCGTTTACAACCGCTCGAACATCACGACGCTGTACGACAACCGCAATACGACCAACGTCACGTACGTCAACCAGTCGATTCCCGGCGCCGTGGTGGCAGTGCTCGCCGCCGCCTTCGCGCAATCGAGGCCCGTGTCGCGAGAAACGGTGACCGTCACGCGCGAAATGATCGCGAGCGCACCGGCCCGCACGTATGCGCCCGTCGCGCCGGTGCAGGCCAGCGTGATCGGCGCGGCAGCGGCTCCGGCCGCCAAGCCGCCGGAAGCGGTGCAGACGCGGCCGGTCGTGGCGCAGGTGAAGCCTCCGCCACCGCCGGTGCCGTTCGAGTCCCGGCGCAGCGCGCTCGCGGCCAACGCGGGCAAGCCGCTGGACACAGCCGCCATTGCCGCACTGAAGCCGGCCGCGCCAGCGCCTGCGCCGGCTGTCACTGTGGTCGCGCCGGAGAAAGCAGTTGCCGCGCCGCCTCGGCCCGCCAGTGCACCGATGGCGGCCGCGCCGGCTGCTGCCGCGCAAGCGCCCGCACCTGCACCCACCCCAGCGGCTTCCGCGCCGCCGCCCACCGCCCAGGCACCCGCAGCATCGCAACCCACTGAACCGGGCCGCCGCGAGGGCCGGGCATCAGGGCCGCGCGAGCGGCCGGGACGCGCCGCGTCGGCGCCGATGGCAGTACCGGCACCGGCGGCTGCACCTGCCACAGCGGCGCCGCCCGCCGCGAGCGCGCCATCGGCTCGTGAGCAGCGCGAGCAGCAGCGTGAGCAACGACGCGATGAGCGGTCCGCGCCGCGGCAAGCGCCCGCTGCCCCCGCCCCAGCTCCCGCGCCTGCTGCTGCCGCCGCTCCTGCGCCGGCTGCCGAGCCGGCCCGCCCGCCTGCGCCGCAGGCCGCGAGCGCGCCATCGGCTCGTGAGCAGCGCGAGCAGCAGCGCGAGCAACGACGCGATGAGCGGTCCGCGCCGCGGCAAGCGCCCGCTGCCGAGCAAGCACCTCCAGGAGCCGCCGCGCCAGGCCGGCGCCCGCCCGCAGCAGTTGCACCCGCTGCCCCCGCCCCAGCTCCCGCGCCTGCTGCTGCCCCCGCTCCCGCGCCGGCTGCCGCACCGGCCCGCCCGCCTGCGCCGCCCCCAGCTGCGGCACCCGTCGCGCCGGCAGCGCGCGCCGCGGCCAGCGCAGCGCCTCCCGGTACACCGGCGGCTTCCGAGCCGCGCGGTGCACGCGCCAGGCCGCCGGCCGCCACCGCTTCGGAGCGCCGCGAGGCGGCGAGCGAAGCGCGCGAAGATCGGCGCAAGCGCAAGGACGAGGAGCAGGGCCGCAAGCCGTAGGCGCTCCCCGAGTCATGGATTGCGGATCAAGTCCGCAATGACAACCCTACCTACCAGCACGATGTAGCCCAAGGATGCCAGCACCACCGGCGGAGCACCGAGATCCGCCAGGCTGCTTTGCATCGGCCTGGCGCTTGATAGTGGCGCGCTGGTAGCTCAATACCGGACTGAGGGCGTCCAAACCGGAGGCCGTTACTACGTTTCAGTGATGATCACCGACATAGCTCAGCGGCAGCGGACTACACGCGTCGCCTTGCGCCTTGGCGATGCTGGAGTTTGTCCGCCATCCGCGGGCGCAACCCGGAGACACAATGAGAATGCTGACCAAAACGGCCATCGCCGTGTGCGCGCTGGTCCTCGGCTCGCAAGCCATGGCCCAGATCGTCCTGTATGAAGGCGAAGCTTATCGCGGCCGCTCCGTGGTGATCGACAAGGATATGCGCAACCTGGACCGTCGCGGGCTCGGCGACAAGGCGAGTTCGATCGTTGTGGAGCGCGGCCGTTGGGAAGTTTGCGAGCTGCCGCGCTTCCAAGGCCGTTGTGCCGTCTTGCGCCGAGGCAATTACCCCAACCTGCGAGGCACTGGCCTCGAGGCGAACATCTCTTCGATCCGCCGCGCAAATGAAAAACGCAGGTACGACAACGAGGCGCAAGCGGCGTCAGGCGACGACTACCAGTTCCGCCGCCGCGCCAACGAGCGGACGACGGAAGTGCCGGTGACTTCCGTGCGCGCCATCATGGGCCCGCCGAACCAGCGCTGCTGGGTGGAGCGCCAAGCGGCCCCGGCCCCGGCGGATCCGGGCGCCGCGCTCATAGCAGGCATCCTTGGTTACCAGATTGGCCCTGCGCCGCAGAACGTGCAGCGTTGCGCCAGCGTGCAGGGCGCGCCGGCTCACTACGAAGTGACGTACAACTTCCGCGGCTCACCCCGCACGGTGCAGATGGCCGCACCACCGGCGAACAACCGGGTGATCGTGAACGCGCGAGGCGAACCCCGGATGTGAGTGATTCGATCGCTGTCTTCTGACGCCTACTCCGGCTTGAAGCCGATCGATTTCAACACTGCGCCGACGCGCTCGTAGTCCGCCTTCAACGCCGCGGCCATCTCGTCATGGCCTCGCGGCAATCCGGCTTCGAAGCCGGTGTCGAGCATGCGCGCGCGCATGGCGGGGTCCGCCAGCGCCTTTAGCGCTACATCGCGAACGCGCGCCTGCACAGCAGCGGGTACATCGGGCGTGCACCATAGGCCCATCCAGGCGATGGCGTCGAGCTGCGGGTAGCCCAGCTCGCGGAACGTGGGTACATCGGGCAGCTGCGCGGCGCGTTTGGGGGAGCTCACCGCGAAGGCCTTGATCTTGCCGCCCTTGATCAGCGGCAGCGACGTCGCCAGCCCGTCGAACATCAGCGGCACATGGCCGCCCATCACGTCGGCCAGGGCCGGCGTCGAGCCCTTGTAGCCGACGTGGGTGAGCTCGATGCCGGCGGCCCGATTGAGGAGCAGGCCCAGCACGTGCGACAACGTGCCCGCACTGTACGACGCGTAGTTGACCTTGCCTGGGTTGGCCTTGACGTAGGCGATGAGCTCGGCGAGGTTCTTCGCCGGAACGGACGGGTGGCCGACCAGAACCAGGCCGCCGCGCGCGAGTTCCGCTACCGGCCTGATTTCCCTGGCCATGTCCCATCGCAGTTTCACGATGTGCGGGATTTCGCTGACCAGCGAATTCACGCCCACCATCATCGTGTGACCATCACGCTGCGCCTGCAGCAGCTCGCCCACGGCGATTCCCCCCGCCGCGCCGGGCTTGTTGTCCACCACCACCGGTTGGCCCAGCTCGCGCGCGAGCGGCTCGGCCACAAGGCGTGCGACGATGTCGGCGCTACCGCCGGCGGGGCCGGCCACGATCAGTCGGATCGGCTTGCCGGGCCAAGCTTGCGCGCGCGCGGGCAAGCCGATCATTGATAGCGCGGCGCCGGCCAGCAAGGCGCGGCGGTTCACGTTGAAGCGGGTAGGGGTCTGGGCCATTGGATTCCTCGTTCAGTCTAGTCAATTCAAGCCAGCCAGCGCAATAGCGCCAGGGCCAGCGCGGCGAGAAACACGGTCTCGCCTACCATCAGCGCGACCGGCTTGAAGCCGACCGCTGCCAGTTCTTTCAGGTGGGTCTTCATGCCGATGGCCGCAATTGCCGCCACCAGGCACCAGCGCGAGAAGTCGTTGCCCGTGGCCTGCACCGCCCTGGGCACCCAGCCGGTGCTGTTGACGGCCACCAGCAGCGCAAAGGCGACGGCGAACCAGGGCAGCAGCGGCGGCCGTTCGCCCACTGCCGCATCGCCGCCGGCCCGCGTAACCAGGACGGCAAGCACGATCACCGGCAGCAGCATCGCCACGGCCGAGGAACATGCCGGCCTGCTGCTCGTCCAGCCCGAGCGCGCGCGCGAGCATGGGGTAGGCGACCATCGCCAGCGTCGACAGAGCCGAGACGCCGATGACGGTGAAGAGCGTGGCCTTGTCCTTCATCGGGTGGTTCGGCAGGGCCGCCGCGAGTGCCAGCGCCGCCGAGGCGCCGCAGATCGCCGTGGCGCCGCCGGTGAGCAGGCCGAACAGCCCCCGGAACCCCAGCAGCCGCGCCGAGGCCCAGCAGCGCGATGCCGATGCGCAGCACCTGCTTGGCGGTGAACTCGATGCCGGGGCGGCAGGGCCCGTCGGCCGAGAGGAAATTCATCGCCATGCCCAGCAGCAGCGCGAACAGCATCACCGGCGCGCCGTAGTGCTCCGAAAGGAACGCCGCCGCCGCGCCGACGACGGCACAGGCGAGCATGCCGGGAGCCAGCACGCGCAGGCGGTCCGGTGCATGAAGCAGCGCACCACGCCACCCTGGATGCCGGGTCGAGCCCGGCATGACAATGAGCTTGGTTTTCATCCCTATGCCTTGGGCAGGCGACGATCCTGGAACTGCTCGCGCAGCTTGTTCTTCTGCATCTTGCCGGTGGCGCCGAGCGGGATCGCGTCGATGAACACTACGTCGTCAGGTGTCCACCATTTGGCGATCTTGCCCTCGTAGAAGGCGATCAGCTCGTCGCGCGACACGTGCGCGCCGGGCTTCTTCACGACCACCAGCAGCGGGCGCTCGTCCCACTTCGGGTGCGGCGCCGCGATGCACGCGGCCATGGCGACGGCAGGGTGCGCCATCGCGATGTTCTCCAGGTCGATGGAGCCGATCCATTCGCCGCCTGACTTGATCACGTCCTTGCTGCGGTCGGTGATCTGCATGAAGCCGTCGGCATCGATCGTGGCCACGTCGCCCGTGGGGAACCAGCCCACCCCTTCATGATGCACCAGTGGGTCGCCCCCTTCGCCCTTGAAGTACCGGCTGATGATCCACGGCCCGCGCACCAGCAGCTCGCCGGCGGCCTGGCCGTCGTGCGGCAGCGCCTGCCCTTCGTCGTCGACGATCATCATGTCCACGCCGAACACGGCGCGGCCCTGTTTGGCCTGGATCGCGAGCCGCTCCTCCGCGGGCAGCGTCAGGTGCTTCGGCTTGAGCGTGCAGGCCGTGCCCAACGGGCTCATCTCCGTCATGCCCCAGGCGTGCAGCACGTTGACGTCGTAGCGCTCCTGGAAGGCGCGCATCATCGCCGGCGGGCAGGCCGAGCCGCCGATCACGGTGCGGCGCATGGTGCTGAACTTCAGGTGGTTCGCCTCGACGTGGGCCAGCAGGCCCTGCCACACCGTGGGAACTCCGGCGGAGACGGTGACGCCTTCCGACTCGAACAGCTCGTGCAGGTTCTTGCCATCGAGGAACGGGCCGGGGAACACCAGCTTGGCGCCGACCATGCAGGCGGCATACGGCAGGCCCCACGCGTTCACGTGGAACATCGGCACGACCGGCAGAATGGTGTCGCGTGCCGAGCAGTTCAACGAGTCGGGCAGCGCGATGGCGTAGGTGTGGAGCACCGTCGAGCGATGGCTGTACAGCGCGCCCTTGGGATTGCCGGTGGTGCCCGAGGTGTAGCAGAGGGAACTGGCGGTGTTCTCGTCGAACGTCGGCCATTCGAATTCCGGCTCGTGCGCGTCGATGAGGTCCTCGTAGCACAGCAGGTTCGGCACGGCGCTGTTGCCGGGCATGTGTGAGCGGTCGGTCATCGCGACGAAGGCCTTGATGGTTTTCACCCGGCCGGCAATTGCCTCGATCAGCGGCAGGAACGTCAGGTCGAAGAACATCACCTGGTCTTCGGCGTGATCGGCGATCCACACGACCTGGTCCGGGTGCAGGCGCGGGTTGAGCGTGTGCAGCACGGCGCCGGAGCCGGACACGGCGTAGTAGAGCTCCATGTGGCGGTAGCCGTTCCAGCCCAGCGTGGCCACGCGATCGCCGAGGCCGACGCCGTGCGCGGCCAGTGCGTTCGCCATGCGGCGGGCTCGCGCGCCCAGGTCGCGGTAGGTGTAGCGGTGAATGTCGCCTTCGACGCGGCGTGACACCACCTCCTGCTCGCCGTGGTGGCGCTCGGCGTGCGTCAGCAGCGAGGAAATCAGCAGCGGCTGCTGCATCATCGATCCGTTCATGTGATTAATTCCGGGAAAGTTAAAAGGGGTGTTCAGGCGGCTGCGCCCTGCGGCGCCGCACCGGCATCCGGCGCGCCGGCCGGTGCGGACGCGCGGGCCGTGTCGGCTTCGTAGGTCCGCGCGGCGGTGATGAATGCCAGGGCGGCCACCACGGCGAAGCACGGCATGACGGCCAAGGCGAACTCCAGCCCCATCCTGTCCGACAGCAGGCCCGTGATAAGCGGACCGGCGGCCAGGCCGAAGAGGTTCTGGAACACCGCGAGAACCGACGAGCCGGTTGCGCGCACGCCGGGGTGGATGACGTCGATCACGACAGCCGAGACGGGCCCGACGCTGCAAGTCATGACGAAGCCACCCAGCGCGATCAACGCGAGTTGCGCGCCCGCCGTCAGCTGAACTCCCCAGGCCGACGCGCCGAACGCGAACGACAGCGGCAGCAGCGAGAGCAGGCACAACATCGCCAGGACTGTCAACTTCGAACGCGGGCGGCGCAGGCCCGCGCGATCCACCACGCCGCCCCAGAACACGCTGCCGACGGCGCCGCACAGCACGATGAGCGCTGCCTGCACGGCAGCCTGCGATGGCGCGATGCCTTGCACGCGGTTGAGATAGCTGGGCAGCCAGGACCACACGGCGGACACCACGATCAGCTGGGCCGCCCCGCCAATGCACACCCACAGCATGGTGCGCGAGCGGGTCAGGGCCTGCACGATGTGGCGCGCGACGTTCCCGCTGGTGCGCGTGGCCCGGTCGAGGGTTGGGGTCAACTCCACCGTGCGGTAGTCGCGCACCTTGAGGTACACCAGGGCCAGCACCAGGCCGGGCAGGCCGACGACGCCGAAGGCGGCCTGCCAGCCCCAGCGGGCGGCGATGACGCCGCCGAGCATCACACCCAGCACCGAGCCGACGGAAGCCGACGCGAAGAAGCCGGCCAGCAACGCGCCGCGCATGCGCACCGGGAAATGGCTGGCGATCAGCGCCGCGCCCACCGAACCATAGCCCGCTTCGCCCAGGCCCACCAGCGCGCGCGCCGCGAGCAGTTGCGAGTAGTTGCGCGTGAACATGCACGACAGCGTGGCCAGGCTCCACACGGTGGCCATGGCAACGATGCTTTTGACGCGGCTCGCGCGATCGGCGAACAGCGCCACCGGCACGGCGCCCAACGCGACCGTGACGGAGACGACCGACACCAGCGCGCCCAGCTGGGTATCCGACAGGCCCCAGTCGGCCTTCATGTAAGGGAACAGCGAGACGATGACCTGGCGATCGACGTAGTCCATCACCATCAGGCCCAGCGTCATCACGAAGGCGAACCAGGCGGGGCCGCGGCCGAAGAGGTAGTCGTTGGCGCCGACGGGGCGTGCGTTGTCTCGGGGCAGGTCGAGGGCCATGAGGATGACTCCGTTGGTTATCTAGGGGACCAGCACCGTGGCGCCGGTGGTCTGCCGCGATTCGAGGGCGGCGTGCGCTTGCGCGGCGTCGGCCAGCGCGAAGGTCTGGCCGGGTTCGCCGCGGATCTTGCCGGCCAGGACCAGGTCGAACAGCTCACGCGCCATGTCCAGCATGTGGGAGCGCGGCGTTGCGTAGTGGATCATCGCGGGGCGGGTGAGCCAGATCGAGCCCTTGACCGCCAGCAGCGTGCTGTCGACCACCACCGGCCCTGACGTGGTGCCATTGCTCACCAGCGAGCCACGCGGCTGCAGGCTGTCCAGCGAGGCCATCAGCGTGTCCTTGCCGACGGAGTCGTACACCACCGGCACACCTTTGCCATCCGTGATCTCGCGCACGCGCTTGGCGATGTCCTCGCGTGAGGTGACGATGACGTGCGCGCAGCCATGGGCCATTGCGATCTCGGCCTTCTCGTCGGTGCTGACGGTGCCGATCATCGTGACGCCCAGCGCCTTGGCCCATTGGCAGGCAACCAGGCCCACGCCGCCGGCGGCCGCGTGGTAGAGGATGGTCTCGCCGCCCTTGAGCGGATAGACCTGGCGGAACAGGTACTGCGCCGTCATGCCCTTCATCATCAGCGTGGACGCGGTGCTGTCGGACACGCCGTCGGGCAGCGGGATCAGCACGTCGGCCGGCATCACGCGCACGTCGGAGTAGGCGCCCTGCGGACCCAGCAGGTATCCGACGCGGTCGCCCGGCTTCACGTCGGTGACGCCGGGGCCGACGGCCTCGACCACGCCCACGGCGTCAGATCCCAGCCCGCTGGGCAGCGCGGCCGGATAGCGGCCGGTGCGGAAATAGATGTCGATGAAGTTCAGGGCCACGAAGCTGTGGCGCACGCGCGCCTGGCCGGGGCCGGGATCGCCGATGTCGACGGTTTCGTAGCGCAGCACTTCGGGGCCGCCGGTCTGGTAGAAGCGAATGGCGTTGGCCATGATGCAATCCTTGGAAATGAAGTCATGTGTTAGTGCGCGCAGTCCGCGAGCATGTCGATCCACTGCGTGGCCTCGGGCCAGGGGCCATAGCCCGATGCCGGGTTGAGGTGGCCGGCTTTGCCCAGGTCCACCAGCGTGCTGTCCCAGTCCGTTGCCATGCGGGCCACGCGGTCGTAGGCGGCCAGCGGGTCGTTGCGGCTGGCCGCGACGATGCTGGGAAAGGGCAGCGGCTCGCGCGGCAGGGGCAGCCAGCCTCCGGCGCGCAGCGCGTCCAGCGTCGGGTAGCCGGCCGGCATCGGTGTTTCGAAATCGGGCGGCGTCGCAAGCAGCGCGCCCAGTACCTTGCGGCGCGTCTGCCGCGCCCAGTGCACGGTCATCACCACGCCGCCGCTGTGGGCCACGATGATGATCGGGCCGTCGATGGCCTGCGCCTCGCGTTCGATGGCAGCCACCTTGCCCGCGCAGTCCAGGTCTTCGCGGCCCATGGGCGGAACGGTGCGCACGCGCGGCAACCCGGCGGCAAGCAGTGTCTGCCAGTGCTGGTCCACGGGCTCACGCAGGCCGGGCACGATCAGGACCGTGAAACGATTTGTGGCCATTGCGTCACGCCGCCTTGCGCAGGTAGCCTTGCTGGCGGCCTTTGGCATTCGGCGCGAAGCCGTTCTGCGCCAGTGTCTCTTCCACGGTGTCGTAGAACACTCCGATCTTGCAGATCTCGCGCGCTTCCTTGCCCGTGGCCACCTCGCGGCCGAACTCGCGCGAGATGCGCACCAGCTGTTCGATCTGCTGCACGGTGGTCATCCTGGCAGTGCGCGACTGGTTCCAGATGTTGTCCTCGATGCCGCAGCGCACGTGCAGGCCCATCGCCATGCCCATCATGTTGACCGGCAGCACGTT
>JAQZBU010000178.1 GCA_029237735.1 Ramlibacter sp. | reverse complement strand
ATGCGGCCGGGATGCCCGCCTGCGCCATCAATGTTTGTTGAACACCCGCCAATCCTTGCGCCGCCTGGCGTGACTTCTCGTGATCGGCGCCGTAGCGGGTCCGGTAGAGCTGGTGGCTGTCCGAATACAACTGCTCCGCGCGCCGCAGGATTTCGCCACAGTTGGGCGCGTTCTTGTCGGCGGTATCGGCGAGGTTGCCGTAATGGCGTGCCAACTCATACCGGGCATCGGCAGCAGCGACCGACCCTGCGCCCTTGAACTTGTCCGCGACCCGGCATGCCATGAGGTAGGCAATCTCCGCGTCATGGGCACGTCCCGCGGCCGCCGCCTCGTTACCCATGGCGACGAAGACGTGCGGCTCCGTGCTTGCGTAGCCGGACACCTCAGCCGGCATCCGGTATCGCCCGTCCTTGTTGCCGGCGATGATGGCGGCGGGTTCCATCGGGCACTCGGCGCCGCGGAACGCGACAGCAGTCGCCTGCGAAGCGACGGGTTTGGCCGACATTTTGTCGCGCGCCGCCGGTGAATAGGGACCGAGCACCAGCGTTGCGGTCGCCACGCCGCCAATGGCCAGCCCCGCCGCGAAAAATCCCACCTTTGGCCAGTCGTTGCTCATGGGCCCACCATAGTGCGGCGCGTGGCGCCGCGGTGGCCCGTGTCACAGTTTGGCGCATATCTCACACGGCCGAACGCCACGGATCAATGGTTACGCCGCACGGCGGGCACGGCCAACTCGCGGCCGACCATCGCGCGCGCATAGAGGTAGTTGTTGCGGGCACGGTCGCTCAGTTGGTCCAGGTCGACAAGGCCGCTGGGGTCGCAGGGGAACGCAAAGCCTCGCCCGCTGTCGAAGAGGGACTGGAAGCGCAGTTCGTACGGAACAGATGAGGATTCGATCATTTCATGTCTCCAGGGGCTAGAAGGTGCCGTGGTTTCACTATGGTCGGGGAGCGTTCGATGCGACATCGGCGGACGCCGAATCGGGGGCTCGGCGCTGTCCGATTCGCGCCGCTCATGAGGGCTGACAGCCGGTAGGAATCGTCCGAGCGGTGTAGGCGCCGGGCCATGGTTTAATTTGGCATGGCACGCCCCAGCCGCTGGGCCGCCCGATCTCGGATGCCACCGCGGGCGCTGGCTGCCCCGGAGCAAAGCAAATGAAGACCAAGCTGCCATGGATCACGGCCGCGGCCGTGCTGGCGATCGCAACGGGCTGCGGGGACAAACAGGAAGACGCATGGTCGGGCTATGCCGAAGCCGACTACGTGTACGTTGCCTCGCCGCTCGCGGGCACGCTCAGCGTGCTGCACGTGCAGGCAGGGCAACGCATTTCGCGCGGCAGGCCGCTGTTCGCGCTGGAGTCCGAGGCGGAGAAGGCAGCCCGCAGCGAAGCGGACGCGCGGCTCGAAGCGGCGCGCCACCAGGCGGAGAACACCGACAAGGGCAAGCGCGAGCCGGAAGTTGCGGTGAACCAGGCGCAACTTGCACAGGCCCGGGCGCAGGCCGAGCTCGCGCAGCATGACCTGGCCAGGAAACGCGAGCTGGTCGCCAAGGGGTTCATCTCGCGCGCGCAGCTCGACGAGGCACGGGCCACGCTGGCGCAAGCCCAGGCGCGGGTGCGCGAGCTGTCCTCGATGGTGGAGGTTGCGCGCTTGCCGGCGCGCGCCGACGAACGGGGCGGCGCCGACGCGCAAGTTGAGGCGGCGCGGCAGGCGCTGCGGCTATCCGGGTGGGGCGAGCAGCAGAAGGAACAGGCCGCGCCGGCCGATGCGCAAGTGGCCGACACGTTCTTTCGCCCCGGTGAATTCGTAGCCGCCGGCCAGCCGGTGGTGGCGCTGCTGCCGCCGGGCAATCTCAAGGCGCGCTTCTATGTGCCGGAAGCGCAACTCTCCACCGTGGCGCTGGGCCAGAACGTGCTGCTGCGATGCGACGGCTGCGGCGCGCCGATTGCCGCGCGGGTGACACACATTGCGACGCGGCCCGAATACACGCCACCGGTGATCTACTCGAATTCGCAGCGCAGCAAGCTGGTGTTCATGGCGGAAGCGAAGCCCGCGCCGGAGGACGCGGCGCGCTTGCGCCCCGGCCAACCGCTGGACGTGCGGCCCCTGAAGCCGAAATCATGAGCCGACTCGCGATCGATGTGCGCGGCCTTACCAAGCGGTATGGCGGCCGTGCTGTCGTGGACGATGTGGATCTGCAGGTGCACGAGGGCCGCATCTGCGGCTTCCTCGGCCCCAACGGCAGCGGCAAGACCACGACGATCCGCATGCTGTGCGGGCTGTTGCGGCCCGACGCGGGCGAAGGCACGTGCCTGGGTTTGGACGTGATCCGGCAGGCCCGCGAGATCAAGCGCCAGGCCGGCTACATGACGCAGAAGTTCGGCTGGTACGAGGACCTGTCGATCCGAGAGAATCTCGATTTCATCGCGCGCCTGTTCGAAATCCCCGACCGGCCCCAGGCGGTGGACGCGGCGCTGGAGCGCCTGCGGCTCACCGAGCGCCAAGACCAGTTGGCGGGCGCATTGTCCGGCGGGTGGAAGCAGCGCCTTGCGCTGGCGGGCTGCCTGATCCACACGCCGCGCCTTCTGCTGCTGGACGAACCGACGGCGGGTGTCGACCCGAAAGCGCGGCGCGAATTCTGGGACCAGATCCACCAGCTCGCCGACGAGGGCATCACGGTTCTGGTGTCCACGCACTACATGGACGAGGCCGCGCGCTGCCACGAGCTCGTGTACATCGCCTACGGCAAGGTGCTGGCTCGCGGCACCGAAAGCCAGATCGTCGAGCAGGCGCAACTGCCCCCGGGCGCGTCACTGGAGGAGGTCTTCGTCAAACTGATCGACCGGGCGCAGGACAACTTTGCAGCGCCGGGCGGGGAGCGGCGCGCATGAAGTTCTTTTCGTTCGCGCGCATGGTGGCGGTGTTCATCAAGGAGTTTCAGCAGATGATGCGCGACCGGCTCACGTTCGGCATGGCCGTGGGCATCCCGGTCCTGCAGCTCGTGCTGTTCGGGTATGCAATCAACACCGACCCGAAGGGGCTGCCCACCGCGCTGGTGGCCGCGGACACGGGCCCGCTCGCGGGCAGCATTGTCGCCACGCTTCAGAACACCGGCTACTTCAGGATCGTGCACCAGGGTACCAGCGAGGCTGCGGCCGAGAAGCTGCTGGAATCGGGCGAGGTGCAGTTCCTCGTCGTGATCCCGCCGCACTTCACCCGCAGCGTGGTGCGAGGCGAGAAGCCCGCGCTGCTGGTTGCGGTGGACGCGACCGACCCCTCCGCGTCGGGCAACGCCCTCGCCGCGCTCAACGCGGCGGCGGCACAGGCGCTGCAACGCGACCTCACCGGACCTTTGCAGCGCCTGCAGGCCACGCCGGCGCCCTATGAGGTCATCGTGCACCGCCGCTACAACCCGGAGGGTCTGTCGCGCTACAACATCGTGCCGGGGCTGGTGGGCACCATCCTCACCATGACGATGGTGATGCTCACCTCGCTCGCGATGACGCGCGAGCGAGAGCGCGGCACCATGGAGAACCTGCTGGCCACGCCGGTGTTGCCCGCGGAGGTGATGGCTGGAAAGATCCTGCCTTATGTCGTGATCGGCTATGTGCAGCTCGGTGTGATCCTGGCGGCGGGCTGGCTGCTGTTCGAGGTTCCTCTGATGGGCAGCTTCCCGCTGTTGATGGCGATGATCGGCGTCTTCATCGTGGCGAACCTGGGCGTGGGCTTTACCTTCTCGACGCTCGCGCGCAATCAGTTGCAGGCGATGCAGATGACGTTCTTTTTCTTCCTGCCCAGCATGCTGCTGTCGGGCTTCATGTTCCCATTCCGCGGGATGCCGCAGTGGGCGCAATGGCTCGGCGAGGTGCTGCCGCTCACGCACTTCCTGCGCATCGTGCGTGGCATCATGCTCAAGGGCAACACAGCCGACCTGCTGATGTCCGAGCTGTGGCCGATGCTCGCGTTCATGGCCGTTGCCGGCATCGTGGCGCTCATGCGCTATCGACAGACGCTAGATTGACCTGCAGCTCTCCGATCCATTGCAGCCCCTCGTCGAACGACGTGAAGGTGCGCACGCGCAGCCCCAGCTTCTGCGCGGCCTTCTCGCTCGTGCCCTTGCGGTTTTGCACGGAGACAACCGATGCCACTCGCTCCAGGTTGCGCAGGCGCTCAGCCGCGTAGGCGCCCAGGTGCAAGTGCTCGGTGAAGCTCAGCGCGATTTCGACGCCCGTCAGGTCCAGTACCGCACGCCGGTACCGGCCCCTCTGCGCCACGGTGGCTACCAGGTCCATGAAGCCGCACAAGTCGGTAAGCAGCGCGGGCCCCGAACCTTCGACGAGCAGGTAGTCGGGGCCGTGATGAACGGTGGCGGTGAAGTGCATTGGGGGTCGCGGTTGGAGCGCGAAGTGAAGTCTATCCCCCCGGCTGCGGCATTCGTGCTCATCCATGAAATCGATGTCGCGGGCCCACCACGCGCGAACCAATCTCTGGCAAACTCCCCTCCCCCGATGTTGTCGAAGCCTCCTGCCACACCCACGTCCGCCCGGTATCCGTACGCGCTCGTCCTGTGCGTGATCGTGCCGGCCATCTTGCTCGCAGCGGGCATCCTGTACGGCTCGGCAGCTCAGCAGCGCGCCAGCACCCAGGCGGCGTTGCAGCAAAAGGCCGAGCAACTCGCCGGCGAAGTCGATGCCGAGGTTGATCGTTCGGTGGCCGCGCTCAAGGTGCTCGCCATGTCCAGCACCTTGCAGCGGGGCGACCTTCGGGGTTTTCATGAGCTGGCGAGCCGCACCGTGCGCGCCGACCCCGCGTGGAACAACGTGCAGCTGGTCAGTATTACGGGTGAGCAGCTGGTGAACGTGCGGCTGCCCTACGGCACGCCACTGCCACCCCTTAACCGTCCCGAACTTGCGTTGCAGGCCGTGTACAGGCGCGAGCCCGTCGTTGCGGACGTGATGTTGGGGGTCGTGGCCCAGCGCATGCTCACCCCCATCTACGTGCCGGTGTTCCGCGATAAGGAAGTGGCGTATGTGATCGTCGCGGCCATCGAACCGCCCAACTGGCAATCCATGCTGCGCTCCCGAATACCGTCTGGCATGCAGGCCGTGCTGCTCGACCGCTATTCGTTCGTGATCACCTCGACCTACGACGTCGCGCCGGCGGGCGAACCGGGCGCCGCGAAAGCCTGGACGCCGCCCACCACACCCGGTGAGCTCAGCGGTGATTTGAATCGGAACGGGCGGATTGAAGTCGCCCAGCGCAAGGCAGCGTTCTCCGGCTGGACGGTCGTGACCATCATGCCGGAAAATGAACACTCCGCCCCGCAGCGTTGGCTGCTGCTGGCAACGGCCTCGCTCCTGCTGCTGGTTTGCGGGCTCGCTGTAGGGCTTGGTTTCGCGGACCGCGCACGCCGCTCACGCGGCAGCAGCACGGCCTGATCAGGCGCGCCGCGCCTTTGCGCGCGCGGGTTTCCCGGGCGCTTCTATCGGCAGGCGCATCTCTGCCTTCACTTCCTTGAGCACGACGCTGGACCGCACATGCGTCACGCCCGGCAGCTTGAACACCGTCTCGTGCAGGAAACGCTCGTAACTCTTGATGTCGGGCATCAGCACCTTGATGACGTAATCGGCCTGGCCGGTCGTGGCGTAGCAGCCTACGATGTGCGGGCAATCGGCCACTTCCTGCTCGAATTGCGCCACCACATCCTGGTTGTGGCGCGTGAGGTTCAGCTCGGCAATGACGCACAGTGCGAGCCCGACCTTCTCGCGATCGATGATCGCGGTGTAGCCGCGAATCACGCCGTTGCCCTCCATTTCCTTGATGCGCTTCCAGCACGGCGTGCTGGACAGGCCCACGCGTTCGGCCAGCTGCTGCACCGTCTGGTGCGAATCGCGCTGCAACTCGTTGAGCAGCACCACATCCTGTCGGTCCAGGTCTTCCATTCTCTTGGCTCCGGTGATCTATAGAACCGTTTTCTCCTTTCATTGTGAAATCGGAGAAGAAAAGAAGCAAATTCTCTCGCTCAGGGCCTAGGCTTTGGCTCCAGCTGATGCAGCGCCAGCGCGACGCGGCCGCGGGACTGGCCACGCAAGGTTTCATCAGCGGCTACCGCGGCTCGCCGCTGGGCATGGTGGACAAGGCCGTGTGGCAGGCAGGAAAGAAGTTCGAGGAGCAGGGCATCTGCTTCCTGCCCGCCATCAACGAAGAGCTGGCTGCGACGGCGGTGCTGGGCACCCAGCGCGTCGAATCGGATCCGCAGCGCACCTGCGAAGGCGTGTTCGCCCTGTGGTACGGCAAGGGCCCGGGCGTGGACCGCGCGGGCGATGCCCTGAAGCACGGCAACGCCTACGGCGCCTCACCTCACGGGGGAGTGCTGATGGTGGCGGGCGATGACCACGGCTGCGTGTCGTCGTCCATGCCGCACCAAAGCGACCAGACCTTCCAGTCGTGGCATGGACCTCATCAACGCGCGCGTCGCCGTGTGGCAAGACGCGTCAACCATCGCCGAGGTGACAGGCCACAAGCCACCACCCGGCGGTTTGCATTACCGATGGCCGGACCTGCCCTCGCTCGTGATCGAACAGCGCCTGCATGCCAAACTCGACGCGGTGCGCGCCTTCGCGCGCATCAACAGCATCGACCGCACGATCGTAGACAGCCCCGACGCGGCTGCGGGCATCATCACGGCCGGCAAGGCGCACTACGACTTCATGGAGGTGCTGCGGCGGCTGGACATCTCGCCCGAAGCGCTGGCCCGGCACGGCGTGCGCATCTGCAAGCTCGGGCTCACGTACCCTGTCGAGCCGGTGCGCATGGGCGAGTTCGTGCGCGGGCTGCGCGAGGTGCTGGTGATCGAGGAGAAAGGCCCGGTCGTCGAAACCCAGTTGCGTGACATGTTCTACAACGCCCCACGCCGGCCGGTGATCCTCGGCAAGCGCGATGCGATGGGCGCACCGCTGATTTCCGATACGGGCGAGCTGCGGCCCTCACGCCTGATCGAGATCGTCGCCAACTGGCTGGCCGCGCATTTCCCCGACCTGGACCGCCGGCATCTCGTGCGCGACTTCACGCCGCCCGAGCTGCTGTCCAACGCCAGCGACAGCGTCAAGCGCCTGCCCTACTTCTGCGCCGGCTGCCCGCACAACACCAGCACGACGGTGCCCGAGGGCTCGCACGCGCAGGCAGGCATCGGCTGTCATTTCATGGCCAGCTGGATGGACCGCGACACCGAAGGCCTGATCCAGATGGGCGGGGAGGGCGTGGACTGGGTGTCGCATGCGATGTTCACCAAGGTGCCGCACGTCTTCCAGAACCTGGGCGACGGCACTTACTACCATTCGGGCTACCTCGCGATCCGGCAGGCGGTCGCGGCCCGCTCCACCATCACCTACAAAATCCTTTACAACGACGCGGTGGCGATGACGGGCGGCCAGCCGATCGACGGCATCATCAGCGTGGACGGCATCGCGCGCCAGGTGGAAGCGGAGGGCGTGCGCAAGGTCGTCGTCGTGTCGGATGACATCGGCAAGTACGACGCCATCAGCGACCGCTTTCCCGCAGGCACGGAGTTTCACGACCGCGGCGAGCTGGATGCAGTGCAACGGCGCCTGCGCGAAATGCAGGGTGTCACCGTGCTGATCTACGAGCAGACCTGCGCAGCGGAGAAGCGGCGGCGGCGCAAGAAGGGCGAACTGGTCGAACCGACGCGACGCCTCTTCATCAACGAGCAGGTGTGCGAAGGCTGCGGCGATTGCTCGGTGCAATCCAACTGCGTGGCGGTGCTGCCGTTGGAAACGCCACTGGGCCGCAAGAGGCGCATCGACCAGAGCGCGTGCAACAAGGACTACTCATGCGCCAAGGGCTTTTGCCCCAGCTTCGTCGGTGTGCTGGGCGGGCAGCCGCGCAAGAAGGCCGGCGCCCTGACGCGGCGCGGCGATGAGGTCGGGCGACTGGTGGAATCGCTGCCGCACCCTGCGCCGCATGAATGGACCGGGCCGTACGACTTGCTGTTTACCGGTGTCGGCGGCACCGGCATCGTCACCGTGGGCGCGCTCACGGCGATGGCCGCGCACCTGGAAGGCAAGTCGGCCAGCGTGCTGGACTTCATGGGTTTCGCCCAAAAGGGCGGCAGCGTGCTGGCGTTTGTGCGGCTGGCGGATGTGCCGTCGCGGCTGAACCAGGTGCGCATCGACACACAGCAGGCCGACGCGCTCATCGCCTGCGATGCCGTGGTCGGCGCCTCGGCCGAGGCCTTGCAGACGGTGCGTCGTGGACGCACTCGCGTGCTGGCCAACACGCACGAGCTGCCGGTGGCCGAATCGCTGCACAACCCGGACGCCCAACTGAAAATCCCGCAGCTACTGGAGAAACTGCGCTTCGCGGCGGGTGAAGACCGCGTGGAAACACTGGACGCGCAGGGCCTGGCCGAGGCGCTGCTAGGCGATTCCATCCTGGCGAATATGCTGGCCCTGGGCTACGCGTGGCAGCGCGGGCTGCTGCCGGTGAGCCTGCCGGCGATGCTGCGCGCCATCGAGCTCAATGGCGTGGCCGTGGAAACCAACCAGCTGGCGTTCTCGCTGGGCCGGCTCGAAGCCGCCGCCCCCGAGGCGCTGCGGCAACTCGTGCAGGATGACAGCCTGGATGCGGCGCCGGCCGAAACGGTCGATGAACTGGTTGCGCGCGGCGTTGCACATCTCACCGCCTACCAGAACGCAGGGTATGCCCAGCGATATGCGGAGTTCGTCGCGCTCACCAGGGCGCGCGAAGAGCAACTCGGCGGCGGGCCGGAGTTTCCTTTCACCAGCGCGGTCGCGCGCAGCCTGCGCAAGCTGATGGCCTACAAGGACGAATACGAAGTGGCCCGCTTGTACACCGACGGCCAATTCGAAAAGACACTGCGCCAGCAGTTCGAGGGCGACTTCGGCCTGGAGTTCTACATGGCGCCGCCCTTGCTCAGTCGCGCACGCGATGGCCGGCCACCGCGAAAGATCCGCATCGGCGGCTGGCTCTACCGGGCGATGAAGCTGCTGGCGCATGGCCGCGTGCTGCGCGGAACGCCGCTCGACGTTTTCGGCAAGACGAGCGAGCGGCGGATGGAGCGTGAACTCGTGCGCGCGTACATGGACGGCATCCGTTCGTTGCTGCCCGCGCTGGATGCGAAGCGCCTGCCGCTCGCGACAGAGATTGCGGCACTGCCGCTAAGCATGCGCGGGTATGGGCATGTGAAGCTGGCCAATGTGGCGACGGCTCGCGTTCGCGAGGCCGAGCTGCTGTATCGCTTCGATCCGGCGGCCTACCCTCGGCCCACGGCCGAGCCACAGGCAGGTCAGCTGCGGGGTATTGCTATCGTGGCGCAATGAAACGCCGATCAATTCTCGCCACCGCGGCCCGGCTGGCCCTTGCCGCATCTGCCTGCCACATCACGCGCCACGCAATCGCACAGCCCAGCCATACGGTTTCAGCACAGCAACTGCAACGCGTGCTCGAACAACGCTTTCCGCTGCGCTATGCGGTCGCGGGGTTGCTCGAGGTGGAGCTGCAGGCCCCCACCTTGCGCCTGCTGCCGGAGCTCAATCGCCTGGCCACCGAACTGCCAGTGCAGGCAAGTGGCCCCGCGCTTCGTCGCCGATACCCGGGCAGCGTCGATGTGGACTTCGCGTTGCGGTACGAACGCTCGGACCAGTCGATCCGCGCCCACCAGATTCGAGTCAATGCCGTGCGCATGGA
>JAQZBU010000177.1 GCA_029237735.1 Ramlibacter sp. | reverse complement strand
TTCACCATGGAGTTCTCGCACTACGATCCGGTGCCGAAGAACGTGGCGGACGAGGTGATCGCGGAAGTGGCGAAGCGGCGTGCGGCGCTGAACGCGTAAACGGGTGCGGGACAGGGCTCATCACCCTGTCCTCACTCAACAACACGTTGAGAGAAAGGGCGGGTGAGAAATCACCCGCCCTTTTGTTTGCGCGATGCAACGCCCCGCTCATGCACTCGCGCCGCGATACATCAGGAAGAACACTCCCATCAGCACGGCGCCGGCCACGGCCTGATCGATCGCCGACCAGGCAAACACCCCGGCCGCTCAGTAGCGCCACTCCGAGTACCCTACACTCACCGAATGACCAAACTCATCCTCTGGACGTACGACTGGGTCCCACCACCGCCGCGAGGTTTCGTGCGCGATGTGCGGCTGCGCTGGGCGTGCGAGGAAGCGGGTCTCGCCTATGAAGTGAAAACCGTTCCCTTCGAAGGCCGCGGACCCGACCACTTCGCGCGCCAGCCCTTCGGCCAGGTGCCCTTCCTCACCGACGGCGACATCGAGATCTTCGAAAGCGGCGCCTGTCTACTGCATCTCGCGCGCAAGAGTGAAAAACTCATGCCGCGCGATGCCGCGGGCGAAGCGGCCACCACGCAGTGGCTGCTGGCGGCGCTCAATTCCATCGAGATGGTTTCCGTACCTTGGTGGTTCCTCGAAGTCACCGGCGCGAAGGAAAACAAACTCACCCCCTGGCTGCAGATGCGCCTCGATCATCTCGAGAAAGTGCTGAGCGAGCGCGAATGGCTGGCGTCGGACCGATTCACGGCCGCGGACCTGCTGATGGCGGACGTGTTGCGCGTGGGCAAGCTGCGCGAGTTCAACCAGCGGCCGGCCATCGAGGCGTACGTGACGCTGGTGACCAGCCGACCGGCGTTCGCCAAAGCGCGCGCGGACCAGCTCGCCCACTTCGCCGCGGGTGATGCCGCCCGCGCGCACAACACCCAAGCCTGACCCCATTTTTTTTACCAGCAAATGGGGACGTGATCCCGTTTCAGGCGCTCGCGCCGCGATACATCAGGAAGAACACGCCGATCAGCACGGCGCCGGCCACGGCCTCATTTCGGTGCGCCGCCGCGTCTCAGTGCACAGGCGTCAGCTGGGCCGCAACGGCCCGCGGGAGCGCAGGGGATGAGTGGAACTTCTCTGCGCCGCGTGTGAGAGAAATCGCACCTAAGTGACAGAAGCATATCGCCGCCCCTAAAACTAACTCCAATAAGAGAGGGAACGATGATCTTCCGGTTGTTAGCGGCTCTCGCCGCGATCCCGTTGTGTTCCTGTGTCAACGTCGTCCGGGTCAAGCACATGACGCCTTCGGCGACGAAGGCTACCAGTGAGAGTGGAATCCCTTTCTATGTCAAGGCCGAGCGGTTTCGTCAAGTTACGGTGTACCGGGAGTCCTGGTACCTGCTGACACTCAAAGTCGACAAGAAGCTGGTCGAACTGAAAGATGGGAAGGAGGTCCTACTGGACCGCGGATCGTTGAGTTTCTCGGCTGAAGCCAAGGACCTTAGTGACAAGGACATCATCGACATCAAGTCGTCGATAGTTCGGTCAAACAATTCCGATGTAAATGACGCGCTGGCAGTGATCGCGAAGTTTCAGAGCCTTTCGCCACGCAATGGAGCTTTCAATCAGGTAGACCTCAAGAACGAAATCGAATCAGAGTGGGTCGTCGATAGCACCCGGACCTACTACCTCAATGCCCCGCTCCCCTGGTTTGGAACGGGCAGCCTGACACAGAAAATAAACGCTGACGGCACGTTGGCGGAGGCCACTGCTACCGCCGACACCAAGCTCGCGGAAGGCCTTGGTGCCATTCTCCCACTGAAGGAATTTCTCACTGGAGAATTCATCGACCCGGCACCGGCGGCAAATTCCGACCCAAACAAGTCGGCTGATGTGCAGAAAGGACTCCGTGCGTTCATTTCACAAGGTGGGACGTCCAATCTCGCTACTAAACAGTACGTTTATGTCCTGACGCTGAGCACCGAAGAAACCGGATTCGAGGTTACCTTGAAAAGCGCGCCAGTCGGCGCGCGGCCGACATTAGGATCTGCACTGACGACAACGACTCCGGGCGCTTCGTTGGTCAGAAAACCGTTGCCTGTGAAGGTTGAGCCGCCAGTAGATGACGCTCCCACCATCGGAATATCAGGAAACATCAAGCTCCCGAAACCGAAGTGAACAGCCCATGAGAAACATGATCCTGTCGTTCACGAAGGTAGTGTTGCCACACCTCACGCTGTTCACCGACGAAACCTTGTTTGATTGGGCTGGCTTGTCCTTAGCCGCGCGCGCCGACCCAAGTAGAGTTCGATCTCGTCAAGAGGCGCGTGCACATGTGATTTCGCATGCGGGATTCGCCGGGATGGCCGCGTGCGGCAACGAAGCTTCAGAACTTTGGAAGCACCCCGAAGTTCAGGCATTGTTCAAGTCTACGTCGCTTGAGACCTACTCTTTTGGGCCGGAAACGGCCATCGTGATCTCTCCTCCGGAACCGATGTTTCCGCAGGAGTCATTCTTTGTCGTCATCTTGGTCAGAACTGACCAACCGCGATATCCGGGCTTTCCGTCCGACCCTTTTCACTTCTTCACATTTGAAAAGTGCGCCGACTCTTCGAAAGTCATGTTGTGCGAAACCATCGGCGGATCGGTCCGCAGAAACTTCGGACTGGTTGCGAGACCAGAATCCTGTCTTGCCGCGGCCCAAGCGGTCCTCGAATGCTGTGATCGGTCGTATCCGGCTCGAAGCTTCTATCCGTGGCCACGCCGGTCGCCACATCCAGACTATGCGAGTGGCGACCCTTTCGCGAGCAACAAGAGGGGCGAAGAACATTTCAACAGTTACGATTTCGACAGCCTGCCCGAGTTGTTGAAGCACTTTGACCAACAAAGCGGCAGATGTCCGGCCCGCTACGCCTATCGCGGGCAAATCGATCGCAGCCGACTGCTGAAATACACTGATCTCGAAGCGCTCATCCCCAGCGATCTCAGATTCCTGACGGAGCTGGATGCGGACCCGGATACCTCCGAAATAACCCGGAAGAGAGATGTCAATCGAGATCGCAGAGACGCATTCTTCGACCGACTTGTCGATCGCGCGAAAAGCGGCGACTCCAGATTCAAGTGGTTCAAGGAAGTAGTGGAGGAGGCGGAGGGATCGCGCAAATCTCTCTTTCAACCGACCATCTTGTCGGCATTGGAATCGAGTCAGACGGAAATCGAAGCGTCAGCGGATGATCTGGACTCCGTCCTCGAGACTACGATGAAGGATGCGCTGCGCCGTCACGAGAAATGGCTTTTTCGTGCTGCATGGTCCTTGGCGCAACACTATTGTGTTTCGACCTCGCTGCTGGATCTGACGTCTCATCCGCATGTGGCTGCGTGGTTCGCTACCAACCGGTGGAGCGCAGAGCCCCCACCAACGCGGGGACAGGGAGTCATCTATCAGTTCGACTTGCTCGCGCTTAGTCAGCTTTTCGAGAAAATCAATGTTCACCATTCCGCCGAGCGCGCGCGTCGCGGTGAGCTTCCCCCGACCAAACTGTACATAGTGAGTATCGCGAAAATCCCGGAAGCTTTCGCGATGCGCCCATCTGCTCAACACGGCCTGTCGCTGTACGGCTTCGATCGATTTCAGGCGGTCGATCTCGCATTTGGAGCCGGATTCGTGAAGCCGTACACCTTTCCTCACGGCGAGCCCTTTGAGAGTGAGTCCGCGTCGCGTGCGAAGATCCAGCCAAAGGATGACCCGTTCCTGCCCTTTGTGAAGGAATTCGAGGCGCTGCAGTCGCGCTAGTGCGCCCAGAGAACAGAACGAATTTCCACCCGGTCGGGCCGCATCATCCTTTTCCAGGAATAGGGACGGTCCCCATTCCGCGCCGCGCTCGAGGGCGGTTTGCCCGCGTTCGCGCGGAATTGGTCGCGGGGTCATGGAACGCCCTTTACGTTGGCGCCAGTCAGCCAACACGGAGTTCCATATGCGCCTCACCGTACTCGCGCCGTTCGCCCTCTCCTTCCTAGCCGCCGCCTCGCTGGCGGCGTCCAGCCGCGACCAGGAAATCCTGGCCGAAGCCCAGCTCGCGCAGTTCGACTTCCGCTCGGGCAACTACGCAGCGGCCACGCCACTGGTGCAGAAACTCGAAGTCGCGGTCGCGGAATCCACGAACAATGCGAAACTTTGGGAAGCCCTGGGCAACGCCTACATGTCCCAACAAGGCGCTACCCTCACCGCCCAGCCCGACATGCCCAAAGTCATCGCCATCGGCGAACGCGCACGCGACGCGTATGCGCGCTCGCTCGCGCTGGCCCCCGACAATATGCTTGTGCGCGCCAGCCACGGCATGGCGCAGATGGTGACAGCCCTGCTCAAGGGCGACGGCCCAGGCATCACGGCCGGTGTCGACGAAATGAACGCTGCCGCGCGCCAGGCGCCCCAAACCATCGGTGTCCGGTTGACGCGCGCCTTCACCATCATTCACCTTCCGCCTGCCATGCGCGACACCGACGCCGTCATCGGCGATCTCGAATACATCATGCGCGCCGCGCCGGGCGGGCGTCCGGAAGATGTGCTGCGCCTGATGCTGGGCGACGTGCACGCGGAGATGGGCAACCTGAAAACGGCGCGCGAGGAATATCTGCAGGTCTCCGGCGCATCGGCCTTCGCGCTGGACCAGGTGAAATCGCGGCTGGCGGATCTGGAAAAAGGCGCGGTCTCGCCCGCGTCCATTGCGCAGGTGCGGGCGGGCACCGGCAGTGGTTGCGCGATGTGCCACGCACCGGGGAGCGACAAGCCGGAGGCAGGCAAGTAATGCTCGACGCCATGGCCTTCATCACGGGCGCGGCGCTCAGCGCCATGCTGGGGTGGACGCAGTTGCGCGCGGACCGGTCCACGGGACAAGTCGCCAGCGGCTATCTACTGCTCTGGGTGCTGGGCTTCATCTGGACCTTCGGCAATTTCCTGCGCTGCGCGCTGGACCTGGCGGACGTGGCGCCCGACACCGCCGGCGCGCGATTCGCGGAGACCTTCGCCTGGAGCTGTACGTTGCTGGGCCCGGTGACCATCGGGCGGCTGCTGCAGGCGGGTATTGGTACGACGAGCCCGGTCTCGCGAGGTTTTCTGGCCTTCACGATGGGCGTCTCGCTGTTGAACCTGGGGCTGCTCGTCCGCGCGAACCAGTTGTACGGGTTTCGGCTCGAGGAAAGCGGGTACCCTATGACTGCGTTCTATATCGGGCTGGGCATCACGGTACTCGCGCTGCTCGTCTACCGCCTGAACCGCCCGCGCACCGGAGCGCCGCGCCCGCGAATGACGCCGCGCTGGTTCCCACTGGCGGCCTGCCTGTTCGCCATCGTGCATACGGCCGCGATACTGCTCAGCATGCTGGCGCCGGACCTTTCGCCCAAGGTGCGGACGGCCAGCGAACTGATCGGCCGGCACTGGACCATCCCCTGGTCGGTGCTCATCGCAGTGTCGCTCGCGCAGTCCCATTACGCGGACGTCGTGCTCAAGCGCAGCTTGTGGCTGCTTGCAAGCGTTGTACTGGCCACGGCGGGCGGCGTTTACGTGTTCAACGTGGCGCCCGGCCTGCCGATGCTGATCGCGATACTGGGCACCGCCACATTGATGCTCGCGGCGCCGTTCCTGCTTCGTGCTCTCGAAGCACTGGTGGACACGGTCATCCTTGACCGGCCTGACTACGCGCAGGCGAAAGCCGCGCTGGACCTCGCCTTCCGCCGCGCCACGCAGTCCGATCAGCTCATCGAAACCGCCCTGACTACCCTGCGCGGAACGCTGCGCGTCGACGCGCAATGGACCGAAGCGCCGGCGGCCTCACCACCCGCACCACTCGCTGCCGTCAGCGTGAAACGCCAGGATCAACCGCCCGCAACGCTGGCCGTTCTCGCGAGCCACGAGGCACGCACGCTGATGCAGCAGGAACTAGCCTTTCTCGAGTCCGTGGGCAAAGAGCTGCAACTGCGCCTCGACGCCCGAGGAGCGCCTTCGCCGGCTGCTCACCGAGGCGGAGCTGAAGGCGCTGCGCACGCAAGTCGACCCGCACTTCCTGTTCAACACCCTCAACACCATCGCAGATCTCATCGGCTCAAATCCTGCGCAGGCCGAACGCATGACCGAGCGGCTGGCCGAGTGCTTCCGCTACGCGCTGGCGACGCATTCGCGCGATCTATCCACCCTGGACGAGGAACTTGACTTCGCACGCCAGTACCTGGAGATCGAACAGGTGCGGTTCGGGGATCGCCTGCGCGTGCAGCTCTCGCGCGGCGACGCCACCGGTAGCGAGGCCATCCCGTCGCTGCTGCTGCAGCCGCTGCTCGAGAACGCCATCCGCCACGGGCTGGCGCCAGTGCGCGAAGGCGGCTACGTGAGCGTGAGCGCGCGGCGCGACGGAGAACGCCTGCATCTGCGCATCGTGGACGACGGCGTCGGCTTGCCGGCGAACCAGCGGACCGGCGTCGGCCTTCAAAACGTACAAGAACGCCTGCGCACCTTGTATGGTCAGGCGGCGGAGTTCCTCATCGGCGCGCGGCCGGAGGGACGCGGCACCACAGTCGACATCGTGATACCCCTGCATGCCCATTAGCGCATTGATCGTGGATGACGAGGCTTCCGCCCGCTCGCGGCTGCGGAAGATGCTGGCGCCGTTCGACTTCGATCTGATCGAAGGCGATGCGCACGATGGACTCGCGGCGCTGGATGCCATCCGCCGACACCGGCCGCAGGTGGTGTTCCTGGACATCGAGATGCCGGGGCTCGGAGGCTTCGAGGTCGTCGAGGCCTTGTCGCCGGAAGTCATGCCGCTGATCGTGTTCGTGACGGCTTACGACCAGTACGCGCTGGCGGCGTTCGAGGCCAATGCCGTGGCCTATCTTCTGAAGCCGGTGGTCGAAGACCGCCTGAGGACGGTAGTGGCGCGGATCGAGCAACTGGTGCGCGCGCCGGACGGCGCGTCCGACACGGCGGGGCGCGCCGCCGCGGCGGTGCGTGCCGCGGCGCAGGCTTCGACGGCCGAGGCGAAGCCTCGGCCCCTGCATCACGCACTGGCGATACAGAAAGACGGCTATCGACTCATCCCGCTGAGCGAGGTGTGTTTCTTCGAAGTCGTGGACGGCGTGACGCATCTGAAGACGGCCACCGACGCGTATCGCACGCATTACGCCATCAATGACCTGGAACGCCGGCTGCCGGCGCCGCCGTTCTTCCGCGCGCATCGGTCGACGATCGTGAACCTCGACCACGTCGCCAGCCTCAACCCGCTGTTCAAGGGCGCGCTGCTGCTGACGATGAAGGACGCGCAGGCCAGCGAGATCCAGGTGAGCGAGCGGCAGGCCAAACACGTGCGCGAGTTGCTGCAGATGTGAGGGCCCGGGCGGCGCCGCGCAGGGCGGCGGCGTAGGCCAGGCAAGTAGGAATGCGCGGCTATCCACCGCGAGGGCGCTGTCGGTAAGCTGCCCTCATGGCAACACGCAAAGCCGGAAAAATCTTCGTGGGCGTCGGAGGCTGGAACTTCGCGCCCTGGCGCGACAACTACTACCCCAAGGGCCTCGCCCAGACGAAGGAGCTGCATTACTCCAGCCGCCAGCTCACGTCGATCGAGATCAACTCCACGTTCTACGGGCTGCAGAAGCCGGCGACGTTCCAGAAGTGGCATGACGACACACCGGACGGGTTCGTGTTCAGCGTCAAGGCGCCGCGATTCGTGACCAACCGCAAGCTGCTGGCGTCGGCGGGGTCGAGCATCGAGCGGTTTCTCGGCAGTGGGCTTGGGCGGCTCGGGGCCAAGCTGGGGGCCATCAACTGGCAGTTGCCGCCGAACAAACAGTTCGATGGCGAGGATGTGGCGGCGTTCCTCGCGCTGCTGCCGCGCAAGCTCGACGGGCGCGTGTTGCGCCATGCGCTCGAGGTGCGACATGAGAGCTTCGACCAGGCGGAGTTCCTCGATCTCGCACGCGAGCACCAGGTTGCCATCGTCGAAGCCGGCGACTCCGAATATCCGCACATCGAAGCGCGCACGGCGCCGTTCAGCTATCTGCGCGTCATGGGCGCGAAAGCCGGCGCGCCCAAGGGCTATACGCCCGCGGCGCTGACGAGCTGGCGCAAGCATGCGCAGGCGCTGGCGAAGGACGGCGACGTGTTCTTCTATTTCATCAGTGGCGCGAAGGAGCGCAATCCGCACGCGGCGATGGCGTTGATCGAATTGCTTTGACGTGAGCCGCGTCCCCGTTTTTTAGAAAACGAGGAATGTCCCCATTACGTCAGCGGCCAGACCGTCAGGATGAGCGGGGTCCCTACCAGCAGCACCAGCAGCGACAGCGGCGCGCCGAGGCGCGCGTAGTCGCCGAACTTGTAGCCGCCGGGGCCGTACACCAGCATGTTGCATTGATGGCCGATGGGCGTGAGGAAGTCACATCCCGCGCCCACCGCGACGGCCATGAGCAGCGCGTCGGGCGCGAAATCCAGCCGCTGCGCGAAGCTCACGGCGATGGGCGCCATCACCAATACGGTGGCGGCATTGTTGAGGAAGGGCGTGAGCAGCATGGCCGCGGCCATGATCAGTGCGACGGTGCCCGAGGGTGGCAGTGACCGGGCGATATCCGCCAGCCCGGACGCGATCAGGTCGGCGCCGCCGGTGGTGCGGATGGCTTCGCTCACGGGGATCAGCGCACCGATCATGACCAGCAGCGGCCATTCCACCGACGTGTAGGCCTCGCGCACGGTCAATGAGCCGAGCAGGATGATGGCGAGGCCCGCGCCGAAGAACGCGATGCCCACGGGTAGTTTGCCCGTGGCCGCGAGCACCATGGCCACGCCGAGCACGGCGATGGGCACGAGTCCGCGGCGCACCGTGCCGAGATGGATGTCGCGCGGCGCCAGTGGCAGGCAGCCCAGCTCGCGCAGCACATCGCTCATGCCGCCGAGCGGGCCCTGCAACACGATGATGTCGCCCGCGTACAGCCGGATGTCGCGCAGCCGCTCCGTGAGCCGGTCCCCGCTGCGGCTCACGGCGATCATGTTCACGCCAAAGGCATCGTGTAGCGCCAACCGAGCCGCGGTCTTGCCGACCAGCAGGGAGTCGGGCCCGATGACGGCTTCGATCGTGCCGATTTCCTCATCGGGTTTTTCGGATTTCGTCTCGCGGTCGTCGCCTTCGAGTTCCAGGCCCGCGGTTTTCACGGCATCGTCCAGCGCCGCCGGCTCGCCCTCGAGGATGACGCGGTCGTCTTCGCGCAGCACCGTGTCCTGGCTCGCCTTCTTTTCTCCCTCGCGAACCACGGCGTTCACGGTCACGCCCTTGTTCAGTTTCTTGCGCAGCGCGCGCAGCGTCTCGCCCGCGAAACTGGACTTGGGGCCGACCCGCCCTTCGGTCACGTAGTCCTGGATGTCGATGCCCTCGGCCAGACTGCCCTCGCCCTTGCGATCGCGTGGCAGCAGCCGGTAACCGAAGGCGAGGAACACGATGCCGAGTAGTGAGAGGCCGAGCCCCACCGGCATGAAATCGAACATGGAGAAGGGTTTGCCGGTGAGCTCCTGCCGAAGCTCCGAGACGATGATGTTGGGCGACGTGCCGATCAGCGTCATCAACCCGCCGAGCAGCGAGCCGAAAGCCATCGGCATGAGGAACACCGATGGCGACACCTTGGAACGCTTGGCCATCTGGAACGCGACCGGCAGCATCATGGCCAGCGCGCCGATGTTCTTGACGAAGGCGGACAGCAGGGTCACGGCGGTGACGAGGACGACGACCTGGACATGTATCGACGAGAGACGCGACCCCGCCTTCTGCAGCAAGCCTTCCATGAGCCGCGAGCGCGTCACCGCCGCGCTGACCAGCAAGGCCGCGGCGACGATGACCAGGATGTCGTTGCTGAAGCCGGAAAACGCCTTGTCGTACGGCACCACACCCACGAGCAGCGCCACCAGCAGACCGAGCCCGGCCACCAGGTCGTAGCGGATGCGACCCCAGACGAACATGACCATCATGCCGGCGATGACGGCGAATGCCAGGAGCTGGTCGGTTGTCATGCGCGCAAGGTGACATCCGCGCGCCCGAACAGATAGGCGGCGGAATCCCATAGTGACGGGGGTGGAGGCTGACAACCTGGAGGGCGCTCGCCTCGTATGCTTGACCCGCTGTGATCGAAATACCCGGCGCCACGAAAATCCCGGTCGATGCGGGCGTGCCCCTGCCGACGACCTCCCCCGAGGCGATCACCATGCTCGCGCATTATTACCGCGGCGAAATCACGCGGATGATCAGCTGGCGCGATCGGCTGGACCGGACCACCAACTGGGCCATTGGCGCGCTGGCCGCGATGCTGTCGATCTCGCTATCCACCGGACAGGCGCACCACTCGGTATTGCTGTTCGCCATGCTGCTCATCCTCATGCTGTTGTACATCGAGGCACGCCGCTATCGGTTCTACCATGTATATCGCGCGCGGGTGCGCTTGCTGGAGCGCGAGTACTTCGCCGCCCTGTTCGCGGGCGAGTCGGTGTCGGGCAGGGTTTCTCTGGCTGAACTCGGCGAGAACCTGCGGGCGCCGCGTTTCACGGTCACGTTCCACCAGGCGATGTCGCGGCGGCTGCGGCGCAACTACTGCTGGATCTTTCTCGTGGTGTTCCTGGCCTGGCTGGTGAAGACCACGTCGTTCGTGGCGGGTGGTCAGACGCGGCTGGTCCACTCGGCGGGCGAGTTCATGGGCAACACCGCAATTGTGGGCATCCCCGGCGTGGTGGTGGTGCTGGGCGTCCTGTCGCTGTACGCGTGG
>JAQZBU010000043.1 GCA_029237735.1 Ramlibacter sp. | reverse complement strand
CATGGGGGGCGGGGTTCCGGGGACAATAAAAAGAACGGTCGTTCTATTTTGCACGAAATGGATGGGGCGTAGGCGGGGTGCCGACAAATTAGGGACTGATGCCCATCCGGACAATGAGAGACTTCTGGCCCCAAGACACCCGGCGGTGATGAGTTGCTCAGGTACCGGGCGCTCCAGTGGCAGATGTCGGGCTTGGATGGAAAGCGGACATTCGAGCTGCTTGGCTCTCAAGTGACTGCTTTGCATCGGTTGCTGGCGGTCCGTGAGCAGCGCGGAGATCACGCTCTTGGCGCGGTTGCGGCAGCTAGGCTCGCTTGCAGTAGACGGGTGACCACCGAAATTGCGTCGGAAGCCGCATCTACATGATGAGCTTGGGAAGCTCAGGTCCTGCCATTGAACGACGCCCGCGGTTCTGCAGCGGTTCTAGCGCCTCAACTGAGGCAGTTCGGTGGCGGTGGGACCAAACCTAGCAAGTGCGGCGCGATTGAGTCGGCGATCTTGCTACTATGTTTGGCTAGCGTCGAATTCGAGCCCGCGCAGTACAACTTGGGCAACGATGCGCGTTGAGACCACTTGGCGCTGACGTACGCCAAGACCTTGTTCCAGATCATAGGAAGGCTATGGACGCAGCTAACGTTCGCCACGAAGTGGTCGAGCAGGTCATCATGCGGGCTAATCGTGCGAGAGAAGATTCAGACTTCACGTACTTCTTCTCGATGTTGCTGGCCGGCGAAGCCCTCGCGAAAACGATTGTTCTTGGTCTCGTCGCAGCGATCATCGACGACAAGGATCGCAACCGTTACAGGCTAGAGCACCAACTAGTCCGAGCTGACGGGATTGGAGAATGGAGCCGCGTCCTAGAAGACGCGGTTACGGGACCTAGCTCGCAGTTCCTGCTTGCCGAAGCGCGGGAAGAGCAGACGGAGCTCACACGGGGGTGCAAGCAGGGTGACTGGCAATACGAGGCTGTTAGGGAAATTAAGGCTGCCCTAGATGTACTTGGTATAGAGGCTGAGGATCTGACGGTCAAGAGTGACTTGAAGCGCTGGTTCCGACTGTTCGCAACCCTCCGGAACAAAACGCGCGGGCACGGCGCCACCAAATCCGATGTGGCGGGATCGGCATCGGTTCACCTCGAACGAAGCATCCTGCTCATTTACCGGAACTTTCGGCTGTTCCGTCGTCAGTGGGCTCACTTGCACCGGAATATCAGCGGGAAATATCGCGTTTCCGCGATGACGCCCTCATCAGAGGACTTCGCGGAGGCAAAGAAGTCGACGGGGCTTCAGATCCCTGATGGCGTCTATGTCTCTTTCGGCAGCATGCGAAGCGTGCGTCTGATGCAAAGTGATCCTGAGCTTCAAGACTTCTTCTTTGCGAACGGCGGGCTGGGCGGTAAGAAGTTCGAGATGCTCTCGTATTACAGCGACGACAAGATGGCAGGGGACGGAACTGCGTACCTAGTCCCGCCCGGTCAGCTTCCGCCGAGTGAAACCGAGGGGCCAGGAGAACTCGCGGTAAAAGGCAACTGCTTCTCCAATGCGCCCGAGCTCCCGCGCGACTACGTCCCCCGGGTGGCGCTCGAGCAAGATCTCCTAGTCCTCCTCGAGGACCAGAAGCGCCCAATGGTGACTTTGCTTGGTCGAGGCGGAATAGGAAAGACTTCGCTTGCGCTGAAGGTACTCGAATCAATCTACGCGCAGCAGCGATACACGAGCGTAGTGTGGTTCAGCGCACGAGACGTGGACCTTCAACTGAGCGGTCCTAAGTCAGTGCGCCCACGCGTTCTCACTCCGGAAGACATGGCGCAACTCTACGCCAGCTTAGTCCTTCCCGCATCCAAAATTGCGGAGAAGGGTTTTAACTCCAGAGCATTCCTGGAGCAGCAGCTCCAGGCGGCTGACCTTGGCCCGTGTCTCTTTGTATTCGATAACTTCGAAACCACCTCAAACCCGGTGGAGATGTACAACTGGATCGACTCCTTCATTCGATTGCCCAACAAAGCTCTGGTTACCACCCGACTGCGCGAGTTTAAGGGAGACTACCCGATTGAAGTCCGTGGGATGAGCGACCCAGAGGCGCGTGCCCTGATCACGCAGACCGCATCTGCGCTCGGCGTATCGGGATTGCTGACCGAAGACTACACGGCCGAACTAATCTCTCATTCGGAAGGACATCCCTACGTCATAAAAATTCTGCTGGGAGAGGTCTCGAAGGAGCGAAAGCTTACAAGCATCCCGCACCTGGTTGCAGGAACCGATGACATCCTTACCGCTTTGTTTGAACGCACGTATGCCGCACTTTCACCTTGCTCGCAGCGCGCGTTTCTGACGTTGGCCGCCTGGAACTCCGCCGTTCCTCGCATTGCGCTTGAAGCGGTCCTCGTTCGCTCCACCAAAGAGAGGAGCGAAGTGGAGCGAGGTGTCGAGTCTCTCCTGCAGTATTCCATGGCAGAAGTTCACCAGGCTCCCAAAGACGGCCAAGAATTCATTGCACTTCCTTTGGTGGCCAGCGTCTTTGGTAAGAAGAAGCTGAATATCAGCCCGAGCAGGGCTTCAATTCAAGCGGACGTAGAACTGCTCCAGATGCTGGGCCCAAGCAAACGAGACGACGTCACTCTTGGCTTGGCCAAGAAAATGGAGCGCTTCATCGGCAACATTGCGCGCAAGGTGGAGAACGGTGCGTCATATGCCGATTACGCCCCGATCATCGAAATGATTTGTCGCGCATACAACCCTGCTTGGCTTATCGTTGCTCGGTGGCATATGGAGCAACGTACCCCAGATGGGTACGTCGCCGCACGAGCGGAGCTGGAGCGATTTTTAGAGAACGATCCTCCGGCAGATCAGGCTGCGGAAGCGTGGCATCTGCTTGGCCATACGTGTTTTCAGCTGGGAGATGCTCTCGGAGAAGTGCATGCGTACGTTGAGCGCGCACAGCTCTCCGATGTCCCGTTCTATGATTTGTCGAACACAGCACACAGCCTCATCAACTATGTTCGTGATCGCGCCGAAGAAATTGAACGGGAGCACAAACGAGAGCTTGCGACGCGGCTGCTAGAAGTCATGAACCTAAGGCGGGACGAGGCAGGACCAGTGGATCTCTCTCGAATGGCTTGGCTAGCGATTCACTGCGGGAATGAATCCGTCGCACGCGAATATGTGCAATTTGGAATGGCGATGGACCCTGACAACCACCACCTCTACAAGCTCGGCCAAAGGCTGGGAATCAACACAAGAGAAGCGTGAGAACAGCCGCGTTCTGCGGCTCGAAATCCTCGTGAACTGAGGGCCCCCAGGCGAGGTGACCCGCTGGTCGCGCTCGAATTCACGGGCAACATTCCAATGGCCACAGGAATCCCAAACGGGCCAAGACGGGAGATGCCGTGTCCAATCATGTCTACAAGACCTTAGCACTCACCGGATCCTCGCCATGGGGCATCGAGAATGCCGTCAACACCGCCATAGCGAAAGCTGCCGAGTCCGTGCGCAACATGCAGTGGTTCGAGGTGGTGGAGACGCGCGACCATATCCAGGAAGGGTAGGTAGCTCACTGGCAGGTGACGTTGAAGGTCGGCTTCACGCTCGAGTGAGCGCCGGTGGCGCGGCCGCCCTGTTTCGGGCACGTGGCGGCGTAAAGTGCCCCCATGCCGGAAGCCACCATCACAACCGCGGTCTACAAACTCTTCCCCTCCCCGCGCAACCGGGACCGCACCGTCTTCGAACACGAAGTCTTCGTGCCCCACCCCTACGCGCTCGTCGACCCGCCGTCCTATGACCCGAAGGGCAAGTGGAGTCTGTTCGCCGCGCACCGCCTGGCCGACGGCAAGAACGGGCAACTGGTGACTTTCGAGCTCGAGGCGGATGCGAAGAGGTTCGAGGAGCGGTTCGTGGCGATCTGATCGCGATCGCGACTTCGACGCGTTGGCGGCGCCTAGAGGGGCTGGATCGTTTCGGGCGGAAACCCCGTTCCGGCAGCGTTTCGCATCTGATATCTTGGCTGAATGAAGACCGATCCAATCCCCACGAACCTCCGTTCGCGCGCGCAGCTCCGCGTTCAAGCCGTGAGCCGCGCCGCATGAACCGCGACATTCTCGTCGTCGGAGGCACCAGCGGCATCGGCTGGGGAATTGCGCAGCGCTTCGGCGCCGATGGCGACCGCGTGCTCGCGACCGGCGCCTCGGGCCGCGAGGTCGAGACCGCGCGGCCGGCCGCAGGCGTCTCATTCGATGTGCTCGATGTGCGGGACCAGGGCGCGGTCGACGCGCTGGTCTCCCGCTTTGCCACGCTGGACGTGGTCGTCAACTGCGCAGGCGTGATCCGCCGCGGCATGGAACACGACCCCGCAGTCTTTGCGGAAGTCATCGACATCAACCTGAACGGGGCCATGCGCGTGTGCTCGGCTGCCCGCACCCGCCTGGCCGCGCGGCGCGGCTGCATCGTGAACACTGCTTCCATGCTCAGCTTCTTCGGCGGCGGCCTGGTGCCGGGCTACTCCGCCAGCAAAGGCGGCATTGCGCAACTCACCAAGTCGCTGGCCATCGCCTACGCGGACGACGGCATCCGCGTGAACGCCGTTGCACCCGGATGGATCGCGACGCCGCTGACGCAGGCGCTGCAGGACGACGCGGCGCGCAGTGGGCCTATCCTCGCGCGCACGCCGATGAAGCGCTGGGGAACGCCCGCAGACGTCGCGGGACCGGTCTTCTTCCTCGCGAGCGCCGACGCCGCTTTCGTGACCGGCGCCGTCGTGCCGGTGGACGGCGGCTACCTCATCACCTGAAAGAGCAGACCATGATCACGCAGCTGCCTGGCATCCGGCCGGAGATCGCGCAGAAGGCCATCCCCGACGACGAGCGCGTGTGGGTGCCCCAGGCCAAGGACGTCTGGTTCCGGCCGCTGCTGCTGAACACGGTCACCGGCAGCTGGTGCAACCTGCTGCGCGTGCGCAAGTCCGGCGTGCTCTCGCGCCACATCCATCCCTCCATCGTGACGGGCATGGTGCTCAAGGGCAGCTGGCGCTACCTCGAGCACGACTGGATCGCGGAGGAAGGCTCCTTCGTCTACGAGCCCCCCGGCGAGATCCACACGCTGGTGGTGGACGAGCAGGTCGGCGCGCAGGAGATGATCACGTTCTTCAACATCCACGGCGCGATGGTGTACGTGGACGAGGCCGGCAATGTCACCGGCTACGAGGACGTGTTCACCAAGATCGAGATGTGCAGGAAGCACTATGTCGAAGTGGGGTTGGGCAAGGAGTTCGTCGACCAATACGTGCGGTAATCGCTCCCGGCGCGCTACCCGCGCGAAACTTGTCGCCCGTCAAACTTTCGCGCGGCCAACGGCAGTAAAACAGCGTCGAGGAGGCTCGATGCGAACCCTCACAAGAGTGCCGTTTGTTTTTGCTCTTGCAGTGCTTGCAGGCTGTGCATCGTCGCAACCGGCTGCAGGCCTGCCAGGCAAGCACCTGGTTTACCGCGACTCCTCGGGTGCCGCCGTGCGCCAGTTCGACTATCCGGACGTGGCGCTCTGCCAGAAGGTCGAGGCAGTGGCGGGGAGCGGTGCGCGCTGCCAGGCCGAGCCGGCATTGGGCCTCACCGCCAAGGCGACCCTGCTCTACCTGCAGCACGGGTTCATGGTGGAAAGCCACTACTCGGACATCAACCGCTGCCACGCCGAAACCCGCGCATTGTCGGCAGGCGTTCTGCTGGCCGCGCACTGCAGCGAAAGCCAGGCGCAAGGTGCGGCCGCCGCACGCGTCGAACCGCCCCACGTCACCGCGGCTGCCACTGCGCCCGCGCCTGCCGTGCAGCGCACCGCATCGGAGCCGCAGGCCCCGCAGATGTCGACGCCGTCCCACCAAGCCGCGGCGCCGCGGCAGGCGCCGCTGCAACCCCCTTCCAACCGGCCGCTCTGTTCCGCTGCGCACCAGGCGGCACGCCTTTGTAACCCCCGATGAAATGAAGGAGTCATCATGCACCGAGTCAATGTAGCGGTCCGCGCCCGGCTGGGCTGGATGGCCAAAGTGCTGATGCTCGCATCCCTGCTCGTCACCACCGCCGCGGCCGAGACGATCATGACGGGCGGCAAGACCGGCACTTACTACCAGATCGGCTCGAACCTCCGGGACATCGTCGCGCCGACCCTGGAGGTGCGGGAATCGAAGGGGTCCTGGGCGAATGTGGAGGAGCTCAGCCAGACGAAAGGCGTTGGTCTGGCCATCGTGCAATCCGATGTTTATTCGGCCTTCGTCTACCTGCGTGACAGTCCGGAGGTGCCGGGCGAGACGCGGCGGCAATATGCGCGGCTGCTCGCGAACCTGCGCGTGTTCATGCCCATGTACCGCGAGGAGATCCACTTCCTCGTCCACAAGGACAGCCCGGCCGAGTACATCCACCAAATCCGGGGGGCGCGCATCTGGATGGACGCCGAAAAGAGCGGAACCTACCTCACGGCGCTCAACATCTACAGCAAGATGTTCAACGAGCCGCCCAGGATCGTGGCGCCTTTCGTCAATCCCACCGTGACGGGCGACGACGAAGGAACCAGGACCCGGCGCTCGGCATTGATGGTCTTGAGCGACCCAATCTACTACAGCGATTTCCCGGCGATGGACGTGATGGTTCTGGTGGGCGGACAGCCCCTCGGGATCTTGACGACGAACATCCCGGACAACCTGAAGCTCCTGAAGTTCGACATCACCCATCCGTTGTCCGGGCGGCTCATGCAGGACTACCGCAGGGCCGAGATCCAGAAGGCGAACTACCCGTTGCTGAACATCGTCGACTCGAGCCAGTCGTCGCTGTCCGTGGACTCGTACCTGATCACCGCTAACTTCATCGACGCCGAGCGGAGGCAGTTCGTCTCCGAGCTCGCGGATCGCTTCTGCGCCAAGTTCAATGACCTGCAGGCCAGGGGCCACCCGAAGTGGAAGGCCATGACCTGGAAGCCGGGCGCGCCCCTGCCGGCGCTCAACGCAGGCTGGAAGTACTCGGAGCGGGTGAGCGAACGCCTGGGGCGGTGTCAACCGGCGGAGGAAGCCCTGCCGGTCATGCGGAGCCCGGCGTGCAAGCCGCAGGACCGGTTCGCGGGGCTTTGTCGGTGATGCTCATTCGCGCGAGCGGAGACAGTGGAGCTCAGGAGGTCAGCCCAATGAACCAATCCCGATAAGGCGTGTTCTTGGCCAGCTTCCGGTTGTAGTCCGGCGCACCGTCGGTCCACCACACCGGGCCCCGCTCGCCGAGCGCGCGCTTGGCCTGGTCGACCTGCTCGCGGGCCGCGCCGCGCTCCGCATCGGACAGCGGGCGGCGAAGGGCCCGTCGCGCGTCCATCAACTGCGTGACCAAAGCCTCGCGTACGTCATCGGGCAGGTGCGGGTTCGTCTTGCGCCACAGCCGACCGCGCACGACGAAGTACCGGCCGTCCGGAGTGGTGGGATGTGTCGGCGCATCCGTCGGCGAATGGCCCAGCCGGATCGGGCCGCGCAGCGACTCGGCGGGCTGCACCCGAAGGCCGCCCTGGCGGATTTCGATTTGCCCTTCCCGGGCCATCGAGATCGCAACTGCGCGAACTCGCGCCATCAAGACTCGCCAGTCATTCGGCGTCAATGCCCTCGCCGCCTCCGAAGGGCAGATCGTCGCGGGAGGTTGCCGGTTTCCCAGCAATGATTCGATGGCACCGCGAATCTGCGCATCTGTCACATCCATGGGGCGGAATGGTGCCATGCGAAGCATGCTTGCAGGCGGGGAGCAAGGACGGCAACGCTCGCAGGGCCAGAGCCAGAAGACCCTTGCCCCGCGCGCGTGCTCAGCCGCCGCCGCAGCGTGGCGTGCTCCACCTGGCAATGACGGCCGTCCGCCGAAATCAGTACCGGCTAACGTTCGCGAGGTGGGGCGCGGCCACGTCAGCCCGAGATCATCAAGCGGCGGCCGTTCGGCGGGATGAAGACGTCCTGCACGTACAGCGCCTGGCTGGTCCGGCCGTGCGCGACGATCTCCATCAGGGAGCCCTGGATAGTGCTCTTGAGGCTCAGTGCCGCGCACACTTCCTTCGGCAGGGCAAGCACCTGCAGTGTCAGCTCGTAGCTGGCGGTGGGCTGGTGGTACTGCCGATCGAGCAGCTCCTTGAAGCTGACGCCGTTCAGGCTTGACTCCCGCACCGTCACAAGATCGGGGAAGCGCGTGGCGTCGAAGTACAGCCGCACGAACAGCTCGAACTCGCGGTTGATCGAGAAGATCCGCTCGATGCAGACGACTTCGTCCGCATCCAGGAGCGGCGTCCAGCGCCCGGCCTCTCGCACCTTGTAACGGGCGACCACCCGGGTGTAGATCGGGAGCGTCTCCCCCGTGGCGTCATCGAGGAAGCGGAAGTGACGGAACGGGCCGCCGAGGGGACGCTGCTCGTCCGAGACGAAGGTGCCGATCCCGTGCCGCCGCACCACGATGCCCTCGTCGGCCAGCATGCGCAGCGAGCGCTGCACCGTGCCGAGGCTGAGGGATGCCATCTCGGCCAGCTGGTCCTCCGCCGGCAGCTGGGAGCCCGCCGCCCAACGTCCTTTCGCGATCTGGTCGGCCAGTGCGTCGCGCAGGACCAGGTACTTGGGCCGCCCGTCGCGGGTGTTCAGGCGGATTCGCGATAACTCTCCGTTCACGTCTTTCGAGACGGGGCAACAGCCCCTTCCTTTCGGTGCGGCAGTGTAAGGCCGCTGGCGGCGCCGAACCGCGGCGCAGGCCTGGGTTGACACCGCGGAGGACTCGTCACATACTAGTCCTATAGAGGACCGCAGGACGCGCCGGCAGGCTACCCGGAAGGGGGCAGGCGGGCACGCCACCCACCAACCGCGCTCACACGAAAGGGCCGCATGAAGATCACCGACGTCACGCTCACGCTATTCGGCTGGGAGAACATCCCACCCACCGCCTACGCGGCGCACACGGGCAAGTTCTCCGGTTCCAGCACCATGGGCCTGCTGGAGATTCACACGGACGAGGGGATCACCGGCCATGCCTTCCTCGGGTCTGCGTATTACGGGGCCAACTTCGACGGTCCCAACCTGATCAGGTACCTCAAGCCGATCCTCGTCGGTCAGGATCCGCTGGACCGCGAGCGGCTGTTCCACGCACTGTGGAGGCGCTCCCGCACGACGACGGTTCGGACCATCGGCGCCTGTGACGTGGCCTTGTGGGACATCTGCGGCAAGGTCGCGAACCTGCCGATCCACCGGTTGCTCGGTTCGTACCGCAACAAGGTCAAGGCCTATGCGAGCTCGATGATCCTCGACAGCGCCGAAGCGTACGCGGAGGAAGCGCTCCACTACAAGTCGATCAACTGGGCCGCTTACAAGATCCACCCCCCGCACCCCTGGCAGGAAGACATCCGCGTGTGCGAAGCGGTTCGCAAGGCTGTCGGCGACGACTACCTCGTGATGCTGGATGCGGCCTGGAGCTACCAGTACCCCGAGGCCGTGCGCGTCGGCCAGGCCATCCAGGACCTGAACTACTACTGGTACGAAGACCCGCTGCACGACGCCGACCTCTACAACTACGTCAAACTCAAGCAGAAGCTGAGCATCCCCGTCATGGCGACGGAGTTCCCGGCAGCGGGCCTCGACTCGTACGCGCCCTGGGTGCTCCAGAGTGCCACCGACTTCCTGCGCGGCGACGTCGCCCTCAAGGGCGGCATCACCAACATGATGAAGACCGCGCACCTGGCGGAATCCTTCCGCATGAACTACGAGGTGCACCACGGGGGCAATTCGCTGAACAACGTCGCCGGCCTGCACGTCATCATGGCCCTGAAGAACACGGAGTTCTTCGAGGTCCTCCTGCCGGACGGAGCGCAGAAGTACGGCCTGGAGACGGACATCACCGCCGACGCCGAGGGCTGGGTGCATGCCCCGACCGGTCCCGGCCTCGGGGCCGCGATCGACTTCGGCCTGATCCAGAAGATGAAGCTGGGCGTCCTCAGCTAACCCCCCATTCAAGGAGACACCCCATGAAGCGTGTTCTGAAGTCCATCCTTCCGGTCCTGGCCGCCTTCGCCGTGTCGGGGGCCCTGGCCGCCGACCCGTGGCCGACTCGCCGGGTCAGCATCATCGTGCCGTTCTCCGCCGGAGGCAGCACCGACATCGTCGCCCGCATCCTGGCCAACAAGCTGTCGCCCGAGCTGGGGCAGCCCGTCATCGTCGACAACAAGCCGGGCGCCAGCGGGAACATTGCCGGGGAGTTCGTGGCCCGGTCGCCGGCGGACGGCTATACGCTCTTCATGGGGACCAGCACCTCCATCGCGAACATCACCCTGTTCAAGACGCTGCCCTTCGACATCCTGAAGGACTTCACCCCGGTCTCGCAGATCGCGAACACGCCGCTGGTGCTCATCGCGCACAACAACTTGCCGGCCTCCAGCGTGGCCGACCTGGTCAAGTACGCACGGGAGAACCCCGGCAAGCTGAACTACGGGTCCGGTGGCAGCGGCACGTCGCAGCATCTGGGGGGCATCATGTTCGAGCATCTCGCCAAGGTGCGTATGACGCACGTGCCGTACAAGGGCGCCGCGCCGGCGGTCACCGACCTGATGGCCGGCAACATCCAGGTCATGTTCGCACCGCTGATCGACGCCCTGCAGTTCATCAAGGCGGGCAAGGTCAAGGCGCTGGGCGTCACCACGCTCGACAAGGCGCCGCAGCTGCCGAACACGCCGACCATCGCGCAGGACCTCCCTGGCTTCAACGTCTCGACCTGGAACGCGATCTTCGTTCCGGCCAAGACGCCGCCGCACGTCGTGTCACGGCTGTCTGCCGCGATCACCAAGGTGGTGAACCAGCCCGATGCCCGCCAGGCCATCTACGACCAGGGCTCGCTCGCCATCGGGAGCACGCCGGCGGAGTTCCGGAAGTTCATCGACACCGAGGTGGTGGTCTGGAAGCAGCTGGTCGAGATTTCGGGCGCCAAGGCCGATTGACGCCGGGCTTGCGCTGTTCGTCCACCAGCCACCGAGGGATCGTCCACGAAGTCGTAGCGTGAGTCGTTCTGCTGCCACGGCCCGCGCAGGCGCGCCCCAGCAGCCACCTCCACCGGTGTTTCCCAGGTCACCGGGGGTTGGTGGCGCGCCAAGGGAGAGCTGCGTGACCGCCAGCAGCAGCACGGCCGATCTACGGAGCGTCTTGTGTCGTCGCATCTGCATTGGAGCGAGAGGGGGCCCGGTCGTTCGCACCTGATCCGCCGGGGTCGACGGGGCAGGCCGTACAAGCCCCGGGTTTCCTCGCAGTGGAGCGGGTCATCCACTCGTCACAATTGCAAGGCACGATGTAAACGTTTTCAGAAAGGACCGATCATGCCGACTCCCCGCCGTCACCTTCTGTCGCGTTTCGCTCTCATGGCGTGCGCCCTGGCCGCACCGCTTGCGCCCGCGGCAGCCCAGGCGCAAGACACCTTCCCATCCAGGCCGCTGCGCATCATCGTGCCTTTCGCGGCCGGTGGCGGCGTGGACATCCTGACGCGGCGGATCGGACAACACCTGTCCGAGGCTCTGAAGCAGCCGGTGACGATCGACAACCGCACCGGAGCCGGGGGCAATGTCGGAGTCGAGGCAGTGGCAAAGTCCCCGGCCGACGGCTACACGCTCGTGATGGCGACGACCGGCACCCATACCATCAATCCCGGGCTGTACAAGTCCCTGCCGTTTGATGTGGAGAGGGACTTTGCGCCAATCACCACCGTGGCCTCGGTGCCCAACCTGCTCGTGGTCAACCCGAACGTGCCGGCCAGCAGCGTGAAGGACCTGGTGGCCTTGGCCAAATCGCAGCCAGGAAAGCTCAGCTATGCGTCGTTCGGGAACGGCACGGGCAATCATCTGTCGGGCGTGATGTTCGCCTCCATGGCGGGATTCGATGCCGTGCACATCCCCTACAAATCTGCGCCACAGGCGGTGACCGACCTGATCGCCGGCCAGACCGCCTACGCTTTCGTCAACACGCCGCTGGCGTTGCCGCACGTGCGTGCCGGCAAACTGCGCGCGCTGGCCGTCACCGGAGCCAAGCGCTCCGCGGCTACGCCGGAGTTCCCCACGATGAACGAGGCCGGGGTGCCGGGCTTCATCCTGGAGTCGTGGTACGGCCTCATGGCTCCGGCCGGTACGCCCGCGCCGGTGCTGGCGCGCCTGCACAAGGAAGTGGTGGCGGTGCTGGACAAGCCGGACGTGCGCGAGTTCTTTGCGAAGCAGGGCGCCGACGTGGTGACCGCGACTCCCGCGGAGTTCTCGGCGCAGATCCGCACGGAGAAGTCCCGCTGGTCCGAGGTGATCAAGGCCTCGGGTGCCAGCATCGACTGAGGTGGCCATGCCGGCGCAACCGAACGTCCTGTTCCTTCAGGTCGACCAGATGGCCGCCGCGCCGTTGCGGCCCTACGGCGGCCGACACGTGCTGGCACCGAACATCGATGCGCTGGCCGATGCAGGCACGGTGTTCGATGCTGCGTACTGCAACTCGCCGATCTGCGCACCCTCGCGCTTTTCGATGATGACGGGACGGCTGCCAACCTCGATCGCCGCCTTCGACAATGCCAGCGAGTTGCCGGCGTCAACACCTACGCTGGCGCATTTCCTGGCGCGCGCCGGTTATCGGACCATCCTCGCGGGCAAGATGCACTTCATCGGTCCCGACCAGCTGCATGGATTCGCCGAGCGGCTGACCACGGACATCTATCCCGCCGACTTCGCCTGGACGCCGAACTGGGCGGCGGGGCCGCGCGACCGGCCATCGGGGATCAGCATGCTCAACGTGCTGCAGGCGGGGCCCTGCGTGCGCAGTCTGCAGATGGACTACGACGACGAGGTGGAACACCTCGCGGTGCAGCGCTTGTACGACCTGGCGCGCGAGCCCGGTCGCAAGCCCTTCCTCCTGGCGGTCTCGTTCAGCCATCCTCATCCGCCCTACACCGCGGGCCAGCTCTGGTGGGACCGCTACGAAGACGATTCGATCGACATGCCCGCCGTCCCACCTATTCCGGTGGAGCAGCGCGACATCCACAGCCAGTGGCTGCATGCGTCGCACAGCGCGGACCTGCAGCCGGTGGCGGAGGCGCAGGTGCGCCACGCGCGCCACGCCTACTACGCCAATATCTCGTACATCGACGACAAGATAGGCCGGCTGCTGCGCACGCTGAAGGAGTGCGGCATGGAAGACGACACTATCGTCGTCTTCACATCCGACCACGGCGAGATGCTCGGCGAGCGGGGCATGTGGTACAAGCAGACGTTCTTCGAGCCCTCCGCCCGCGTGCCGCTGATCGTCCGCCTCCCGGGGGGCGTTCGCGCCACGAGGCGCGTCGCAGACCCGGTGTCGCTGGTGGACCTGCTTCCGACACTGATGGAATGGGCGGGTGGCGGGGGCGACTGGCCCGATCCGCTGGACGGCGCTCCCTGGCAGCCGCTCCTGCAGGGCGCGCGCAGCGAGCGCAGTGTCATCTCCGAATACACCGACATGGGCGTTATCGCTCCCGCGCGGATGATCCGCGCGGGTCACCACAAGTACATCCACACGCACGGCCATCCGCCGCAGCTCTACGATCTGCACGCCGATCCGCTGGAGTTGGTCAATCTCGCCGGCCGGCCCGAGACGTCGCAACTGCAGGAGCGGCTCTCCCATGAACTGCTCCAGAACTGGGACGGCGACCGGTTGCTGGCGCAGGTGCTCGCCAGCCAGCGTCGTCGCCTCTATGTGAAAGAGGCCGCGCGCATGATCGAGCCGCACGCTACTTGGGACTACCAGGCCCGCCGCGACGACAGCCGGCGATTCGTGCGTGCGCACGGCGCGGCCGGCGCCAAGGCACTTGCGCGCTTCCCGTACGTCCCGCCAGCCAAATGAGCATTGAAGCGGTCGCGCACGATGCCGGGGTGTCCGTGGCCACGGTCTCCCGTGTGTTCAACGCGCCTGACCTGGTGAGCCCCGCCACCCGGGACAAGGTGCAGCGCGTCGCGCGGCGGCTCCGTTATTCCGCCAACGCGAGCGCCCGCACTTTGCGGACACAGCGGAGCAAGGTTATCGGGGTCGTGCTGCCTACCCTGCGGAACCCCGTCTTCGCCGAGTGCCTGGAGGGGATCGCGGCCACCGCCGCCGAACTCGGATACTCCATCATCCCCGCCACGAGCTGCTACCGGATCGCCGACGAGGCGGCGGCGGTGGCCTCGCTGGTCAGCCGCAGCGTTGACGGCGTGGTGCTGGTTGTGGCCAATCCCGCCGACTCGCCCGCCCTGCGGCGGCTTCGCGCCGCCAAGCTTCCTTACGTGCTCGCGTACAACCGGCACCCACGCCATACCTGCATCTCGGTAGACCATGAAGCGGCGGTGGCGGAGGTGGTGCACCGTCTCGTGGAACGCGGGCATCGCCGCCTGGGAATGGTGAGCGGCCAACTGTCCGCGTCCGATCGGGCCCGGCAGCGGCATGACGGCTTTGTGCGCGGCTTGGCCGAATGCAATCTGTCGCCGGGGCCGCTGATCGAGGTGCCGTTCATGGAGCACGCCGTGCGGCACCTGGCCGGCTTTCTCCAGGCCCCGGACCGGCCGACAGCCCTGTTCTGCTCCAATGACCTGCTGGCTATTCGCACCATCCGGGCGGCTTCGCAAATCGGCCTGCGGGTGCCGCGCGACCTCAGCGTCGTTGGCTTCGACGGAATCGAACTCGGGGGCGATCTCACTCCTTCGCTCGGCACGGTGGTGCAGCCCAGCCGCGCGATCGGCCAGGAGTGCGTTCGCTTGCTGGCCGGCGCCATCCATGCGGGCAAGCCGCTCACGGCGGCCGCCAGCCACACCGTCAGCCATACTTTCCGTGACGGCGAATCGATCGCCGCTCCACGCCTTGCGAGGACCGCTCGCTGACACCATGCTCGTGCAACTGACCGACCTTCATATCCGCGAACCGGGCCGGCTGGCCTACGGCCGCATCGACACCGCGCCTTACCTTCGCACCGCCGTACGGTCCGTGATGGGTCTGCGCCAGCGCCCGGATGCCGTCGTGATCACCGGCGACCTGACCGACTTCGGCCGAGCCGCCGAGTACGCGCACTTGGCCGAGCTGCTGGCCCCGCTGGACATGGCGGTGTACTTGCTCCCCGGCAACCACGATGACCGCAACCAGATGCGGCGCAGTTTCCCGGCTCACCATTGGCTGGGCCGCGAAGGCGACTTCATCCAGTATTCCGTGCAGGTGGGCAACCTGCGGCTGATCGCGCTGGACACCTGTGAGCCAGGCAAGTCGCACGGCACCTTGGACGCTGCGCGGCTGCAGTGGCTCGAGCGGGAACTGGAGTCGTACAAGCAGCAGCCGGTGGTGATCGCGATGCACCACCCGCCGTTCCGCACCCTCATCGGGCACATGGACGACATCGGCCTGCAGGAGGGCGCCGCGGAGCTGGAATCGATAGTGGCCCGCCACCCGAACATTGAGCGGGTCATTTGCGGGCATCTGCACCGCGCGATCGACGTGCGCTTCGGCGGCACCATCGCCTGCACCACTCCTGCGCCAGCGCACCAGGTGGTGCTGGACCTCGACCCGCGCGCGGAGTCGCGCTGGACCATGGAGCCTCCCGCATTCCGTGTACTCGCGCAGGACGGCCACGGTCGGGTGATCTCGCACGTCGCTGCATCGGGCGAGTTCGACGGACCTTATCCGTTCCACGACGGCGGCCAGCTTATCGACTGACGACTCCTGGCGGCCGGAGTCGATCACGATCAAGGACTCGGGCACCGGAACTATTCACGCCCTGACGCCGTCATCGCCGTTTCTCGGCGCTCTGCACCCTCCCCCCGGGGAGAACCTCCCCCGAATCGCTTCTAATACGGGTCCCGCTCCGCTACAGGCGAAGCCGGGTCCCGGGTCGGCGCTGCTGCCAAACCTGCTCTCGCCGCAGGTGCGCGCGTCACCCACCTGCAATCTGTCGAAAGCGCCCGCGCGGCGCGAGGAAGGGTGCTTTCTTGAGCGCGCCTGTTGCCGCTTCACCGCTGGTCCGCCTGCTGGGCGAATGGTTCCCCACCGATGCCCGGGCCTCGGGGATGGACTTCGCCGAGCGTCTCAGCCTCTGGCTGGGCGCCGTGGATGCCATCGGCTTGCAGGCAACGCACCAGGCCGTGCGCGCCATGCGGTCCGCCGCACCGCGCCCGCCGACCGCCCGCGGTGCCACCCCACTCTCGCCTGCCGAGGACCTGCAGCGGGTGCGCGGCATGCTCGCGCACGCCATCTCGCAGCCGCTCGCGCGGCCCCCGGAGGGGCGGCCGGAGTTCAAGCCGTACGCGGATCGGCACATCGACCTGCAGCGGCAGATGGACCTCGCGATCCCGCCGTTGCGGGCGCACGTGCGCGAGGTGGCGAGCGGGCAGTCGGCGCGCCTGCGGCAGCTGTCGGCACTGGATGCGGCGATGGAACAAATGTTGGCCGTGCGCGGGCAAGCCTTGCTGGCGAAACTGCCGGTACGGCTGAAGCGGCGGTTCGAGCAGCTGCGTGCAAGCGCGGCTGACGACGCGGATGAAGACTGGCTGCAGGCCTTCGACCGCGAGTGGCGCCAGGCGCTGCTGGCGGAACTCGAGGTCCGGCTGGCGCCGGTGGCCGGCCTCGTCGAGGCGGTAGCCGATGAAGGAAACGAAACACGATGAAGAGATTTTTCTGGGCGGCCTTCGCCGCCGGAATGGTGGTGCTGGTGTGGATAGCCGCGGGCTTTGCCGGCGGCAGCTGGCTCACGCTGGCGATGACGGCGCTGATCGCCGCGGTGTATCTGCTGGGCGCTTTCGAGTTGCGCCAGTTCCGGCAGGCCACGGCGGCGCTCGATCAGGTGCTGGACGCCACCGCGCAGGCGCCAGCCACGCTCGGCGAATGGTTGCAGCAGTTGCCCGCCACGCTGCGCGACGCGGTGCGCCTGCGCGTGGAAGGCGAGCGTGGCGCGCTGCCGGGACCGGCGCTCACGCCTTATCTCGTCGGCTTGCTCGTGATGCTGGGCATGCTCGGCACCTTCCTCGGCATGGTTGTCACTTTCCGGGGCACGGTGTTCGCGTTGGAGCGATCCACCGACCTGGAGGCTATGCGCACTGCATTGGCAGCCCCGATTCGCGGCCTGGGCTTGTCGTTCGGCGCGTCCGTGGCGGGCGTGGCCGCTTCGGCCATGCTCGGCCTCATGGCCGCGATCGCGCGGCGCGAGCGGATGGAGGTCGCGCGCAAGCTGGAGGCGCGCATTGCCGATGCGCTGCAGCCGTTCTCGCTGGTGCACCAGCGGCAGGAAAGTTTCCGTGCGCTGCACGTGCAGGCGCGTGCCATCCCCGAGCTGGTGGAGAAGCTGGGCGTGCTGGTCGAACGCATCGACCAGCGAGGCGAGCGGCTGGACGCCAGCCTCCTTGAACGCCAGGATGCATTGCAGCGCGACGTGACGGCCGCCTACGCAAAGCTCGCGCAGGACGTCGGGCTCTCGCTGAAGGACAGCATGACTGCCGGCGCACGCGCCTCGGGCGACGCGATCCGCCCGGTGGTGGAAAGCGCGATGGCCCAGGTGACGCAGCAGGCCGAGCGCCTGCACGCGCGGCTCGGCGAGGTGGCACAAGGACAGGTGGAGATGGTCGCCACGCGGTTCAGCACCACGGCGCAGGCGATGGCCTCCACCTTCGAGGATGCCATCGGCCGTGCACAGTCCGCGCAGGCTGAAGGAGACCGCGAACGGCTGCAAGCGTGGACAGCGGCGCTGCGCAAGTCGGCGGACGAGATGCAAGGCACATGGCAGCGCGCTGGCGAGCTGGGCCTCGCGCAACAGGCGGCCATCACAGGCGCGCTGGCGAAAGCCTCCGCGGACTTCACGGAGCGGACCGCGGCCAGCGCCGGCGTGATCGCGCAGCTGCGCGAGGAAATGAGCCGCCTTGCCGAGCGGGACAACCTCGCGCTGCAGGAGCGCACGCTGCTGCTGGAGCAACTGAGTAGCGTGCTCGACGCCGTCAACGGCGCCAGCGACCGGCAGCGGGCCGCCACCGATGCGCTGCTCGCCTCCGCCTCCAGCGCCATGGAACAGGCCGGCTCGCGCTTTGCGGAATCGTTGGACGCGCAATCGGCCAAGGCCGCGGAGGCCGCCACGCACATTGCGGCCGGCGCGGTGGAGCTGTCGGCGGTGGCGGAGGCATTCGTGCAGGGGGTACAGCAGTTCCAGGTGGGCAACGACAAGCTGGTCGAGGGCCTCGATCGCATGGAGGCCTCGCTGCGCCGCGCCACCACGCGCAGCGACGAGCAGCTCGCCTACTACGTGGCGCAGGCGCGGGAAGTGATCGACCTGAGCATCGCTTCGCAGCAAGGACTGGTGGAGAACCTGCGCTCGCTGCAGGTGCGACCGATCAAGACGCTGCCTGCCGAGGGAGCACGCGCGTGATGGAGCTGGACGACGGCGACGCGAGTGCGCCCGTAGCCCCGGTCTGGGCGGTGTTCGGCGACCTGATGTCGGTGCTGCTCGGGGCCTTCGTCCTGGTGCTGGTGGGCACGCTGGTCGTCCAGATGGACCTGGTGACGAGCCTGCAGGCCGAAGTGGAGAAGCGCCGCATCGAGGAACAGCGGCGCATGGCGCTGGAAAAGGCGCTGGCGGTTCCCCTTGCGTCCGGCCGCATCACGGTGCGCGATGGCCGCATCGGCATCAGCGGCAGCGTGCTGTTCGCGGTCAACTCGGACGAGTTGCGTCCCGAGGGCGAGCAGCTGCTGCGCAGCCTGGTCGAGCCGCTGCGCGTGTACCTGGGCGAGCGCAACGAATTGCTGATGGTCAGCGGCTTCACGGACGATCGCCCGCTGCGCGAGAGCAACCGCCGCTTCGCCGACAACCTGGAACTTTCGGCGCAGCGCGCGTTGACCGTCACCCGGGCACTGATCGCGCAGGGCATGCCCTCTTCCCAGGTGTTCGCGGCCGCCTTCGGTCCGGAGCAGGCCGTGGCGCCGAACGCGGACGAGGCCGGGCGGGCACTGAACCGGCGGGTGGAGATGGCGCCGGTGCCGCGCAACGCCGCCGCGCTGGGAGCGGTGCGGAAGTGAACCTGGTGCGGTTTCGAATCCTGGAGGCGCTGGCCCGACGCATCCCGGCGCAACCGGAAGCAGTGCAGCGGGTGTTGCAGGCGCGTTTCGAGGCTCGCCGGGCGCAATATGCGGCGGACACGGACGTTGCCGGACCGGTGGCAACGCCCCGTGCGGCCGCCCGGCAACCTGCATCACCGCTGGCGCAGTTGCTGCGGGACGCGCGCCCCGCAGCGGACATCGCGGGCCGCGACGAGCTCGCCAGCGCACGCCGGTTCCGCGAAGCCTGGGACGCCCAGCGAGCAGTGGAGAAGCTCGATCTGGCCCTGGCGCAACGGCCGGCCCAGGCCGGGCCGCTCAATTCACATGCGCTGGTACTGCAGTCGCTGGAGTTGATGCGCGCGGCGTCGCCGCGCTACCTGCGCCAGTTCGTGCTGCACGTCGAAACGTTGCAGTGGCTCGCCGAGGCGGACGAACTGCCTGGGGCACAACGGGCCGGCAGGAAACCGGCTGCCGCGGGCGGTACTGCTGCAAAGAACGGACGCACGCGCCAGCGCAAGTAGCGTCAGCGCTGGCGGCCAGCCTTCTCCGGTCGGTTGCCGTCGCCGTTCTCCGAACGCGGTTACTTTCGACGAGACGAGTCCAAGGGCTACGAACGTCACACCGTCGTGAATCCGCCATCCATTACGAATTCGCTGCCGACCGCGTAGGCGGACTCGTCGGAGGCGAGGAATACCGCAGCATGGGCGATTTCCACCGGGTCTGCGAACCTGCCGGCCGGCAACTGCTTCAGGAGGGATTGGCTCATTTCCTGAAGCGCGTCATCTGGCAGGCCCAGCTTCCGGTAGATCGGGGTCAAGACGGGGCCGGGGCTGAGGGTGTTGACGCGCACTCCACGCGAGATGAGTTCGCCCGAAAGTGTGCGCGCCAATGATCGGAGCGCCGCCTTCGTGGCCGAATAGACGCTGGAAGTTGCCATTCCGATGTGTGCGTTGACCGAGCCGGTTAGCACGATGGATGCGGGATTTGCAAAGACCGGAAGCAGGGCCTGCAGCAGGAAAAAAGGTCCCTTGAGGTTGACGTCGAACGACCGGTCGAAGCTCTGCTCGTCCCACCCGTCCAGGGGCCTGAACACGCCGATGCCCGCGTTGATCACGGCGACATCGAGCCGACCGAAAGCGTCCTCCACGCGCGAGCGGAGTAGCTGCTGGCTGTTGGCGTTGCCAGCATCGATCCTGACCACGGCGACTTCGCGTCCCAGTTCTTGCCGCGCATGGGCCAAAGTGTCCTCGTTCCATCCGGTCACCATCACGTGCGCGCCCTCCAGCAGGAACTGTCGGGCGGTTGCCAATCCGATCCCTGTCGTCCCGCCGGTAATGAGGGCGCGCTTTCCTTTGAGTCTGTCCATGTTTCGGAGTCCTGTTTTTCCAGCGGCCGATTGCCGAAAACAGACTCTAGGACCGCGACTTCTCCGCAGCTTGCCGGATTCGGACATCTTGTTCGGAATCAGACGTCCGCTTTCGGCCACTCCACCGGCTACCTCCGCAGCGGCGCGGCGTCACGAATCTTGCGCTGCAGCTGCATGACGCCGTAGAGCAGGGCCTCAGGCGTGGGCGGGCAACCCGGCACATACACATCCACCGGGATGACGCGGTCGCAGCCGCGCACCACCGAATATGCGTAGTGGTAGTAGCCCCCTCCGTTGGCGCACGAGCCCATGGAGATCACGTAGCGGGGCTCGGCCATCTGGTCGTACACCTTGCGGATGGCGGGAGCCATCTTGTTGGTGAGGGTTCCGGCGACGATCATGAGGTCCGCCTGCCGGGGACTCGCGCGCGGGATCATGCTGAACCGGTCGAAGTCGTAGCGTGCCATCGCCGTGTGGATCATCTCCACGGCACAGCATGCGAGGCCGAAGGTCAGGTACCAGAGGCTGCCCGCCCGGGCCGCCTGGACCGCCTCTTCGACGGTGGTCAGGAGAAAGCCGCCCTGGGCGGATCGGGAAGGGGAAGGCGAGTCGAGGGACATGCGCGCAGCCTAGGGGCGCGCGTCGTCCGAGTCTTGGATCAATCGGACATGGGCCGGTTGCAGTGACCAGTGACCAGCCTTGTCCCGCAACAACTGCCGCAGCCGCGCCGGCGACGCGTCCGCGATTGCACGGGTGTCGCGGGCGAGATGGGCCTGGTCGGAGAAGCCGTGCCGCAGGGACAGCTCGGCGAGGGAGGTGGGCTCCGGCCCGGCGAGCGAACCTACAGCCGCCTCCCAGCGCCGGATGCGCAGCCAGGTGGCAGGCGGCAGCCCCATCGCGCCGCGGAAGCGCCTCAGGTACTGTCTTGCGCCTAACCCCAGCGCTTCGGCTGCGGCGGCGACGCCGTGCCGCGCAAGCGCGTCGAGGGCAAGCGCTGGAGGGCCGTGCCGGCAGGAGGCGACCTGTGCCGCCACGGCCGCCCACAACGGGGCCAGCGTGCCTTCGTCGCACGCGTCCTCCGACGCGTCGCACAGAAGGTCGAGCACGCCCGATCCAAGCTGTGCCACGTCCGTCACGCGCCCGGCAAGGTCGGGGGCCGATCTGCCCGTCAGCGACGGCAGCAGCCAGGGTTGCAGCACCAGGCTGATCGACACGAGTGACTCGGGCACGCAGGTCTGGAAGGGCGACGGAAACGGCCCGGTCACGAAACGCGGTGGGAGCACGCTGTCGTGCCCGCGTACTTCACCGCTGACGATCGTATTCAGGCAGGCCCACGTGTTCGCTTGCACCAGCGAGTGCAACGGTCCCGCGTGGACCCGCCGGACGATGGCGCAGAGGCACCATGTCCGCAGCTCCGGCGGTGCCGGATGGACGACGACATGCTCCAGCGGCGCGGTCATGACGAGATACGGGTTGGGTCCACCGCGGACGGTATGCGCTCGACCACGACTTCCCACGCAGCCTTCGGCTTGAGGTACTTGCCGGTCACGACGTGGTCGAGGGACATGATTCTCCAGCCTTCGGCGAACAGCGCCTGCACGGCTGGGCGGTCGAAGAACCGCTTCGGCTGTCCCTTCACATCGAACAGGCCCGGCTCCAGCTCGATCCCTCCCTGGGCACCAAAGTGCTTGTCCTCGGTGGAGTTCAGGCGACACACCAGGATGCCGTCGGGACGCAGCGCATCGCGAATCCCGGCGACGATGCGCACGGTCTCTGTCCAGGAAAAGTAGTGCAGGGACAGGCTGGCCAGCACCACGCCGTAGCCGCCGGCGCCGGGCAGTGGCTCCCGGATGTCGCGGCGCTCGAGGCGCGCCGAGGGCACGCGCGCGCGCGCCACGGCAAGGGCGGTACGCGAGAGGTCGAACCCGATCACCGACAGGCCGGCAGCGGCAAGCGTCGCCGTATCGTCGCCGTACCCGCATCCGATTTCGAGGACGGGATGCTCTCCGGCGCGTTGCTTGATCAGCCCAAGCCAGCGTTCCAGCCAGGGGTCAGCGAACATCATTTGCGCCGACCTTGTGCACTGGCACGCGAAGCTGGCTTGGCGGCGCGGCCGCACCGGCGGAGAACAGAGACGCCAACGCAGCCACGTCCTCCTGGTCCTGCGCCTCCGTGGACGACCCCGCCAGCAAGCGGCCGACCAGGAACCCCATGTTGCTGCGCAGGAACTGCGCAACGAGGGCCTCAGTTCCCAGATCGCTTCGCAGCGACCCGTCCCGCTGCAGTTGCCCGAACAGGGCCACGAGCGGTGCCCACGCCGCCTCCTTCCACTGGGCGACGAAGCGCGCGCGCTGCGCCTCGTCGCCCACCAGCTCGATGATCAGCAGTCGCGTCAATTCGGGAGCGGCGCGAAGGGCCTCCAGTCGCGAGAGAAGCAGTGCCTGGTGCCAGGCCTGGAAATCGCCGGCATAGGCCTGGATCGCCCGCTTGAGCTCGGCCAGCGAGGCCGGGGCAAGCTGCGCGAGCACGGCTTCGTCCAGGACGGCGTGCAGCAGGCCCTCCTTGGAACCGAAGTGCTTGAAGAGCGTGCGCTCCGTCGTCCCCGCCTCGGCAGCGATTTCGCGCGTGCTCGTGCCGAGCCTCCCCCGGCGGCTGAACATCCGCGTCGCGGCCCAGAGCAGTTCCGAATGGATCGCATCGGACCGGGGCCGCCCGCGCGCTGGAGGGGGCGCTCCTTCCTTCGTTCGCTTCTTTTCCATGGACTTAGTATAGCAATTGCTTTACAACGCCTTCCAGGATATGTATAGTGATTGCACTACTTAATGGAGATCGAGATGAGCGGTGCGTTCAGCCAGTCGGCCACCGGACTTCGTCCTTCGGGCGGTCCGTACCAGGCCTTTCCCCTTCCCGTGCAGGGCATGGCCACCGAGCCCCAGGAGATCCGTGGCTATGGCGCGGACCATTCCGGCCCGCCCGAGCCCTTCGGGCTTCCCTGGGCGCTGCGGTCGTTGAGCACGGCGAACTACGGTGTCGACACCCTGGAAGACGGGCGCACCCGCTACTGGATCCGCCACCAGGTCCTGCGCGGCGTCACGCCCCGCATGCTCGCGTGGTGGTTCGCCCACCTGGAGGGCACGGTGGACATCGGGGGCATGCGGGTGAACCGGTACCGCGCCTGGCATCCGGCCGACCATGTCCACGCCAGCTATGCGCGGCGACTGCCCGATGGAAGCATCGGGCCGGGCGCGGTGCTGCGGCTACGCGAAATGCTCGGAGGCAATCCGCGCTTCACCGTCAATGTCTGCTCGGTGATCGAGAAGCTCGACGAGGAAGGCTTCATCCACAACCCCATCTTTCACGGGATCCGCGGGCTGGTCCGCATGGAGTACAGATTCAAGCGCGTGCCCGAGGGCACCGCGTACGAGAATTGCCTGGTCTTCGGGGCGCGGGGTGCGCTCGGGCGGCTGGTGCATCCGTTTCTGGAGCGGATCGTCTTCCCCCCGTTGAAAGGCAGGTTCTGGCTGCGGCACAACATCGAGGAGGTGGGAATGTTCGAGCACTTCCTGCCCCAGCTCTATCGCAGCGAGACCGGGCTGGCAGCATGAACGTCATCCATCGCGCCAGCGGATGCCGAACCAGCGTGCCAGCCGGTCGCGCCAGATGTTGCGACCGGCCTGACGATAGTCCCGCAGCCACCCGCGGCTCGGCGGCATGCGGCGCACGACCCACTGCCCCACGACGATGAAGGTCACCATCCAGAACAGGCTGAGCCATAACGCGGCCCACCAACCGTGGCCGGCTTGTTCCAGTCCCTCGCGCAGCGCCGACCGCAGCACGATCACGCCAAAGAGCGGCACGGCCACGATGCACAGGTAGCCGAGCAGGAACCTGGTGAGGCCAAGTCGCCGGCGGCGCTCGCGGGAAAACAGGGACGTGATGGCCACCGAAACCAGCAGCACGACGGCGAACCAGGGCAGCTGTTCGACTGCACGCTCGACGAAGGCACTTGAGAGGATCTCGGGCACGGACGTTGGGACCAATGACATGGAGCGATTGTGTGCAATCTCGCTGGCGCCGAAAGCTACCGTCGTCGTGCGCAGGCGTCCTACATCTGCCCTGGCGGCAGAGTCTTAAAAAGACGCTGAGGGCATCGCACGAGTTCGATGCCACCGGTCCTTGCAACGACGAACGGAGAGAGCAGCATGGCCCTTAGCCGGATGGACGACTTCAGGGTTGCCATCGATCCACGCACTGGCGAACTGAGAAGCGCCTCGAAGACCTTTGCGGGTCCCAGCGGACTGCGGGTCGGTGGCAACGGCTTCAATTGGCGCCCGCTTGCCATCGGCAGCGCGGTCGTGGTCGCGCTGGTCGTCGGCAGCAGCGCGTCGTTGAAGTCGTAGTTGGGGTTGTGCAGCTCGCACGGCCCCATGCCGATGTACTTTTCCTCGCGGTGCGCGCCTTCGCCGTTGCCCAGGAAGAGGTAGCTGCCAGGCACTTCCTGCAGGTAGAAAGAGAAATCCTCGGCGCCGCCGTGTTGTGGGGTGTTGCCGTCCACTTTGTCCGCACCGAAGACGTCCTGCGCCACCTTCATCGCAAACTCGGTCTGCGCGTCCCAGTTCACCAGCGGCGGGTAGGCGCGGTGGAACTTCAATTCGCCCGAGCCCCCATGCGCCTGCGGCAGCATCTCGGCCATGCGGCGCATGTTGCTTTCGATGTCGTCCAGCACCTCGGTGCTGAACGTGCGCACCGTGCCCTTGATCACGGCCTCGCCCGGTAGAACGTTGTAGGCGTCGCCGGCATGGATCTGCGTCACGCTGACCACGGCCACGTCGATCGGGTTCTTGTGGCGCGAAATCAGCGTCTGCAGCGCGCCCACCAGTTCCGCCGCGATGACGATGGTGTCCACCGCCTTGTGCGGCTGCGCGGCGTGGCCACCTGTGCCGCGCACGATGATGTCGAAGCGGTTGCTCGACGCCATCGCCGGCCCCTTGCGAAAGGCGAAGTGCCCCACCGGGAAACCCGGCATGTTGTGGATGCCGTAGATCTCGTCGCACGGGAATTTCTGGAACAGGCCGTCCTTCATCATGGCCTTGGCGCCGGCGTTGCCGCCCTCTTCCGCCGGCTGGAAGATGAAGTTGACGATGCCGTCGAAGTCGCGGTGCTTCGCCAGGTACTTGGCCGCGCCCAGCAGCATGGCGGTGTGGCCGTCG
>JAQZBU010000176.1 GCA_029237735.1 Ramlibacter sp. | reverse complement strand
ATCACCGGCCAGTTCACGCCCCACGCCAGGGTGAGGATGACGAGGGTGGCGAGTTGTTGTCGGGTGAGGCGCTGCATCGCCCCCGATTGTGGCTGCATCCGTAAAAAGTGCGCTGCGTACAATCGAGGCTCATGACCTTCATCACCATGCTGCTCGATGCGCAGCAGCGCAATGACTCCATGCTGTGCGTGGGGCTGGACCCCGAACCCGCACGTTTCCCGGCCCACCTTAAAGGCGACGCTGCACGCATCTACGACTTCTGCGCCGCGATCGTGGACGCCACGGCCGACCTCGTCATCGCGTTCAAGCCCCAGATTGCCTACTTCGCCGCCCACAGGGCCGAGGCGCAGCTGGAAAAGCTGATGGACCATATGCGCCGCACCGCGCCGCATGTGCCCGTGATCCTTGACGCCAAGCGCGGCGACATCGGATCGACCGCCGAGCAATACGCCAAGGAAGCCTTCGAGCGTTATGGCGCCGATGCCGTGACGCTCTCGCCCTTCATGGGTTTCGATTCGATCCAACCCTACCTGAAGTACGAAGGCAAAGGCGCATTCCTCTTGTGCCGCACGTCCAACCCCGGCGGGGACGACCTGCAGAACCAGCGGCTCGCTTCAGTCGAGGGCCAGCCGCTGCTGTACGAGCACGTGGCGCGGCTCGCGCAGGGGCCGTGGAACACCAACGGCCAGCTCGGGCTGGTCGTAGGCGCAACCTATCCCGCGGAAATCGAAGGCGTGCGCAAGGTCGCGCCGCACGTGCCGCTGCTGATTCCCGGCATCGGTGCGCAGGGCGGCGATGCCGTTGCCACCGTGAAGGCCGGCTGGCGTGCCGATGCGCCCATCGTGGTGAGTTCTTCGCGCGCGATCCTGTACGCGTCCGACGCGGAAGGCTTCGCGGAAGCGGCGCGGCGCGAGGCGCGCAGGACGCGCGATTTGCTCGAAGCGGCGAAGGCCTGATCGGCCCGCATATCGCAACGCAGTGTATTGCTGCACCGCAATGACAATGCGGCGTTCGCCCGATCATCAACTGTAAGCATCGTCGCGCGATGAAACAGCCGCGCCGAAATCTTGACCGGGCGCAAACTGTGGCGGAGGATGAGCCTTAACTTCAAGGGCTCAGAACACAAGGAGGTATGTGATGCGCACCGTCGAAGCCAAGCTCGCGGATTGGCACCGCTTGTACAAGGAACTCGCCCAGGCGCAATCGCGGCTGGAGCAGGGCGGTGCCCTCCCCGACGGTCGCGCGGCGCGCGGCGAACTCGAAGCGGAAGTGGCGCGGCTGCAGCGCGATTGCGATGTTGCGCTGGTCACACCCAGCAGATGGAGAACGTCGTGTCGCCGATGATGGTGATCACGGTGACGTTGACCAGATCGCCGTTGACATCCGCCGAATCGTCCATTGCGAAATGGGCCACAAACTGCGCATCAGTCAAGGTGCCCGGTTTCAGCGAATCCAGCCCGACGTGGAAGTCGGCGATGGTGTCGCGACTCAAGCTGATGTGCTTGCATAAACCGGGCGCCTTCCGCGTTGAGCTGCGCTATCGCAGCTACCCAATCGGCCCACAGCGCAGGGCTGCAACCTGCAACGCCAGGCAGGTTTCCGTCGAGCGCCCGCCAAGCTTGTTGCTCTCTCTCCAAAGCGGCGTAATAGGCTTTCATCGTCACACCTTTTTTTTGCGCAAGCTGTTCGTGAGCACTGCCGGTTTTCGGCGCGTCGGCAGCTAGTTGCTACTAAATGTGACAGACCGTGGAGAGGCCTGCATCGTGCAGATGCACGAGAAATGCGACGCGCCGGCCGTAGCGCACCCGCTGCGGCCGGCTGCCTACGATCACTGTGTGGAAGTGAACGTGTATGCGCAGGGCTGGTTCTGCACGAAAGTCAGATTGTTGTTCGCGCGGTCCAGTGCCGTCTTCAGCATGCCTTGGTAGGCCCGTGCCGACACGCCGGCTACGGTGATGGAGAGATTGCCCAGCGCCGTGTTCGCCTCACTGACCAGCGACGCGACCGACATGAATCCGGAGTCGTTGGCGGTCAACGCGCCCGGCGCGTACACCATGCTGGCGCCGCCGACTTTGCCGGTCTGAATGTTCAGCGCCATCGCGGCCATCTGGACGGACAGCATGTACGACATGTTCACCGCGTTGCCGCTCAGAAGCCATTTCTTGAATTCCGCATAGCTGGCCGGATCGAAGTCGTCGCCGTTCGGTTTGGCGAGGTTCAGGCCGCCAAGGTAGGCCAGCAGGTTGTTCATCCCGTACGCGGTCATCGCGGCCTGGCCGTTCTTGTTGCTCCAGAAGCCTAGCGTCTTGCCGCCGCCGGCACCGGTGCACACATTGCCGAAGATGACGGTCGCGTAGGGCGATCCGGACGACACGGTTACGGCGCTCTTGTTGAGGAAGCCGCTGCCCATATCGATGGGTGTGGGAGCCGTGGAATACCAGTTCGTCTCCGTCGGCGCGTACTCCCGGGCCGTGTAAGTGGAGAACTGCAATGAGGTGTACGACGCCGGCGTGAGCTGCGCAGCGGAACCGAGGAGGTCCACCTTCCAGCCGGTGTTGCCGTACGGCGCCGCCCCGGCGTCGGGCAGTTCGATCTCGCCCGCGTCCCAAACGCCGTCGGCGTTGGTGTCGTAGAACTTGCGAATCGCGATCGACCCGGTCTCTGCCACCGGTGTCTGCGACCCGATGCGGAAGTTGTCTGTTTTCCTGCTGCCGCCGGAGAAGTCCGACAACAGGCCGACGAATACCTTGTACTCACCAGCCGGGTTGGGCGTATCCGTATAGCTGCCGCCGACGAGCGCGATGAGTTGCATGCAGGAGAAGTTGCCTGACGAGTCGGTGGTGATGGGTTTGTTCGGGACACTCGTGCCCAGGACCACGACGCCGCTCGGATCCGTCACCCGGACGTAATAACCGACACTGGGTACCAGGTTCTCGCCGGAGAGGTAGACGGCACTCTTGTCCAGGTACTGGACGTTGCCGTTCACGGTGATGCACGTCGAATCGGTTGTCTTGATCGATCCTGTCAACGGCGAATCGGCGAAGGCCGAAAATCCCATCAAAGCCAGCGTCGCCAGCGCGAAAGCGGCCCGAGCACTAGACATGCGGTTCATAAAGACTCCTTGGCGAATGGACCGGCGGCACATCAGCGGCTGGCATTGCGCAAGCACGTCGCACGTCGGTTGTGCAACTCAGTGTTGTCTTTGTATCTAAAGGTCTCCATCCTTCGTTTGCATGATGGATGTGCAATTACTCACGGACAGAAGAGAAAACTGCTCATCCTTGAGACCGCGAGGCTGCGGGGCCATGCACGCTGCTAGAGCAGGCGCTTCAAATACCTGCCCGTATGGCTCGCAGGGTTCGCCGCGATGTCTTCCGGCGTGCCCACGCCCACCACTTCCCCGCCGCCCGCGCCGCCTTCGGGGCCCATGTCGATGATCCAGTCGGCGGTCTTGATGACGTCCAGGTTGTGCTCGATGACGACGATGGTGTTGCCCGCATCGCGCAACTGGTGCAGCACGCGCAGCAACAGGTCGATGTCGGCGAAGTGAAGGCCCGTGGTGGGCTCGTCCAGGATGTAGAGCGTGCGGCCGGTGTCGCGCTTGGAAAGTTCGAGGGCAAGCTTCACGCGCTGCGCCTCGCCGCCTGACAGCGTCGTCGCGGCCTGCCCGAGCTTGATGTACGAAAGGCCCACGTCCAGCAATGTCTGCAGCTTGCGCGCGATCGTGGGCACGGCCTTGAGGAACAGGTGCGCGTCCTCCACCGTCATGTCCAGGATCTGCGCGATGTTGCGGCCCTTCCACTGCACTTCCAGCGTTTCGCGGTTGTAGCGCTGGCCGCGGCAGACGTCGCAGGCCACGTACACGTCGGGCAGGAAGTGCATCTCCACTTTCACCATGCCGTCGCCCTGGCAGGCTTCGCAACGGCCGCCCGCCACGTTGAACGAGAACCGTCCGGGCCCGTAGCCGCGTTCCTTGGCCATCGGGACCTCGGCCATCAGCTCGCGGATCGGCGTGAAAAGGCCGGTGTAGGTGGCTGGGTTGCTGCGTGGTGTACGGCCGATCGGGGACTGGTCGACGTTGATCACCTTGTCGAAATGCTCGATGCCTTCCACCGCCTCGTGCGCGGCCGGTTCCTCGTGCGCGCGGTAAAGCGTGCGCGCTACGGCAGCATAGAGCGTGTCGTTCACCAGTGTCGACTTGCCCGAGCCCGACACGCCGGTGACGCAGGTGAACAGGCCGACGGGAAACGAAACGCTCACGCTCTTGAGGTTGTTGCCCGTCGCGCCGAGCACACGAATCTCCTGCACGTTGCCGCGCGTGGCGATGTGCTCGGCCTCGCGCGCTGCGCGGCGCTGGGCGGCTTCGCTCGGCGGAAAGCGCGACACCTTGCGCTCGTAGGGGATCAGGTCTTGCACCGGCAGCCAGCGCGTGCGCCGCGCCGGCACGGGGATGGTCTTCTTGCCTGAGAGGTACTGGCCGGTGAGCGAGCCCACTGCATTCTTTACGTCGTCGAACGTGCCCTGTGCCATCACGCGGCCCCCGTGAATGCCTGCGCCGGGGCCCATGTCGATCACGTGATCGGCGGCGCGGATCATGTCTTCGTCGTGCTCCACCACGATCACGCTGTTGCCGATGTCGCGCAGGTGGCGCAGCGTGCCGATGAGGCGGTCGTTGTCGCGCTGGTGCAAGCCGATGCTTGGCTCGTCCAGCACGTACATCACGCCCGTGAGGCCGGAGCCGATCTGGGACGCCAGGCGGATGCGCTGCGCCTCGCCGCCCGACAGCGTCTCCGCGCTGCGGTCAAGGCTCAAATAGTTGAGGCCGACGTCGTTGAGGAATTTCAGGCGCAGCCCGATCTCGCGCCCGATCTCGAAGATCGCGCGGGCCTGTTCGCCTTCGCCGACCTTCACGTGCCGCGCCTCGCTGCGCAGCCGCGTGCCGCCGCACTCGGGGCAGGGCTGCATGCTGCGATAGCGCGCCAGCTCTTCGCGCACCGCGACGGAATCGGTTTCGCGGTAGCGTCGCTCCATATTGGGGAGAATGCCCTCGAAGGCATGTTTTTTGGTTACCCTGCGTCCCGCCGAGGCGCCAGAGTCGAGCGTGTAGCTGAAGCGGATTTCGTCCTCGCCCGAGCCGTGCAGGATCGCGGCCTGGATCGGGGGCGCGAGTTCCTCGAACGGAACGTCGAGGCTGAATTTGTAGTGCTTGCCCAGGCTCTCGAGCAAGGCGAAGTAATAGCCGTTGCGTCGGTCCCATCCCTTGATCGCGCCGCTGGCCAGCGATAGCGTGGGAAAGGCCACGACCCGCGCCGGATCGAAGAATTCCATGTGACCGAGGCCGTCGCACGACGGGCAGGCGCCCACCGGCGAGTTGAAGGAGAACAGGCGCGGCTCCAGCTCGCTGATCGAGTAGCTGCAGATCGGGCAGGCGAACTTCGCGTTGAAGAGGTGCTCGGCGCCGCTGTCCATTTCCATCGCGATCGCGCGGCCGTCGGCCAGGCGCAACGCGGCTTCGAAACTTTCCGCCAGCCGCTGCTTGATATCGGCACGCACCTTCACACGGTCGATCACGACATCGATGTCGTGCTTCTCCGCCTTCTTCAGCTTGGGCAGGTCGTCGTACTCATAAGCCTGGCCATCGACGCGAAAGCGCACATAACCTTGTGCCTGCATCTCGGCGAACACACCCTCGAATTCGCCCTTTCGATCCCGCGCCACGGGCGCGAGGATCATCAGCCGCGTTTCCTCCGGCAGCGCCAGCACCGCATCCACCATCTGCGAGACAGTCTGGGAGGTCAGCGGGATGTTGTGCTGCGGGCAATAGGGCGTGCCGGCGCGCGCGAAGAGCAGGCGCAGGTAGTCGTGAATCTCCGTCACCGTGCCTACGGTGGAGCGCGGGTTGTGCGAGGTGGCCTTCTGCTCGATGGAGATCGCGGGCGACAGGCCTTCGATCATGTCCACATCGGGCTTGTCCATCAGCTGCAGGAACTGCCGTGCATACGCCGACAGGCTTTCCACGTAGCGGCGCTGGCCTTCCGCATACAGGGTGTCGAAGGCGAGCGAGGATTTGCCCGAACCCGACAGGCCGGTGATCACCACCAGCTGGTTGCGCGGGATGTCGAGGTCGATGTTCTTGAGGTTGTGCGTGCGCGCGCCGCGGATGCTGATCCGCTGAGCCGCGGCCAGGCTGCCAAGGTATTTTCCGTCGGTCGAATCGTTCAAGGTCGGGTGCGCAAAGGGTAACCCGACATGATAGCCCGCAGGGCTTCCCCGCGCGGGCCTGCCCGTGGGGAGCCCTCATGTTCTCCCCCGCTTGAGAAAGCGCAAGCCCGGCAGGAATCGCGCACCCCGGCCGCCCCGGCGAATGCTGGACAATCCGGAGTTTGCCGGGCCGCTCGGCCCGGATCTTGCCTTTCCGCCATTACGTGAAGCCATCCTCCAATCCATCAGACCCGGGCCGCATGACGGCCACCGAGCGACGCGCCAGCGGATCGCTCGCCGCCATCTTCGCCGCGCGAATGCTGGGCTTGTTCCTGGTGCTGCCCGTCTTCGCGCTGGAGGCGGCCCGCTACCCGGGGGGTGACGACCCGACACTGATCGGGCTGGCGATGGGTATTTATGGCCTCACCCAGGGCATCCTGCAAATCCCCTTCGGCCTGGCGTCGGACCGGTTCGGGCGCAAGCGCGTGATCATCCTTGGCCTGGTGGTGTTCGCGCTGGGAAGCTTCCTGGCCGCGGCCGCCCCTACCCTCGGCTGGCTCATTGCCGGGCGCTCGCTGCAAGGCGCTGGCGCCGTTTCGGCCGCCGTAACGGCTCTGCTGGCGGACCAGACGCGCGACGAAGTGCGGACCAAGGCGATGGCGTTAGTGGGCGCCAGCATCGGCCTCATGTTCGCGCTGTCGTTGGTCGCCGCGCCGATGCTGGCGGCCAGCATCGGCCTGTCGGGCCTGTTCTGGGTCACCGGTGGCCTCGCGCTGGCCTGTATCGCCATCGTGGCCTGGTGGACACCGCCCGAGCCGATCCAGCACAAGAACGTGCCGCGCGGCAAGCTGGCAGACGTGCTCACCGACGCCGGCCTGCTGCGGCTGGACGTCGGCGTCTTCGTGCTGCATGCGGTGCAGCTGGCGATGTGGGTCGCCATCCCAGCCCTGATGGTGCAGGCGGGCCTGGCCAAGGCGGACCATTGGCATGTGTACTTGCCGGCCGTGCTGGCATCGTTCGTCGTCATGGGCGCCACGCTGTTTCCGCTGGAGCGTCGTGGCTACCTGCGGGCGGTGTTCCTGGGCTCGGTGGGGGTGGTCGCGCTGGTGCAGGTCGGGCTGCTGCTGGTGGCCGGGCAGCCCAGCGTCTGGGCACTGGCCGTATTGCTGTTCGTCTTCTTCTGCGGCTTCAACGTGCTGGAGGCGAGCCAGCCCAGCATGGCCTCGCGGATCGCGCCGCCACATGCTCGCGGCGCGGCGCTGGGTGTGTACAACACACTCCAATCCCTGGGATTTTTTGCCGGCGGGGCCGTGGGCGGCTGGCTCACCAAGAACGCTGGAGCCCAGGGGTTGTTTGCCGCGTGCGCCGGTTTGATGCTGGTCTGGCTCGTCGTGGCGTGGCCCATGCGGGCGCCCCGTGCGCGGCCATCGGCCGAGGAAGTGCTGGCGGACGAGGCGCAGGCGACATAATTAAGGTTTACCGGGGCCGTGGCAATCGCGGCCCATCGTCTGGTTACAACCCACGTCAGTGGAGGAGCAAATTCAATGGCATCCGTGAATAAAGTCATTCTGATCGGCAACTGTGGCCGCGACCCCGAAGTGCGTTACCTGCCGTCCGGTCAGGCCGTCGCGAACGTGAGCATCGCCACGACGAGCAAGCGCAAGGACAAGACCAGCGGCGAGACGGTTGAAGAAACGCAGTGGCACCGCGTCACGTTCTTCGATCGGCTTGCCGAGATCGTCGGCGAATACGTGAAGAAGGGTCGGCCCATCTATGTCGAGGGGCGGCTCGTCTACCGCAAGTACACCAACAAGGACGGGGTCGAGCAGAACGCCACCGACATCATCGCCACCGAAATGCAGCTGCTCGGCGGCCGTGAAGGCATGGGCGGCCCGGCTGGCGGTGGTGACGACGAAGGCGGTGGTCAGCGCCGTCCGGCACCCGCTTCGCGTCCCGCTCCGCAAGCGGCCAGCAAGCCGGCCGCGAAGCCCTCGACGGGCTTCGATGATATGGATGACGATATTCCGTTCTGAGCTTTAGCGCCCCAGCTGCAGGAACTGGTGGGTGAACGCGATCGCCATGCTGCCTTCGCCCACCGCGGACGCCACGCGCTTGACGGGGCTCAGGCGGACATCGCCGCAGGCAAAGACCCCCGGCACGCTGGTTTCCAGCAGGAAGGGGTCGCGCTTCGGTTCCGACCACCGGCCGGCCTTCACCACATCGCTGCCCGTGAGCACATAGCCGCGCTGGTCGCGCGCAATCTCCTCGGGCAGCCACTCGGTCTGCGCGTCGGCGCCGATGAAGACGAACAGGCCGCCGCAGTCCACCCGCCGCACATCGCCGCTCTTGCGATCCGCGAGATCGATCGCCGTGAGGTGGTCCGTGCCATGCACCCCCAGCACTTCGCTATGCAAAGCGACCGCGACATTGGACTTGTTGCGCAGCTGCTCGATCAGGTAGTGCGACATGCCCTTTTCGAGCGAGTCGCCGCGCACCAGCAGCGTCACGCTGCGCGCGTGGTTGGCGAAGAACAGCGCAGCCTGGCCGGCCGAGTTGCCCGCGCCGATCAGGTGCACGTCCAGGCCCTGCGTGGAGGACGCCTCGCTGCGGGCCGCGCCGTAGTAGATGCCCTTCCCGATCAATCGGTCGAAGCCCTCGATCTGCAGGCGCCGCCAGCTCACGCCGGTGGCCAGGATCAGCGAGCGGGCCTGCACCACATCGCCGCCATCCATATGGATGCAGCGCGTGTCCAGGTCGATCCGCTCGATGTTGCGCGTGACCAGGATCTCCGCGCCCAGGCGCCTGGCCTGCTGGAGCGCGCGGCTGGCCAGCTCGTCGCCTGAAACGCCGTGCGGAAAGCCCAGGTAGTTCTCGATGCGCGAGGAGGTGCCGGCCTGCCCGCCGGGTGCCTCGCGTTCCACCACCAGGGCGCTCAGCCCCTCCGAGGCGCCGTACACGGCTGCGGCCAGCCCGGCGGGGCCGCCGCCGATGATGATGGTGTCGTACAGGCCGTGCGTGGCATGGGTCTGCAGGCCCAGGCGGCGCGCCAGTTCGCGCGTGGCGGGCTTGACCATCACCGTCCCGTCGGCCAGGCGCACCGCGGGCCAATCGGCTTCGCCGAGCTTCGGACCTTTCCAGCGAGAGGCCAGATCCGGGGCATCGGGCGCGGCCCAGTCGAAGGCGATCTGGTTGCGCGCCAGGAAGCGGCGCAGGTCGTGGCAGGCCGTGTCCCAGCGGTGGCCCAGCATCACGACCTTGGCAGTGGGCGCTTCGGTGGCCAGGCCCTGCAGACCCCCCATGCGCTCGCGCGCCTTCTCGTTGACCTTCTGCGCGACCGACGGGAAGTTGGCGGCCAATTCGTAGTACTGGCGCGGCTCGATGCGCATCACCCGTGATGGCTCGACGGCGCGCCCGCCCCCGAGAAAGGGCGTTCCCATCGTCATCGGTACCTCGCCGAGCAACTGGCCCGGCCCGCGCTTCCCGATCACCCGGGGCACCCCGTCCATCAGCTTGACGACTTCCAGCATCCCCGACAGGACGATGTACAGGGCGCGGTCATCGCCTTCGTGCATGGCATATTCGCCCGCGGTCAGGTGGATGTCTGGGCAGCTGGCGGCCAGCCGCGCGATCTCGGCGGGTGGCACATCGGCGAAGAGCGTGAGCTGGGCAAGGTCGTCAGCAGTCAGCATGTCGTTCCCCCGGGAGCTTGGACGCCGATTTACTCTAATCCAAGAAGCCCGCGCGGCCAAGCCGCGTGGCGTAGGCCTATTTCGCGGCGGTCGAGATGACGCCGCCGCCCAGGCACACCTCACCGTCGTAGAGCACGGCGGACTGACCGGGGGTCACGGCCCATTGGGGCTGCGGAAAGTCGAGGTGGAAAGCGGCGCTCGCGCCAGAGGCAAGCGTGCAGTCGGCGTCGGCCTGGCGATATCGGGTCTTGGACCCGTAAGTGCCGGGCTGCGGGGCTTCGCCCGCGACCCAGCTCGCGTCGTCCGCATCCAGCGCCGACGACAGCAGCCAGGGATGGTCATGGCCCTGCACCACCCACAGCGTGTTCTTCTCCATGTCCTTGCGCGCGACGAACCAGGGCGCGTGCTCGCCGCCGCCGCGCTGCGCGCCTTTTTCCTTGATGCCGCCGATGCCCAGCCCCTGCCGCTGCCCAAGCGTGTAGAACGACAGGCCCTGGTGCTGGCCGATCACGCGGCCGCGCTCGTCCTTGATCGGTCCGGGCTCCTTGCTGATGTAGCGGTTGAGGAACTCGCGGAACGGCCTCTCGCCGATGAAGCAGATGCCGGTTGAATCCTTCTTCTTCGCGTTGGGCAGCCGGATCTCCTCTGCCACGCGGCGCACCTCCGTCTTGCGCAGCTCGCCGACCGGGAACAGAGTCTTGCCCAGCTGCGCCTGGTTCAGGCGATGCAGGAAGTAGCTCTGGTCCTTGGTATCGTCCAGGCCCTTGAGCAGCTCGAACCTGCCCGCTCGCTCGCGCACCCGAGCATAGTGCCCCGTGGCGATCTTCTCGGCGCCCAGGCGCATCGCGTGGTCGAGGAAGGCCTTGAACTTGATCTCCGCGTTGCACAGCACGTCGGGGTTGGGCGTGCGGCCGGCCTGGTATTCGCGCAGGAACTCGGCGAAGACGCGGTCTTTGTAGTCGGCCGCGAAGTTGACGTGCTCGATCTCGATGCCGATCACGTCGGCCACGGCGGCGGCGTCCACGAAGTCTTCGTTCGACGAGCAGTATTCACTGTCGTCGTCGTCCTCCCAGTTCTTCATGAAGATGCCGATGACTTCGTACCCCTGCTGTTTCAACAGGTACGCGCTCACCGCGGAGTCCACGCCCCCGCTCAGACCGACAACAACGCGTGGCTTGCGACTCATTTGTGCGATTATCCTTTGGGAACGTTTTGCCGACGTGCCGCCACTAGGCAAAACAGCCCCCTCGGGGGG
>JAQZBU010000042.1 GCA_029237735.1 Ramlibacter sp. | reverse complement strand
AGTTGCGCCGGCTGGCTGGCCTTGTCGTGGAACACGGGCTTGCCCGCCTCGTCCAGGCACACGAAGGCATCGCCCTCCTTGTAGCGCTGCTCCTCGGGAAGCACCAGGCCCATGTCCGAGGCGCGCAGCATCCTGCCTTCGCGCGGATGCCCGGGCTCGACCACGACCAGGTGGGTTGCGTTGGACCAGGACGGCTCACCACCGGCCTTTGCCACTGCTTCGTTGGGGAAGCCGAGAAAGTGGCGGTCTATACGGTCGTTCTCGATCATCCAGCGGATGATCGCCATCGCCAGCGCACCATCGGTGCCTGGGCGGATCGGGAGCCAGCGGCCGCGGTCGCCGCTGGCGCGGCTGCTCGCGTGGGTGAGCACCGGGTCAACCACGATGTACGAGAGCTTGCCTTCGGTGCGTGCCTTCGCGACGAGCGTACCCTGGCGCTTGAACGGATTGCCCGCCTGACCCGGCGCCGTCCCCACGAACAGCACGAATTCCGCGTTCGCGAAGTCCGGCTTGCCGTGCGGCAGGCCCTTCAGGTCACCGAACAGCGCGGCCGTGCCGGAGCGGTACGCGCCGCCGCAATAGGACCCGTGCCCGAAGAAATTGATCGTTCCGTATGACTGGTTGAAGAAGCGCCGCGCGAAACTCTCGCGCCCGTCGTTGACGCTCGACATCACGGCCACCTGGTTCACCCGGGCACCGAGTTCGGGCATGGCGGGGTCGATCGGCGTCTTCACGTCGCGCAGCGCGGCCAGGCCCTGAACGGGGCCCTCGCCAAACAGGTCGCCACCCCGCACGACTTCCTTGACCAGCTGCTCGAAGGAGATCTCTTCCCAGCGTCCGCTGTTGCGGGGGCCGACGCGCTTGAGCGGCGACAGCACACGGTAGGGAGAATCGACCTGCTGCGCCACGGCGTTACCGCGGCCGCAGGCAGTCGAGCGGCCGGCGAGGCCCTTGCCCTCGAATGCGGAAACCGCGGCGAAGCTTTCACGCACGCTGGCCTTCATCGGCAGGTGCGGATCGGTAGAGAGCGGGCTGTACGGGTTGCCGGCGACGCGCAGCACGCGGCCCGACGCCTTGTCGGTGCGCACGCGCACGCCGCACATCGTGGTGCAGCCCAGGCAAGTGGTGTAGCTCACCTGCTGCGCCGTGTTCACCTTGACGTGCCCCTGGGCATCTACGCTGAACTCCGGCGCCGGCGCGTTGCCGGCCGTGCGGTGCTTAGGCTGGTCGCTTCCCATGAGCTTGCCCACGATTCGGGCGCCCGTTTCGGAGAACCCCACGCCGAATGCGGCGAGCCCCCCGGCAGCGAGAACCTGGCGACGTTTGCTGATCTTCATGATGGCGATTCCTTCAGGCGGCGGCCGGCTCTTCCCACGACAGGAAGCTGGTCAGCACGATGTAGACGGTGAGAAAGAGGCCGGCGGTGCCGACGATGCCCAGCAGGCTGTCGGGCGTGACGGTGAAGGCGTAGCCACGGAAGGCCGCGCCCATCTTGGGCAGGCCCTGCCCGCCCATGAACACGATCCAGCGGAGCAGCCAGGCCCCGTGCAGCGCCAGCAGCGAAACGAACACCAGCGACTGCGGCCGGCGGATCGAGAGCCACAGTGCCAGCGATGTCGTGCCTGCGAGCCAGGCGCCGGTGAGCCACCAGCCCAGCGAGCCATTCATCGAGTCGAGTGCTTCCGCAGCCGATGACGACACGCCAGTCAGGCCGGAGATCCACCACAGCGCCAGCAGCGCGAGCACGGCCCACTGGCTGCGCGCAAGGCAGCGATTGAGCAGCGGCGCAGCCCCCCGGTGGCCGTTGAGCGCCTCGAACAGCCCGGTGAGGCCGACGGCCCCGGCAAACGCCGTGACGGCGAACAGCAGAGGCACCAGCGGCGTGTTCCACAGCGGCCGGGCCTGCACGGCCATTACTTCCATGCCGGTGTAGACCAAAATCAACACGGCTCCCAGTGCGGCGATTACCGCGGCCGCGCCGATGGCCGCGCGGTTGTCATGGCCACCGTAAGCCAATGCGCGCAAGACCGCTGCCATGCGCGGACCGGTGCCGTCCTGCGCGCCGATCCGGGCGATCTGTGGCCGCAGGCACAGCCACGCGTACAGCAGCAGGCCGCCGACATACAGGGGGATGAAGAAAGAGCCCCAGGCCATCCAGGACTGAAGGTTCGGATGCAGGTAGAAATTGAGGAAGCGGCCTGGCTGGTGCAGGTCCGCGAGCAGAGCGACCGGGGCCGTCAGCCCGCACACCAGCGCTGCCAGCAGTGCGCGCCGCGACACCCCGGCCCATGAGGCGTTGCGCCACACGAGCCCGGGTAGCGAGAGGAAAAATGCGCCGGCCGAGATGCCGACCAGGAAGAAGTATTGGACTGCCCATGGCAGCCAGGCGGCTTCACGCGTCAGCCCGAGGACTTCGACTGTGGTGTTCATGTCATGCTCCGTGCTGAGCGGGCCGCCACATCATCTCCGCGGCGGACGGTCCCGCGACCCGTCCGCTGAGTTCCTTGTCGAGCCCGATGTAAAAGACATTGGGCTTGGTTCCTGCCTCGACCTTCAGCACGCTGGTCTTGCCTTGTGCGGCGAGCAGGCGCTTGCTGATCTCGCTGGCGGGATCGTTCAGGTCGCCGAACACGCGCGAACCCCCAACGCAAGTTTCCACGCACGCTGGCAAAAGCCCCGCATCGACGCGGTGGCTGCAGAACGTGCACTTGTCGGCCTTGCCGGTATCGTGGTTGATGAACCTGGCGTCGTACGGACACGCCTGTGTGCAATACGCGCAGCCGACGCAGCGCTCGCCGTCCACGAGCACGATGCCATCCTCGCGCTTGTAGGTGGCACCGACCGGGCACACCGGGATGCAGGGCGCGTCTTCGCAGTGGTTGCACAGGCGCGGCACCATCGACACGCCGCTGCGGCCTTCGCTGGTGGTAACGGCGTAGGTGGCCGCGGTTGTCCGGAACTGTCCCTCCGGCAGCGCGTTCTCCATCGCGCAAGCCATGGTGCAGGCTTGGCAGCCGATGCAGCGCCGGGTATCGATCAGCATCCCCCAGTGCGTGCCCTGCTTCTGCGCGGCGCTCACGGCCGGTGCGGCCAGTCCGGCCGTGACTGCCGGGAGCAGGGACAGGAAAATGCGTCTGCTGGGCTGTATTTCTGCTTTCATCGCATGGCTCCGTTTCAATGGATCCAGCATAGGCAGCCAGCACCGACGCGAAAATCGTCGGAACAATCCAGGGCGATAGGGAAATCTACCTAGCGGTAGAAGGCTTCGACCGTTCCCTTGAGCTTGATCAGCAGCGGATGTCCCTTGCGGTCCACCGTCTTGCCCGCGGGCACCTTCACCCAACCCTCGCTGATGCAGTACTCCTCGACGTCATGGCGTTCCTTGCCGTTCAGGCGGATGCCGACCTCGTGCTCGAACACGGCGGCCACGTGGTGGGGGCTGCGGGGATCCACCGAGAGGTGGTCGGGTAATGGGGGTCGTTCTTTGGCTTCGTCCATGGTTTCCATTTTTGAAGGAGATCCCCGATTGTGTCGCCAATGCGGGTCATCCCGTGAGGCCCTTGGTGTGGCGGAAGAAATCGTCCGGGTCCCACTGGCGCTTGAGCGCGGCCAGCTTGTCCAGCGTGGGCCGCCCGTAAGCGGCTGCTATGCGGTCCGCCCCTTCCTCCTGCGTGAGGAAGTTGATATACGTTCCGCCGGTCGAGCATGGCTTCATGGCCTCGAAAGTGTCCTTCGCCCATTGGATGTTGGCCGCGTCGTCCTCCGGCTTTTCCCACGCGCCTGCGATGTTGAGCACGTACTCGGCATCCCGATTGCCGGCCGGAGAATGGTCGGGAGGCAGCTCGTTCAACGCGCCGCCGATCTGGAACATCAGGATCGCCGAGTGCGGGGAGACGATTCGGCTTGCATGCTCGGCGGCGAGTTGGATCGCATCGCGGCCTATCCCGCCCAGGTAGTGGGACTTCCAGTAGTAGCGCCGGCCCTTGGGCTGCGTGGCGTCGAGCAGGCTTTGCATTTGCACGTACGGCCGGCGCGTGACGATGTCGGCAACGGGGCTGCCGATCTTTCGCAGCGGGGCGAGAAGCGCCTCGCCGTCTTCGGGCTTGCCGCTATAGCACACGAAGATAGCGGCCATCGGCTTGCCGTGGATTTCCCTGGGCAGCCAGGGCGCGGGCGGGGCGATGCGCAAGGCTGCGACCATCGTCAACTCCCTCGGGGCGGCAGCGCTGAACTCGCGGAAAGCGTCGAGCACCTGCGCCGCGTCCTCGCCGCGCCAGGCAATCGCGCCGCCGAGGATCTCGGGGCCGACCGGGAACAGGCGGTATTCGAACGAGGTGACGATGCCGAAATTGCCGCTGCCACCGCGCAGCGCCCAGAACAGCTCCGGGTTTTCTGTTTCGGATGCGCGCACCACCTTGGCCTCGGCCGTGACCACCTCCATGGACAAGACGGTGTCGCAAGTCCATCCATGTTGGCGAGTGAGGTAGCCGAAGCCGCCACCCACGGTGAGGCCGGCGATGCCGGTCTCCGACACGAACCCGAGCACTGCCGCCAGCCCGTGCAGCTGGGTTTCGCGGTCCAGGTTGGCCAGGGTGCACCCGGCCTGGGCGCGCGCCGTGCGCTCCGCGGCGTCCACCCAGACGCCGCGCAGCAACGACATGTCGATCATCAGGCCGCCCTCGCACACCGCCAGCCCCGCGATGTTGTGGCCGCCGCTGCGCACAGAGTGCAGCAGCCGGTGTTCTCGCGCGAAGCGCACGGCCTGCACCACGTCCATCGTGCCTGTGCAACGCGCGATGAGGCCGGGGCGGCGGTCGATAACGGCGTTCCAGACCTTGCGCGCCTCCTCATACCCCGCGTCCGCAGGCGCCAGCACCGGGCCCCTGAATGCTGCCTTGAACGCCGCCAACGCTTCCGGCGCGACCTGCACCGCCGCGCCGTCCATTCCCTTGAGTTCGATCGTCATGTTTGGCTCCTGCCGGTTGAGTTTATGGCCGGGTCCCTCGCACAAGGCACAATTCCGCATGGCGGGCAGGGGCTGCCGCACTTGTGCCGCGTCAAGGCGACCTGCGCGCCTACCATCTATATTGCGTAGTTTTTTTCTTCCGCGCGAGCGGTAAACGACCCATGAGTGCATTTAACGAGGAAACCGTCCTGTCCGTCCACCACTGGACGGACAAGCTTTTCACCTTCAAGACGACCCGTGACAAGTCGCTGCGGTTTTCCAATGGCCACTTCACGATGATCGGCCTGCGCGTCAACGACAAGCCGCTGCTGCGCGCCTACAGCATCGTGAGCGCCAACTACGAGGAGCACCTCGAGTTCCTCAGCATCAAGGTGCCGGATGGCCCGCTCACCTCGCGGCTGCAGCACATGAAGGTTGGCGACAAGATCATCGTCGGCCGCAAGCCTACGGGCACGCTCCTCATCGATTACCTGCTGCCGGGCAAGCGCCTCTTTCTGCTGTCCACCGGTACCGGCCTGGCGCCTTTCATGAGCATCGTGCACGACCCGGCTACCTACGAGAAATTCGAGCAGATCATCCTCGTGCACGGGGTGCGCCAGAAGGACGAGCTGGCCTACCACGACTTGCTGGTGGAGCACCTGCCCGCGCACGAGATCCTGGGGGAGCTGGTGACGAGCCAATTGCGCTACTACCCGACGGTAACGCGCGAGGCCTACAAGAACATGGGCCGCGTCACCGACCTCATGGAAACCGGAAAGATGTTCGAAGACCTCGGCATCCCCTCGCTGAAGTCCGAGGAGGACCGGGTGATGATCTGCGGCAGCCCCGGCATGCTGCGCGACCTGAAGCACATGCTGGAAGGCCGGGGCTTCGTCGAGGGCAATACGACCAGGCCTGGCGATTTCGTCATCGAACGCGCGTTCGCGGAGCAGTGACGCACGCGGGCCGGCAAAGCCCCGCCCCCTCAGCCCCTCAGGCCTGCGGCGGCGAGGCCGAGGCCAGCCGCGCCAGCAGCTGGAACAGCGTCTCCGGCTCTACCGGCTTGATCAGGTGCGCATCGAAACCCGCTTCGTGGGCCCTGCGCACGTCCCGCTCCTGCCCATAGCCTGTGAGCGCGACCAGCCTCCCCTGGAACGGGCGATCGCCCGAGCGCAGCCGACGCGCGACTTCGTAGCCGTCCATCTCGGGCAGGCCGATGTCCAGAAGCACGATCTCTGGCTGGAAAGACGCGACCGCGTCAAGCGCCGACTGCGGCGTATAGGCCACCCGCACCTCCAAGCCGGAGGCGTTGAGCAGCATCGACAGTGTGTCTGCGGCGTCCTCATTGTCGTCTACGACCAGCACCCGTGTGGACGCCGCGCCCGCGCCCATGCGCGGGACCGTCGGTTCTTCGTTCGGTGGCTCGCCCACCGGCAGCGTGATGGTAATCACCATGCCACACCCCTCCCCGTCGCTGTGCGCCTGGACGGTGCCGCCTTGCATTTCGATCAGGCTCCTGACGATGGCGAGGCCCAGGCCCAGGCCGGCGCTGGCGCCGGCCGCACGGTTGGGCGCCTGCCAGAACAGATCGAAGGCACGGCGAAGGTGCTCCGCGGACATGCCCGCGCCGTCATCGCGAAAGACGATCTCGATACTGCGGTCCACCTTGCGGGCCTCGATGTCGATCGCCCCCGTCGGCGCGGTGAATTTGATGGCATTGCCCAGGATGTTGTTGAAAATCTGTACCAGCCTCGCCTCGTCGGCGCGGACCCACTCGCCCCGCGCCGCGTCATCGATGCGCAGGTTGACGGTGCGCGAGCCGAAGTTCGGCCGCTGCGCCTCGACGGTCTGCTCCAGGACGGGCACCAGGCGCAGCGGCCGCAGGTTGATCGCGAAGCGGTTGCTGGTGATGCGCGAGGCATCCAGCAGGTCGTCGACCATGCGCGTGACGTAGCTGAGCTGGCGCTGGATGATGCGGCGCTCCGGCAGCGTCCGGTCGTCATCCTTGAGGCCGATCAGGTGCACGGCGTTCAGGATCGGCGCGAGCGGGTTGCGCAGTTCGTGGCCCAGCAAGGCCAGGAATTCATCCTTGTTGCGATTGGCCTGCTCCGCCACATGCAGCGCCTCCGCGAGCTGGACAAGCAGGTGTTCACGCTCGGCCTCAACCTTGCCGCGGCGCTCGTTCGCATCGTCGCGATCGATGGCCGCCTGACGCAGCGCCCAGGCTACTTCGTCGAGTTCCTCGACGCCGAGCGGCCGCAGCGCCACGTGCTTGCCCGCGCCGAGGTCGGCCGCCGCGCGCTTGAGAATGTCGATCGGGCCGCTGATGCCGCGGGCCGTACGCCAGGCCAGCAATGCCAGCAGCGCCAGCGAGGCCGCGGTGCCGGCGCCCACGGCAGCGATCACCCGGCGCAGGTCGGCGTTGGCGGCGTCCGCCGGGATGCCCACCGCCACAACCCACTGCGAGGACCGCAGGCGGCTGAAGCCAGTGTAGGTTTCGACGCCTTCCACCGTCCGGGTGATGCCCGCACCTTCCTCGCCGCCCGCCTTGACCAGGTCCCCGAGCGACGCCGGATACCGCAGCGCATCGGCAGCGCGCGAGCTGGCCACCACGTTGCCGTCCTGGTCATACACGGCGGCAACCCACGAGGGCGTCACCTGCCGCCGCGCAACCACATCGAGGATGCGATCGGTGGACACTACGGCGGACAACACGTAGCGCAGGCGCCCATCCTTGACCACGGGAATGCGTACCGCGAAGGCAGCGCGGCCACCCGAACCCCCGACGACCCGGCCCACGGCGGGGGCCCGCGTGGCCCTGACCTGCGCCACGCTTTCCAGATCGACTATGCCGCCGCGCGTGGCCGCCGCGACCGGGCCTTCTCGCGCCAGCACCTCACCTTTGTCATCGGCCACGACAATCATCATCCATTTCTGGCTTTGGGCCATCAGCTGCGCGAGCCGGGCGAAGTCTTCGGTCGCCAATCGCGCCGCGGCGATGTTCTGGAGGTCCGACGAGATCGCCAGGTTCTCCAGCAGGGAGATGGTGGAGCCCAATTCAGCATCCACGGCGGTGGCCAGGGCGCGAGAGAGTTCCAGGGCGGAGCGTTGAGTCTCGGTGCGGCGCTCCTGGGCCAGGTACGCGCTGGCCAAAAACAACACAAGCGCCAGAGGAGCAAGGCCGCTGGCCGCGAGCAGGAAGAGGCGAAAACGCAACGCGCGCGAGCCATCGTCGACCGGCTTAAGCGGCCTTGGTGCCACGGTAGAACCCGGCTGTACCACCTCGGCCGCTGCTTTATCCATGCAACGTTCCTCCTGACCCGCGGTCGCATGCCGGCCGGGCATGGCCGTGCCACCGCTGAGGCATATTACAAGCGTCTGCTGGACAGTGCCACAACGCCTGGCTAGGATTGTTGTGATATCTGCACTCTCCCTTCCCACACCATGCTGCGTCACGTCCTGGCTTTCCTGGCTGTTTTCCTCCTGTTGTTCAGCCCGGCCGCAGGTGCGGTCGACGGCGTCACGCCCAAGCAGATCCTGATCGGGCAGACGATTACGCTGCAAGACGGCAAGAACGACTACGGCACGGCCGTTCTGGCCGGGGTGCAGGTCTACCTCGCGGCCGCCAACAAGCAAGGTGGAGTACATGGCCGCACGATCGTGCTCAAGACGCTGGACGACGACAACCGTGCCGACCGCGCGGAAGCCAACGCCAGGCAGCTGCTCATCCAGGACAAGGCCTTTCTGTTGTTCGGATCCATCGAAGGCGGGCCGTCGACCGCGGTGATGAAGGTGGCCGTTGAATCGAACGTGCCTTTCTTCGGGCCGATGGCCGGCTCGCCCACCTTGCGCCGCCCGCACCAGCCGCTGGTGTTCCCCGTACGAGCCGAGCACCTGGAGGAATTCCGCGCGCTGCTGGACTATGCCCGCAAGACGGGCAGCACCCGCGTGGCTTTTGTGCGTTCGGACTCGGAGACCGGCCTGCAGCATCTGGCCAACGTCAAGCGCCTGTGCGGCGAGTCGGGCATGGAGCTGGTGCTGGACCTGCCGTTCAAGTCGGAGACTACCGACGCACAGGTCGACGACATGGTCACCCGGATCGGCGCGTCCAATGCGCAGGTGGTGCTCAACCACGGAAGCCCGGCGATGTACGAGCGCCTGGTCCGCAAGGCCCAGGCGGCGCGCGCGCGCGCCACGTTCAACGCGGTGAATTCAGGCTCCGCGCAGCTGGCGCGGCGGCTCGGCGAGCAGGCGCGGGGCATGGTGTTCTCGCAGGTGGTGCCCAGCCCCTGGGAGCGCAAGAGCCAGGTGACGCGCGAATACCAGGACGATTTCATCCGGCAGCGCCCGGGGCAGGAGTTTTCTTACGGCAGCCTGGAGGGATACCTCACGGCGAAGGCGCTGGTGATGGCGTTGCGACTGGCTGGGCCGAACCCCACGCGTGAGGGGTTCGTGCGTAGCCTGCACACTGCCGGCGGGCTCGACCTGGGCGGCGGCCTGCGCGCGCGCTACCAGGCCGGGAATCACGCCGGGCTGACGCTGGTGGACCTGGCCATCGTCACGCGCGAGGGGAAATTCCAGCACTGAAGGGCGCATCCGCCAGCTGCTTCATGTCGTCGAATATCCATGCGGCGCCCGCGGCGCGCAACGCGCCCGGCGCGTCGTGCCCGGCCTCGGGCGGGCTGTAGCCGAACACCGTCGCGCCGGCGGCGACGCCGGCCGTCACGCCCGTTACCGTGTCTTCGATGACCGCGCAGCGATCCGGCGGCACACCCAGTGCGGCGGCAGCGGCCAGGTACACGTCCGGCGCCGGCTTGGACCGGGGCAATTCATGGCCGCTGAAGATGCGGCCCTTGAAGTAAGGCATCAGGCCGCATTTCTCCAGCTGCAGATCGACCTTGAAGCGGTCGGCGCCCGAGGCGCAGGCAATCCGCCCCTGGAAACGTTGGTGGACCAGAGCCACAGCATCGATCGCGCCGCGGATCGGCTTTACGCGCTTCATCAGGCCTTCGTTGCGCCGCTCGCGAAAGTGCACCAGCCATTCCTCGGTCAGCGGCTGGCCGGTTTGCGCCTCGATCAGCGCGCGCTCGTCCTTCACGGCCTTGCCCACGAAGAGGCGCATGCACTCCGCGGGACTGAGCTTCCAACCCAGCTCTTCCAGCATGTCGCGCAGGACACCGTTGGTGATGAGCTCGCTGTCCACGAGCACGCCGTCGCAATCGAACAGCACCGCATCGAATTTCATGGGTTCAGTATGTCCCCGTCCACGTAGTACCACCGCCCGTCGTCCCGCATGAAACGGCTGCGCTCGTGCAGACGCACCCCGCGCCCGGCGATGCGGTAACGGGCGACGAATTCGACTTCGGCATGGGTTGCATCGATGGCGCGATGACCCCTCACTTCCAGGCCCAGCCATTTCGTGCCCGGCTCGAACTCGACGTTGACATCCGGACGCGTGGCGACATACCAGGTGGCCAGGACGTAGTTCGCGTCGCACAGCACGTGGGCCGTATAGCGCGAACGCATCAGGGACTCGGCGTCGGGCGCGGGGGCATCGTCGAGGTGGCCGATGTAGCGCCCGCAACACTGGGCCAGAGACAAGGCCTTCCTGCCGGGACCCAGACGGCCACAAGGGCACGCGGCTCCCGCCTGCATCAGGCCAGGGCCCGCTGGATGATGATTTTCTGCACGTCGGAAGTGCCTTCGTAGATCTGGCACACACGAACGTCGCGCCAGATGCGCTCGACGGGGAAGTCGCTCACGTAGCCATAGCCCCCCAGCGTCTGGATGGCGGCGCTGCAGACCTGCTCGGCCATCTCACTGGCGAACAGCTTGGCCATCGCCGCTTCCTTCAGGCACGGCTTGCCCGCGTCGCGCAGCGTGGCCGCGTGCCAGATCAGCTGGCGCGCGGCCTCAAGCTGCGTGGCGCACTCGGCAAGCCGAAACCCTACTGCCTGGTGATTGATGATCGCGGTGCCGAAGCTCTGGCGCTCCTTGGCGTATGCCAGGGCCACTTCGAAGGCGCTGCGGGCCATGCCCACGCTCTGGGCCGCGATGCCGATGCGGCCGCCCTCCAGCGCCGACAGGGCAATCTTGTAGCCCTCGCCTTCCTCGCCGATCAGGTTTTCGGCCGGGACGCGGCAGTTGTCGAAGTTGATCTGCGCAGTGTCGCTGGAATGCTGGCCAATCTTGTCTTCCAACCGCGCCACCACGTAGCCCGGCTCGTTGGTAGGCACCAGGAAGGCGCTCATGCCCTTCTTGCCCGCGCCCTTGTCGGTGACGGCGATCACGACGGCAAGGTCGCCGTTCTTGCCGCTGGTGATGAACTGCTTGACGCCGTTGATCACCCAACCATCGCCATCCTTCACGGCCGTCGAGCGCAGCGCGGATGCATCGCTGCCCACGTGCGGCTCGGTCAGGCAGAACACGCCGAGCATCTCGCCCTGCGCCAGCCGCGTGAGCCATTTCTTCTTCTGCGCCGCATTGCCGTAGCGCATCAGGATGGCATTGACCGGGCAGTTGGTGACGCTGATCGCGGTGCTGGTGCCGCCGTCACCGGCGGCGATCTCCTCCAGCACCAGCGCCAGCGTCACGTAGTCCAGGTTGGCGCCGCCGAATTCCTCGGGCACGCAGATGCCGTAGGCACCGAGCGCGGCCAGGCCGCGGTGCGCCTCGCGCGGGAAGTGATGCTCCTTGTCCCAGCGCGGGGCGTTGGGCCAGAGCTCCTCCTGCGCGAACGCGCGAACCGCGTCGCGCACCATTTCCTGGTCTTGGGTCAGCAGCATCTGATTGTCATGCCGGACTTGATCCGGCATCCATCTTCGCGCGCCACCATGGATTGCGGGTCGAGCCCGCAATGACAAGTCATAGCAGTTCGATGGCCACGGCCGTGCCCTCGCCGCCGCCAATGCACAGCGTGGCGATGCCGCGCTTGCCGCCGCGCGCCTTCAGCGCGTGGATCAGCGTGACCATGATGCGGGCGCCGGACGCGCCGATCGGGTGGCCCAGCGCGCAGGCGCCGCCGTTCACGTTGACGATCTCGTGCGCGACCTTCAACTCCGCCATCAGGGCCATCGGCACCACGGCGAAAGCCTCGTTCACTTCCCACAGATCCACGTCCGACACCTTCCAGCCGGTCTTGGCCAGCAACTTCTGCACCGCGCCGACCGGTGCCGTGGTGAACCAAGCGGGCTCCTGCGCATGCATGGCGTGGCCGACGATACGGGCGATCGGCTTGCTGCCGAAACGCGATGCGGTCGACTCCTTCATCAGAACCAGGGCGGCCGCGCCGTCGTTGATGCTGGAGCTGGACGCGGCCGTGATCGTGCCGTCCTTCTTGAACGCGGGCTTGAGCGCGGGGATCTTGTCGAGCTTGACCTTGCCCGGGCCCTCGTCGATGGCAACCACCACCTCGCCGGCGCGGCCCTTCACCGTGACCGGTGTGATCTCGGTCGCGAAGGCGCCAGATTCGGTCGCGGCCTTGGCGCGCTGCACGCTGGCGATGGCGAAGGCGTCCTGGGCCTCGCGCGTGAACTTGTACTTGGCGGCGCAGTCCTCGCCGAAGGTGCCCATGGACCGGCCGGCTTCGTACGCGTCTTCGAGGCCGTCCAGCATCATGTGATCGAAGATCCTGTCGTGGCCCATGCGGTAACCACCGCGGCCCTTGAGCATGAGGTAGGGGGCGTTGGTCATGCTTTCCATGCCACCGGCGACCATCACATCATGGGTGCCGGCCAACAGCATGTCGTGCGCGAACATCGCGGCCTTCATGCCGGAGCCGCACATCTTGGACAGCGTGACGGCGCCCGCGCTCTTGGGGAGTCCGCCCTTGAAAGCCGCCTGGCGCGCCGGGGCCTGGCCCTGGCCGGCCATCAGGCAGTTGCCGAACAGCACTTCGCCCACGGCGTCCCCGGGGATGCCAGCGCGCTCGACGGCGGCCTTGATGGCCGCGCCGCCCAGGTCGTGGGCCGAGAGCGACGAGAAGTCGCCCTGGAAGCCGCCCATGGGGGTGCGGGCGGCGCTGACGATGACGATGGAATCAGACATGGTTTGCTCCTTGGGAAAACTGACTTAGGAAAACTGGATCAGGACGCCACGCTCCTCTTCGGCTATGCGGCGCAGGTAGCTCTGGAACTCGGGGTCCTCGCCGCGCAGCAGCAGCGGCAGGGCGTTGTGGAAATCCTCGCGGCGGCACCACTCGCGCATGTAGTCGTCCCAGCTGTTCCAGCGCCGGGACTCGGTCTCGCTCATCTTCGGCTTGAAGGCCACGAGATATGCCCGCTCGAATAGAGACATCAACATGTCGAAAATCACCAACATCCGCTCATTTTGCTCCGGTGTGGGATTCGCGAGCGGCTCGTTGGTTCGCAGGTGCAGGTCGGGGTTGGCCAGCACGACCTTCAGAAAATCGTTGTAGGCGTTAGACAATAGCTGGTAACCCTCTTCCTCCTCGTTGTCGCGTTCCTTACGCTGTTCCCAGGCGAAGAACGCGATGGCGAACGGCAGGGCCACCACCGTCACGACGAAGCTGGCGAGCTCCCAGGCATCGCGTGCGTTCATATGCTGACTCTCTCCTCGGCCCTCTCGCCGAGGACGGCTGCGTACTTGCGGGCAAACCGCTTGTCACGCTCGTACGGGAACACGTCGTGCACGTGGCCGGCCTGGATGCGCTCCTTGTGGGCCTGCCAGAAGGACGCCTGGAGCAGGTCGGCATGGTGCTTCATGAACACTTCGCGCACGGCGTCATTGCCCAGCAGGAAGGGCTCGAACGTTTCCGGGAACACATCGTGAGGGCCGACGGTGTACCAGACCTCGCCTGACATTTCCTCTTCCTCGTTGTGTGCTTCCGGCACGTAGTCGTAGAACACGACCTTGCCGTTGCGGGTGACGCCGAAGTTCTTCCACAGCATGTCGCCGGGGAAGATGTTGGCGGCCACCAGGTCCTTGATGGCATTGCCATATTCCACCACCGCGCTCTCGATCTGGCCGCGCGCCTGCTCGGCCGCCGCGGCATCGTGGCCCGACGAACGCCCGGCATCGAAGGCTTCCTGCAGGTAGATGTTCAGCGGGATCATCCGTCGCTCGATGTACAGGTGCTTGATGACGACCTCCTCGTGGCCGTCGCCGTCGCGGTCGCTGATCTCCAGCTGGCTGGGCGCGTACTTGCGGATTTCCTCGATCAGCTCGTCTTCGAAGCGGTCCCGCGAAAAGGCGACTTCGCTGTACTCCAGCGTGTCCGCCATGCGCCCCACGCGGTCGTGCTGCTTGACCAGCAGGTACTTGCCCTTGATCTTCTCGCGGGTTGTGTCCTTCTGCGGCGGGTAGTAGTCCTTGATCAGCTTGAATACATAGGGAAACGACGGCAGGTCGAACACCAGCATCACCATGCCCTTGATGCCGGGCGCGATGCGAAATTTGTCGCTCGAATGCTTCAGGTGGTAGAGGAAGTCGCGATAGAACAGCGTCTTGCCCTGCTTGGCCAGGCCCAGTGCGTTGTAGATTTCGTTGCGGGGCTTGCGCGGCATGAGCGAGCGCAGGAACTGCACGTAGGCCGAGGGCACCTCCATGTCCACCATGAAGTACGCGCGGGCGAAGCTGAACAGCGCCTGCAGGTCGTCCTCGCCGAACAGGCAGGTGTCGATCATCAACTTACCCTGCTTGTTGTGCAGGATCGGCAGCGCGAACGGCACCTCGTTGAAGCCGTTGATGATCTTGCCGACGACGTAGGCGCCCTTGTTGCGGTAGAACAGCGACGACAACACCTGGATCTGGAAGTTGGCGCGCAGCTTCACCTGCGCCAGCCGTCCGCTCATCGCCTGCACCACGTAGCCGGCGTCGCGCTGAAGGTCTTCGAACGGTCGCTGCAGCTGGAAGTTGTCGACGATGCGTACGACCGTGTCGCCAAGACTCTCGCGCGTGGGGTAGTACGCGCGATAGGTGGGCATGGCGGCGGGCTCGTCGTTCTCGATGTATTCGGTGGACACGGCCGGCCGCACGAAGATGAAATCGTTGTGGAAGTGCGTGCGGTGCAGGATCTTGGTGGTGACGGAGTTGAAGAAGGTCTCCGCCAGCTCCGGCTGGTGGTGGTCCACCAAGAGGCCGATGTAGTGCAGCTTGACCTGCTGCCACACCTCCATCGGCTGCTCGCCGGCCTTGAATTCTTTTTCGAGCCGCGTCACGGCCTCTTTCACGCGCAGGTCGTAGAACTCGATGCGCTCGCGCTGGGCCCGCTGCTGGCCGTGCCAGTCGGCCGTCTCGAACCGGTGCTTGGCGCGGGAGGACTCGGTTCGGAACAACCGGTAGTGCCGGTTGAAGCCGTCGATCATCGCCTTGGCGATGTCGTAGGCGTGCGGCGAGTCGAGGCGCTGGGGGAACATGAGTTTCAAGTTCGGGCGGCGATCACGCCCTGGATGGCAGCGCGGTACAGCGGTTCGATCGAATCGGTGCTGGCGACCGACATCTGCAGGTCTTGCAGCAAGCCGTCGTGTACACCGTAGGTCCATCCGTGTATGGCGACCTTCTGGCCCTTGGCCCAGGCATCCACCATCACGGTGCTCACGCAGACGTTAACCACCTGCTCGATCACGTTCAGGTCGACCAGCGCGTCGGCGCGCTTGTCCGGCGCCAAGTTGTCCAGCAGGCCGCGGTGGCGGTCACGCACGTCCTGGATGTGGCGGATCCAGTTGTCCGCCAAGCCGATGCGCTGGCCGTGCAGGGCCGCCATCACGCCGCCGCAGCCGTAATGCCCAACCACCATGATGTGCTCGACCTTGAGCATCTCCACGGCGAACTGGATCGCGGACAAGGCGTTCAGGTCGGAGTGGACAACGATGTTGGCCACGTTGCGGTGGACGAACACCTCGCCGGGCTCCAGCCCCGTGATCTGGTTGGCCGGCACGCGCGAGTCGCTGCAGCCGATCCACATGAACTTGGGCTTCTGCTGCTGGGTCAGGCCAGTGAAGAAGCCGGGGCGCTCGCGCTCCATCTGGGCCGCCCAGGCGCGGTTGTGCGTAAACAGGTCTTGAAGTGAGGACATAAGCGCTATTTTCGCCTGTTCAGCATACGTGGCATTGCGGAGGGATGTTTTGACTTACATCGTCTCCGCGAAAAGCTCGCGGCCAATCAGCATGCGACGGATTTCGCTCGTGCCGGCGCCGATCTCGTACAGCTTGGCGTCGCGCCACAGGCGGCCCAGCGGGTATTCATTGATGTAGCCGTTGCCGCCGAAGATCTGGATGCCCTCGCCCGCCATCCAGGTGGCCTTTTCGGCGCACCACAAGATGACCGAAGCGCAGTCCTTGCGTACCTGGCGCACGTGTTCGCTGCCCAGCATGTCGAGATTCTTGCCAACGGTGTAGCACAGGGCCCGGCCCGCTTGCAGCACGGTGTACATGTCGGCGACCTTGCCCTGGATCAGCTGGAATTCGCCGATGCTCTGGCCGAACTGCTTGCGGTCGTGGATGTAGGGAACGACGTTGTCCATGACGGCCTGCATGATGCCGATGGGGCCGGCCGCCAGCACAGCGCGCTCGTAGTCGAGCCCGCTCATCAGCACCTTGGCGCCGCCGTTGAGGTTGCCCAGCACGTTGGCGACAGGCACCTCGACGTTGTTGAACACCATCTCGCCGGTGTGGCTGCCCCGCATGCCCAGCTTGTCGAGCTTCTGCGCCGTGGAGAAGCCCTTCATGCCCTTCTCGACGATGAAGGCTGTGACGCCCCGCGCGCCTAGCTCGGGCTCCGTCTTGGCATAGACCACCATCGTGTCGGCGTCGGGGCCATTGGTGATCCACATCTTCGTACCGTTGAGGAGGTAGTAGCCGCCCTTCTCCTCGGCCTTCAATTTCATGCTGATCACATCGCTGCCGGCGCCCGGCTCGCTCATGGCCAGTGCGCCTACGTGCTCGCCGGAGATGAGCTTGGGCAGGTACTTGCGCCGTTGCTCGTCGCTGCCGTTGCGCTTGATCTGGTTGACGCACAGGTTGCTGTGGGCGCCGTACGACAGGCCCACCGACGCCGAGGCGCGGGAGATTTCCTCCATGGCGATCATGTGTGCCACGTAGCCCATGTTGGCGCCGCCGTATTCTTCGGGCACGGTGATGCCGAGCACGCCGATGGAACCCATCTTGCGCCACAGGTCCATCGGGAACTGATCGCTGCTGTCAATCTCGGCCGCGCGTGGCGCGATCTCGGCTTGCGCGAATTCGCGCACGGCATCGCGCAGGGCGTCGATGTCTTCGCCCAGATGGAAGTTCAGGCCTGGAAGGTCGTTCATGGATGTCTCCTGGGGTCAGTGGTTGACGCCTTCACGGCCGAACAAGGCCATCAGCGTAGCGTTCATGGTGGCGATGAGTTTTTCGCGATCGCCTTCGATCGCGTAGGCCTTGCCTTCCACAATCGTGAGGGTCCGGCCAGGCTTGACCACCTCCCCGACCATGCGAAAGCGCTGGCCCTGAGCCGGTGCCAGCAGGTTGATCTTGTATTCGACGGTGAGCACCGCGGCATCGGCCGGCATCAGGCTGAAGCCCGCGTAGCCGCAGGCGCTGTCCAGGCCCGTCGCGACCATGCCGGCGTGCAGGAAGCCGTGCTGCTGCGTCAATGCCTGCGCCCAAGGCATCTCGATCACGACGACCCCTGGCTCGACCGAGCTCAGCGTGGCGCCGATGGTCCTCATCGCATCCTGCCGTGCGAAGCTCGCGCGCACGCGCTCGGCGTACTGCGGGTCCTTGGGTTCGAATCGCGGTTCGGCGGCCATGCGGCGGCTCCTGTAGTTGACGTTTACGTAAACGTCAATTATGCCCTGTCAAGCGGCCTGGCGCGACTTCTCGGCCCGCGCCAGCAGCGCGCGGGCTTCCTTCTCGTGCACGCGCACCTCGTCCAGGTTGGCCTGCAGGTCCGCCATCTGTTCTTCCAGTTGCTTGCGGTGCTGGGCCAGCACCGCGAGGAACTTTCTCAGCTGTGGGCCGGTGTCGCGCGGGCTGTCGTACATGTCGATGATCTCGCGCGCCTCGGTGAGCGAGAGCCCCAGCCGCTTGGCGCGAAGCGTCAGCTTGAGCCGGGTGCGGTCGCGCGAGCTGTAAATGCGGTTGCGCCCGCCGGGGCCGGTGCGCTCCGGCTGCAGCAGCCCCATGTCCTCATAGAAGCGCATCGCCCGCGTGGTGAGGTCGAACTCTTTGGCGAGGTCGCTGATGGTGTAGGTCGGGGTGGCCATGGCGGGTGGGGGATAGTTCCAAAAGTTTGCGTGTACGGCAGGGGACAGTGGGGGCATGCGGCCATCCCTACAATGCGGATTACATATGACGTTTACGTTAACGTCAATCTTTCCTACCCGCAAGGCCCCGCCGATGAACGAACTCGAAAAGCTGCTGGACTACCCGTTCGGCGACGCCATGCCGGCGCAAGGTGACACCATGGTGGTAGCCGCGGGTGAGGCCAGCGGCCTGGCGCCGGCGGTGAAATGGATTCGCATGGCGTTGCCGTTCCAGCTGAACCACATCAACCTGTGGCTGCTTCGCGACGAGGTCGATGGCCGGGCCGGATGGACGGTGGTTGACTGCTGTATCAGCCGCGAGGAGTCGCGCGCGCAATGGGAAACGATCTTCCGGACGCAGCTGGACGGCCTGCCGATCCTGCGCGTGATCGTCACCCACATGCATCCCGACCACATCGGCCTGGCGCACTGGCTGTGCGAGCACTGGAAAGCGCCGCTGTGGATCAGCGCCACCGATTTCAATGCGGCCCGTATGTCCTCGCAAAGTACGACCGGCTTCGGCGGCGAACACGCGGCCAATTTTTTCGCCTCGCACGGCCTTACCGACCCTGACTCGGTGGAGAAGATCCGCGGCCGCGCCAATTACTACCCCAGCATGGTTCCTGATGTGCCGCGCACGTTCCGGCGCATGCAGGACGGCGACATGATCGTCATCGGTGGCCGCGCGTGGGAGTGCATCAGCGGTTATGGCCACGCGCCGGAGCACATCGCGCTCTACTGCGACAGCCTCCAGTTGCTGATCAGTGGCGACATGATGCTTCCGCGCATTTCCACCAATGTCAGCGTGTACGACATCGAGCCGGAATCCGACCCGCTGCGGCAGTTCCTCGAGTCGATCGACAAGTTCGCGCGACTGCCGCAGGACACGCTGACGCTGCCTTCGCACGGCAAGCCCTTTCGAGGCTTGCACGAGCGCATCCGCCAGTTGCACGAGCACCACCGCGAACGCCTGGCGGAGGTGATCGAGGCCTGCCGGCAGGGGCCGCAGTCAGCGGCCGATGTGCTGCCCGTCCTCTTCAAGCGCGAGCTCGACCTGCACCAGACCACGTTCGCGATGGGCGAGTCTGTGGCGCACCTGCACGCGCTGTGGTTCCAGGGCCGGCTGCGGCGCGCGAAGGGTGACGACGGCGTGTATCGCTTCGCACTGGCCTGATTTGCGCCTACGGTGAACCCTGGCCCGCCAGCCACGGGGGCGGCGCCGCGTCCGACAACACGAAGAAGAAGGTCGTTCCTTCGCCGAGCTGCGACTCGGCCCAAACCCGGCCCTGGTGCCGTGCGACGATGCGGCGCACCGTGGCCAGGCCGATGCCGGTGCCGGGGAATTCGGCCTGCGTGTGCAGCCGCTGAAACGCGCCGAAAAGCTTGGCGGCGTAGTCCATGTCGAAGCCGACGCCGTTGTCGCGCACGAAGAAGACATGGTCATCGTGCATGCATCCCACCTCGATGCGCGCCTGGTTGCCTTGCGAGGTGAACTTCCAGGCGTTGCCCAGCAGATTCTCGAGCATCACGCGCAGCAGCCGCGCATCGCCGTGCGCGACGAGTCCGCCCTGCACCAGCACTTCCACGCGGCGCTCTGGCTGCTGCATCTGCAGGCCCTCCAGCGTGTCGCGCGCGATTGCGGTGAGGTCCACAGGCCCGTAACCGAGGGGCGCCCGCGCGACCTTGGCCAGCGAAAGCAGCGCCTCGATCAACTGCTCCATTTTCTCCACGCCTGCCTGAATGCGCGCGAGGTAATGCCTCACCCGCTCGTCCGGGTCGTCTTCGAGCTTCCGCGTGAGCGCCTTGCTGAAGCCACCGATCGCGCCGAGCGGCGCCCGCAGGTCGTGCGACACCGAGTAGGAAAAGGCCTCGAGTTCCTGATTGGAGTCTCGCAGCGCTAGTTCGACCGCCTTCTGCTCCGTGATGTCCGCGTCGATGCCGACCCAGAACGCCACTTGCCCGTGCTCGTCAAGAACCGGCGCGCCCTTGTAGGACATGGTGTGGTAGCTACCATCCCGCCCCAGCACGCGGCGAACGCCGGTAAAGGTTTCCAGCGTCGTGCAGCAGCGCTGCCAGTTGGCCGCGACGGCGTCGCGGTCGTCGGGGTGAATCGCAGCCAGGCCGCTGCGCCCCAGCCAGTCTTCCGGCGTTCCACCGACCAGCTCATACCAGGCCCGGTTGAGGAACGTCAGGCGCGTTCCCGTGGCGTCCGTGTTCCATACGACCTCGGGGGCCTGCTGCGCGAGCGTGCGGTATAGCTGTTCCTGGCGCACCAGCTCCGTCGTGCGTTCCGCGATGCGCGCCTCCAGGCCCGCGTTGAGCTCGCGAATCTCGGTGAACAACCGGGCGTTCTCGACGGCGATGGAGGCCAGCTGGGCTAGTTCGAGCAGAACGTATTCGTCGCGTTGGGTGAAGCTGCCCGCTTCCTTGCCACTGACCTGCAGCCGCCCGATATGCCGCCCGCTCCTGCTCACCAGCGGTACGGTGAGCAGTGCGCCCATCGGGATCGCGGCATCGACGTCGCCGCTGAAGCTGCGAGCGGGCAACGCGTCGTGGCGGTTGTCGGTGAGGGTAACCAGGCCCCGGCGCGCGCCGATGACACGGCGGGCCTGGTCGGCCACTTCCTGCAACGTGGCCTCCAGCGACGGATGCGCCATGATCAGCTGGGCGGCCTCGGCCGCGCGCTGGAGCATCAGCGTGTATTCCTGCAGCTCCCGCTCGCTGGCTTGCAGCGCCTGTTCCACCGTCTTTCGCTCGGTGACGTCCTGCACGACGCCGCCATACCAGACCGGATCGCCCCGCTCGTCCAGCCGCGCCTCACCGATCTCGTGCATCCATACGACCGAGCCGTCGGGCTTGATGACACGGTATTGCAGGTTGACGCCCTTACCGTCCCGCAGCGCCGAATCGCGCGCCGGCTTGAGCAGGGCGCGATCATCCGGATGCACCCGCTGCTCGAAACCCGGCAGCGAAGGCTCGAACTCGTTCGGCCTCACACCGAAGAGGCCGAAAACCTCCTCAGACCACCAGAGGCGCCCGCTGCGCAGGTCCAGCTCCCAGTTGCCCACGCGCCCAATGCGCTGGGCCTCGATCAGCTTGCGCTGCGTCTCCTGCAGTTGCGCAAACTGCGCGGCCTGCCCGGCCTGCAGCCGCTCCAGTTCGGTCACGTCGGTAAACACGACCAGCCCGCCGTTGATGCCGCCATCCCCGTGGATCGGCTGCCAGCTGCACTGCAGCATGCGGCCCTCGGGGACCTGCGCATTGCGCACGAACAGCAGCGACTGCCGACCGCTCTCGCCGCGAGTCGATCGCACCAGGGGCAGTTCGTCCAGTTCGTACGGCGTCACGCCGTCGGGATGGTAGAAGCCAAACTGCTGCGGCCACTGGCGCGGCAACGGCGCGGGCCCGGCCAGCGGGAAGAGGCGCGCCGCCGCCTGGTTGAACATCAGGACCTGGCCGGTGCTGGTGACGGCGATCAATGCCTCCTGCATGCTGTTGATGACGAGGTCCAGCGCGGCGTAGGCGCTGCGGCTGCGACCGAGTTCGGATTCCACGTTGAGTTGCCGCACTTGCAGCGAGTCGGCCATCAGGTTGAATGCGGCGCCGATGCGCGCGAATTCCCCGCGCGGGGATCCGCTTTGCAGAGGGACACGCACGTCCAGATTGCCTTGCTCCAACTGTTGGACGACGCCCAGGATCTGCTTGGCCGGCTTGACGATCACGCGGCCGCCCACCCACCATGCGGCCGCCAGCGTGGCCAGCAGCGCCAGCGCGAGCAGCGCCAGGGCGTCATACAGTTGCTGGTAACCGCCTGCCAGGGCCGCCTCGCGCGACATCCCGACCCTGACGATGAAGCCTTCGCTTCCGACGAGCCTGCCGGGCGCGAATGCGTAGACGCGCTCCTCGTCGCCGGCATCGACACCTTCCCCTACACCGCTGCGTCGGTTGCGCGCGGCTTCCTCGATTTCCGGATGCTGCAGCAACCGGGGCACCGGCCGGCCTTCCCGCTTCGGGTGCTCCATCAACACCCGGCCGTGACGGTCTGCGACCATCACCCGGGCCGCCTGTGGGATCTGCGCGCGCGAGAGTTCGGCGGCCGCGTGGTCCAGGTCGAGAGTGGCGAAGACGACTCCCGTGACCCGCCCTGCTTCCAGCACGGGCAAGGCAAAGGGGATGGAGCGCCGGCCGGTCAGCCGGCCCACGATGGGCTCGCCCATGACGAAATGGCGCTGCGCCAGGGCCGCCCGGAAATAGTCGCGGTCGGCCGCGCCGGCGTCGCCGATCGAGCCCCTCGCGTGGCAGACCACGTGGCCGTCGACGCCGAGCAGCCCTATGTTCGAATACATCGGATAGCGCTCGCGCAGCGTCTCGAAATACCTTTGGCACTGTGTGCGATCACGTCTTGCGGGCAGCATGTCCGGCATGCCCGCCACCGCCCCCAGGAGTTGTTCCGACGCGTCGACGGCGCGATCCTGGTTGGCTGCCAGCAAGGATGCGGCGAAGAGAAGCTGGCTCTGGGCGAGGCCGATGCGTTCGCGCGCCTCGCCGGCGGCCAACCAGATCGAAAGCGCGAACATGGGCAGCACCGCGGCCACCAACAGGATCACCAGTCGCTCGCGCAGACTCAGCCTGCCCTGCATTGCCCCTCCCTTTTCAGGGCCCGCATAACCGCCGCAGGCCAATCACCGAGTGTAGGGGCACGACGGCACTCACCACGGAGGCAGTGCTTCTTCCTTCAGCTGGCCGCGAAGTTCGGCGTAATCGGGAACGACCGTGCGTACGGTCTCCCAGAAGCGCGGGCTGTGGTCCATCACGCGCAGATGACTCAGCTCATGGGCCACCACGTAGTCGATCACGGGCAAGCGGAAGTGAACCAGCCGCCAGTTCAGGCGAATCAGGCCGTCCGCGTGGGCGGTGCCCCAACGGGTGCCCGCGCTGCTCAGCACCAGCTTGCGCCAGCTGACGCCCAACTGCGGCGCGAAGTGGTCCAGCCGTTCGGTGAACAGCTCCTTGGCGCGGCGCATCAGCCAAGCCTGCACCGCATCGCGCACCTGCTGCGGCTGCGCGCTCTGCGCCAGGCCCACGTGCAGCGTGTAACGCGGCACGCCGGGCAAGGCCTCCCCTTTGGTGTTCAGCACCGCCCCGACTTCCTCGAACGCGTGGCGCGGGTCCAGGACGACGATCACCTGCTCGCCCAGGTAAGGGAAGACGGCGCCATCCTTCCAGTCGATGCGCGCAGATTCGATGCGGCGCTGGCGCTCGCAGGCCTCACCCAGTTTCCTGACGATCCAGGCGGACTTGGTCTTGACGGCCGCGTCGATCTCGTACAGCGGCACCCACTTGGGTGCCGTGACGGTGAGGCCTTCCGGGCCGACGACGAAACCGATGTTGCGCCGGCGGGCGCGACGGAACTCGAAGGCCACCACCGAGTCGCCAAGCACGACTTCGCGGTTGGCCCGCGGATGGCGGAAAGCCGCCGGCGACAGCACCTGGTCCAACAGTTCAGCCGGTCGCTCAGCCGCTATTGCTATAGTTTGGATAGCGTCAGGCGCTTTGCGATTGCGAGGTACCTCGGGCTTGGCCTCCCGTTCGCGGGGGGCTGCGGTGGGGGTGGGATCGAATAGATCGAGGGTGAACTGCAGCAGCCGATGCATGGGTTCAGAGTTTAACGGCTGGCAGGGTGCACCGCGTCGGCGCGGAGTGATTCGTTAGGGCTATTGAATGCGTGCGGGCGGCCGGCTAGCCTTGATAAGCATCGGGATCGAGCCGGTGCATCTCGGACTCAATCCAGCTCTCGACCTCGCGCATCAATTCGTCGGGATCGCGGCCCTGGCTCGCAATGGGCTTGCCGATGGACACGTCGACCACGCCCGGCCGCTTGATGAAGGCCTTGCGCGGCCAAACCTTGCCCGACGTGACGGCGATCGGCACTACCGGCGCGCCCGTCTCCACGGCCAGCCGGGTTCCGCCATGCTTGTACTGGCCCTTCTGGCCGCGCGGGATGCGGGTGCCTTCTGGAAAGATGATGATCCACACGCCCTGCGCCAGCAGCCGCTTGCCCTGCGCCACCACGCGATTGAACGCCTGCGCGCGCAGGCGGCGGTCGATGTGGATCATGTCCATGCGGCCCATCGCCCAGCCGAAGAACGGGACGTAGATCAGCTCGCGCTTGAACACATACGCGAGCGGGTGCGGCATGAGGGTAGGGATGAGGAAAGTCTCCAGCGTGGACTGGTGCTTGACCAGCAGGATTGCCGGGCTCTTCGCGCCCAGCGGCAAGTTCTCATAGCCGGTCACGCGTATCTTGATGCCCAGGATCCCGAGGCCGACATTGCCAACCACCCAGCGCAGCCACCGCACCGCCATCCACCACATCTGGGTGCCGTTGCTCCAGATCGAAGCGGTGACCATGTAGATGCCCCAGGGCACCACCGTCACGAACATCCAGAGCGCGTGAATGACCGAACGAATGAACGCCATGCGCTTCGGCTAGGTCGGCGCCCGGGGCACGGCAGAGCGCGCGATCAGCCAGTCGGCGAACGCGCCAAGATCTTCATGCACGCGCGTGTTCGCCGGAAAGGTGCCCGGCAGCGGCCGGCCGCGAAACTCCGCTCCCTTGCCGGTGAGCACCAGGTGCGGCTCGCAGCCGGCAGCCACGCCGGCCTGCAGGTCACGCAGGCCATCGCCCACCACCGGCGTGCCCTTGAGGTCGACGCCGAAGCGGTCGCCGATCTGCTCGAAGAGGCCGGGCAGCGGCTTGCGGCATAGACACCCCTCGTCGGGGCTGTGCGGGCAGTAGAAGACCGCGTCGATGCGGCCACCCTGCGCGGACAGCAGCTTGTGCATCTTCGCGTGCATGGCATTGAGCGATGCGACATCGAAAAGGCCGCGCCCGAGGCCCGACTGGTTGGAGGCGATCACCGTGTGCCAGCCGGCGTGGTTCAGGCGTGCGATTGCTTCGAGTGCGCCCGGCAGAGGGGTCCATTCCTCGGGCGACTTGATGTACTCGTCGCTGTCAGCGTTGATCGTTCCGTCACGGTCGAGGATGACGAGCTTCATCATGGTGTACTCAAGTAGCCAGGCGAGAGGACCATCACGTCGTCGAAGAAGGCATCCACGGGCGCGCGCAGTGCTGCCAGCGTCTGCAGCGATGCGGTGTAGTCGCCGGCTTCGAACTGCTTGCCGGCCCGCGGCGTGACGTCGCGCATGCTCGCGAACAGCGCCTGCTCGGCGGGCTCCTTGAGCAGCACCTCGCTCACATGCGGATCCACGGCGCCGCCCTCGGCTTTCTTCAAGATGTTGCCGATGCGCTTGTTGGCGGCGGCCAGCGCGGGCGCTTCCGGCAGCGCGGCGAAGGCGCGAACGGCCGCGAGCCGTTTGGCGACATCGCCCAGGCGCTGCGGACGCAGCGCGAGGACGGCGTCTACTTCCTGCGCGCTGTAGCCCTGCTCGCGCAGGGAGCCGGCCAGGCGCTCGTAGATGAAATCGGTGAGCTGGACTGTCGTCTGTTCGGTGGCCTGCGGAAACAGCCCCAGCGACTCGGCGATCAATTCGCGCAGCGACAGGGGCAAATCTTCTTCCATGAGCATGCGCACGATACCGAGGGCGTGGCGGCGCAACGCGAACGGGTCCTTGTCGCCGGTGGGCAGCTGGCCGATGGCGAACAGGCCGCCCAGCGTCTCGAGCTTGTCGGCCAGCGCGACTGCGATGCCGGTGCGGCTGCGAGGCAGGGTGTCACCGGCGAAGCGCGGCTTGTAATGGTCCTCGATCGCGTCCGCGATCTCCTGGCCCAGGCCGTCGTTGAGCGCGTAGTAGCGTCCCATCGTGCCCTGCAGTTCGGGGAACTCGCCCACCATGTCGGTGACCAGGTCGGCCTTGGCAAGGTGCGCGGCCCGGTCGGCATGCGCCGCCAGCGTGTCGCTTCCCAGCTGCGCGCCGATCACCTTCGCGATGGCCCGCACACGCTCCACGCGCTCGCCCTGCGTGCCGAGCTTGTTGTGGTACACGACCTTGGCCAGGCCGGCAACGCGCGACTCGAGCGTCTTCTTGCGGTCCTGGTCGAAGAAGAACTTGGCGTCGGCCAGGCGCGGGCGCACCACGCGTTCATTGCCGCCGATCACCGCGCTCGCGTCCGCGGGGCTGATGTTGCTCACGACGAGGAACTTGTTGGTGAGCTTGCCATTGGCGTCCAGCAGGGGGAAGTACTTCTGGTTGGCCTTCATCGTGAGGATCAGGCACTCCTGCGGCACTTCGAGGAATTCGCGCTCGAACTCGCAGGTGAGCACGTTCGGCCGCTCGACCAGCGCCGTCACTTCGTCGAGCAGCGCGTCGTCCTCGATGGCCTTCACCCCGCCGCCGACCTGGGCCGCCGCCTTGGCGAGCTGCCCGACGATTTCGGCGCGACGTGCTTCGAATGATGGGATGACAGAGCCCTGGCTCTGCATCTGTTCCTCATAGCTATCAGCGTTCCGAATCGCAAACGCCTGGGTGCTCGACTCAAACCGGTGCCCCTCGGTCATGTTTGACGCTTGTAGCCCCAGCACCTCAATCCCAATAACCGTCGAGCCGTGCAACGCGATCAAGCGGTGCGCAGGACGAACGAATTTCACGTCCGTCCACCCGTCGGCCAGCTGGTAAGTCATGACCTTGGGAATCGGAAGCCTGGCCAGGCTCTCTTCAATCGCCGATTCAAGCCCCACACCCAAAGTCTGGCCTACAGCAAGACCTCGCAGGTAGATTGCTTCTGCCTTGCCGTCGCCTTGCACTACGAGCTTGTCAGGGCCAACCTGTGCATTCGGCCAAAGATCGGCGAGGTGCTCTCGCCCCTCTTTTGCAAGGCGCTTCCGAAGGGCATCCGTTGGTTTACCGTCCTTAATCCCTACACTTAATGGCACCAGCTTTTGCACGACCTCGTGGTCCGCTGCCTGAGAAACTACTTCCGTGATGTGAGCAGCCAGTCGTCGCGGAGAAGCGAAAGAAGTAAGGACGGACGTCGGGTTCGCCAGGCCCCGCTCCTTGAGCTGCTCCAACAGCACTCCCGCGAACGCCTCGCCCAGCTTCTTCAGCGCCTTGGGCGGCAGTTCCTCCACAAACAGTTCGACAAGAAGATTTTGTGTGTCCGTCATACCTGAATCGCCAGCAAACCGCAGGCAGTTGCGTTGCGGTTGAGTAAGTTGTCCAATGAGAGGAGGCTTTTGCACCCTGCGCGCATCGCCACCGCGAGGTGCAGCGCGTCGCCGCCGCGCAAGCTGTGCGCCGGGTCGCCACAGAGCTTTGCGGCTACGAGAAAGTCATCCCGCAATACTTCGATCCAGTGCGGCCCCGCCTCGCACAAGCGCGCGAACTTGCGGTGCGCCCCATCGAAGGCGGCCTCGTCAATGTCGCCCCGCCTTCGCTTGATGGCAAGGCCGCTGGCATATTCGGTCTTGACCCAATCCGAGCAGACGATGGCCTCTACATCCGCCGCTTCAAACCAGTCGTTGATCGCCTGCGTGTGCGTCTCTGGCGTATGTTGCGCGATCCAAACGCTGGTATCGACGTAGATCAAGTCGTTCATCGCCTGAAAGGTCAATAGCGGGCGCCGTCGCGCATTTCGCGAATCACCGACGGCGTGATCGGCTTGCCTTCCGTCAAGGCCCGCACTTCCCGCATGTAGGCGGCTTTGTCGAACTTTGTACGCGCGGGCTTGAGCGTTGCCACCCCTGTCGGCTCCACCGAGACATCCAGCAGTGCCCCTTCCGTGATGTGCAACTGACGCGCCAATTCGGCTGGCAAGCGAAGCGCCAGGCTGTTGCCCCATCTTCCTACCTGCAATTCCATGGTCTTTGTCCAATGTAGAGACATGTATCTACATTATAGCATCGGCGCGTTCAGCGGTTACGCAGTGGCACTGACGGGTTCGCCCTTTTTCGAGATCTGATCGACCCATTCGCGCGGCGCCATCGGAAAGCCCAGTCGCTCGCGGCTGTCGTAATAACTCTGCGCGACGGCACGCGCGAGGTTGCGGATGCGGCCGATGTAGGCGGCGCGCTCGGTCACGCTGATCGCGCCGCGCGCGTCCAGCAGATTGAAGCTGTGCGCCGCCTTGAGCACCTGCTCGTAGGCCGGCAGCGCGAGTTGCTGTTCCATCAGGTATTTGGCCTGCTTCTCGTGCGCGCCGAATGCGGTGAAGAGAAACTCGGCGTCGCTGTGCTCGAAGTTGTAGGCCGATTGTTCCTTTTCGTTCTGCAGGTACACGTCGCCGTAGCTGAGCTCTTCGGTCCACTTCAGGTTGTAGACGTTGTCCACGCCCTGCAGGTACATGGCCAGGCGCTCCAGGCCATAGGTGATCTCGCCGGTGATCGGCTTGCAGTCGATGCCGCCGACCTGCTGGAAGTAGGTGAACTGGGTGACTTCCATGCCGTTGAGCCAGACTTCCCAGCCCAGGCCCCAGGCGCCGAGAGTGGGGTTCTCCCAATCGTCCTCGACGAAGCGGATGTCGTTTTTCTTCAGGTCGAAGCCCAGGGCCTGCAGCGAGCCGAGGTACAGCTCCAGGATGTTCGAGGGCGCGGGCTTGAGCACCACCTGGTATTGGTAGTAATGCTGTAGGCGATTGGGATTCTCGCCGTAGCGGCCGTCCTTGGGGCGGCGACTGGGCTGGACATACGCCGCTTTCCAGGGCTCCGGGCCCAGGGCGCGCAGGAAGGTGGCCGTGTGCGAGGTGCCAGCCCCGACCTCCATGTCGTAGGGCTGGAGCAGGGCGCAGCCATGCCCGTCCCAATAGGACTGCAATTTCAGGATGATTTGCTGGAAGGTCAACATGGGGCCGCGCACGAGGGAAACCGCTGATTTTACGGGCCCGCGAGTGTCACATCGCAGTAACCGCCCTCTTTCGGCGCCAGGCCGCAGTCGCGACGACGGCCAGCGCGGCAAGCCAGAAGGGCCAGAGCCCCAGCCGCGACACCCACCAGGCGTAGGGAGTGATCGTGCTGCGCCCCTCGACTTCGCCGCTGAGCACTCCGCGCGTGTGCCGCGGCAGGGAATGAGTCACCCGGCCACGGTGGTCGATGATCACGGTGGCGCCCGTATTGGTGGCACGGATCATCGGGCGCTCGAATTCGAGAGCGCGCATGCGGCTGATCTGCAGGTGCTGGTCGATGGCGACCGAGTTGCCGAACCAGGCGATGTTGCTGACGTTGACGAGAATCGTTGGCGCCGAACCCGGGTTGGTGAAGCCCGCAGCGAGTTCCTCGCCGAACAAGTCCTCGTAGCAGATGTTGGGCGCGAGCCGCTGGCCCTGCCACTCGAAGGCCGGCTGGCCGATGGGCCCGCGGTTGAAGTCACCCAGGGGAATGTTCATCATCCGCGTAAACCACTTGAACAGCGGCGGGATGAACTCACCAAATGGCACGAGGTGATGCTTGTCGAACCGGTAGGGCTCTGCGCCCGGCTTGAAGCCGATCACGGAGTTGGTATAGCCCTCCTCGAAGCTGCCCAGCGGGATGCCGACAAGGGCGGCTTGCGCACCTGTTGCGAAGCGTTGGCGCATGGCATCGAGATAACCGGCGGGCAATTGCTGCGGCAGCACCGGGATGGCGGTCTCCGGAAGCACCACGAGCGCGGCCTGGCTCGCCTGCATCTGCCGGCCGTACCACTCCAGGGCGATCGGAATGCCAGTGCCCCCCTCGAACTTTTCGTCCTGGGGGATATTGCCCTGGAGCAACGCGACCGGAAGGCGCGGCTGCGTCGTTTCGCTTTCACGGGGCACCGATGCCATGTTGCAGGCGGCGAGCAACCCTGCCGCGCCCACCATGGCCAGCCAGTACCCCCAGGAGCGCAGCATTTCGCGCCGCCCCAGAAGTGAGAGTGAGAAGGCCAGCAGCGCCGCGGCCAGGCCGATGCCGTGCACGCCGACCCAGGGCGCGAGCACGGAAAGCGGCCCGTCCACATGCGCGTAGCCGCCGGCACCCCAGGGGAAACCGGTGAACCAGGTCACGCGCGCCAGTTCGGCGAAGGTCCACAACCCCGCGAAGAGCAAAGCGCGCACGATGCCGCTCTGCCCATCCAGCCTTATGAAAATTGCGCACGCCGCTGCGTAATACGTGGAAAGGAAAGCGGCGAGCCCCAGCACTGCGATGGCAGCCAGCACCGATGGCAGCCCTCCGTAGACATGCATGGAGATGTAGAGCCACCAGAACGTGCCGCAAAGCCACGCCGTCGCGAACAACCAGCCCAGCAGCCCCGCCTGCTTCCAGGAGGGCGCCTGCTGCACCGCCCAGGCGAGCGCCGCGAGCGACAGCAGTTGCAGCCACCATTGCGGCTCGCCGTTCCACGGCGCCGCGATAGACGCGGCCTGGAACAAACCGGCGACCAACGCAATCGCGAAGAGACGCATCAGTCGTGGGCCACCGCGGAACCGGCTTCGCCGGGCCGCTGGTGGCGCCCCCTGGGGGGGGAGGCGGCCGCAGGCCGCTTCGGGGGGGTGCTCATGTTTTTGGCGACACCTTGAACCAGCGCACAGCTCCGCCCTTGGTGTGCAGCACCACGAAGTTGAGACCGGCCAGCGTGAAGTGCTCGCCGCGCTTGGGTACATGGCCCATCTCGTGCGCGATGAGGCCGCCGATGGTGTCGAAATCCTGCTCGGCGTCGGTGGGCGATAGCGTGACGCCGAAGGCTTCGCTGACGCGCTCGATGGCGGTGTCGCCGCTCACGCGGTAGGTGCGGTCTGCCAGGCCGAAGATGTCGCCTTCGTTGTCTTCGATGTCGAACTCGTCCTCGATCTCGCCCACGATCTGCTCGAGCACGTCCTCGATGGTGACGAGCCCGGCGATGCGGCCGAACTCGTCTACCACGATGGCCAGGTGGTTGCGCGTGCCGCGAAACTCGCGCAGCAAATCGTTCAGGCCCTTGGTCTCCGGGATGAACACCGGCGGGCGCAACAGTGCGCGGATGTTCAGCTCGGGCGCGCGCTGAAGCTTGAGCAGGTCCTTGGCGAGCAGGATGCCGATGATGTTCTCGCGATCGCCTTCATACACCGGAAAGCGCGAGTGGGCGGTGTCGATGACCAGCCCGAGGATCTCGTCGTGCGGCGAATCGATGTTGAGCATGTCCATCCGGGGCGCCGCGACCATGACGTCGCCGGCCGTCAGGTCGGCCATCCGGATCACGCCTTCGAGCATGACACGGGATTCGGCTCCGATGATGTCGTTGTCCTCGGCGTCGGCGAGCGTCTCGATCAGCTCGGCCCGGGAGTCCGGTCCTGGGTGGATGAACTCGGCGATCTTCTGCAGAAAAGTGCGCTTGTCTTCCTTTTCGGAAGCTCGCGCAGGGTGCGGGTCGGACACAGCCTTGGGATGCAGGACGTGCGGTAGTGGGGGGACCGATAGGATAGCGGAAAAGGTCGGCTCGCCCCGGGACACGCCGCCTTGCGTGCTCAGCCGCTGGACTTGTGGCGAGCGTCTTGCACGCCCCGACGTACTTCCTGCACGCCGGTGAGGAAGGCCCAGAAGCTCTTCGCTTGGGCTTTCAGCCGATAGTCGGTTTGCGCCAGCTGCTCTTCGAACAGCTCGCTCATCCGGCTGTCGAGCGTCGCCGGCGGCAGCCGCAGATAGGCATCGGTTTCCGAACCGATCCGCTCGATAGAAGCGCCGGCATTGCGGGCGATCTTGATCATGGCCGTGTTTTCGGTGAGCGCGTGGATGAAGAGCAGCTCGATGCCTTCGTTGCGCGCATGCATGACGGCGCGCTCGAACAGTCGCGAGCCGTAACGCCGGCCCCGCGCCTTCTTAAGCACGGACACGCCGAACTCGGCGCATTCCACGTGATCTGGGTCGGTCGAGAACGCGAGGTGCGCCATCGCGATCAATTCGAGCTTGCGGTTGTAGATGCCGAAGATGTCATCGCGATCGAAGTCCAGGCCGTCGACGTAGCGCTTGATCTGCTCATCCGTGGCGGAGTATCCGAAGCGAAGGTAACGGTCGTGCTCGTCCAGCCCCATCAAGTGGGCGGCGATGCGCTCGCGATGGCTGGGGCCGATCGATCGGATCGGCACCACCACGGAGTGTTTACTGACCTCTGGGTTTTCAGTCATGCCTTCAATTTAAGGGCTTTCCCTCAGTAACCCAAGTCGTATAAGTCTGAAAACCACTCGTCAGGTAGTTCTACCTAAACAAGACTTTGTCGACAATATGTCAATGTTGCCTAATAAATGACGCTTCTATATTAGAAGCGGTATAAGGCCTTTGATCTATACAGGTAAGGCCGTGGTGGCCTTCACCCGGTCAAGCACGAAGCTCGTCTTGCAGTCCTGCACGCTGGGATGCTTGAGTAGCGTGTCCATGATGAAACGGCTGTAGTGCGCCATATCCTGCACCACGACACGGAGCAGGTAATCCATCTCGCCGGTGAGCGAGGCGCACTCCACGACCTCGGGCCAAGCCTGGACGCTCACGCGAAAAACGTCCATTGGGTTGCGCTTGTGCGTCTCGGTGTGCTTTTCGAGCCGAACGTTGAGGTAGGCCGTCAGCCCCAAGCCCACTGCCTCAGGCTTGACGAGGGCCACGTAGCGATCGATCACGCCGGCTTCCTCCAGGCGCTTGACCCGCCGCAACACGGCGCTGGACGACAGGCCGACCTGCTCGCCGATGACGTCGTATGTCTCTCGGCCGTTTTGCTGCAGGAGGCGCAGGATGGCCTTGTCGAGCTTGTCGAGTGCATGGAGCTGATTCATGACACACGATTATTGCGCAAGAGCGGTAACTGTCGCCCCAAGACGCCTGAAAGTTGACGCCCTCCCCCCGTACAGTTGCATGCTGATTTATGCCTCGCTGGAGACAACGATGAATCAAGCCCTGACGCAAGCCGTGACGCCCCAAGACGCCATGTGGGAAAACCCAATGGGCACCGACGGGTTCGAATTCATTGAGTACGCCGCGCCCGATCCCAAGGCGATGGGCGAACTGTTCGTGCGCATGGGCTTCAAGCCCATTGCCAGGCACCGCCACAAGAACGTCCTGCTGTATCGCCAGGGCGGCATCAATTTCATCATCAACGCGGAGCCGGATTCGTTCGCGCAGCGCTTCGCGCGGCTGCACGGGCCGAGCGTGTGCGCCATCGCGTTCCGCGTGAAGGATGCGAAGGCGGCCTATGAACGCGCCATCTCGCTCGGCGCGTGGGGCTACGCGGGCCAGGCCGGCCCCGGCGAGTTGAACATTCCGGCCATCAAGGGCATCGGCGACTCGATCATCTACTTTATCGACCGCTGGCGCGGCAAGAACGGTGCGAAGGAAGGCGATATCGGCAACATCGGCTTCTTCGACGTGGACTTCGAGCCGCTTGCGGGAGCCGAGCTCAACCCGGTGGGCCACGGCCTCACCTACATCGACCACCTGACGCATAACGTGCACCGCGGCCGCATGGAGGAATGGGCCGGCTTCTACGAACGCCTGTTCAACTTCCGCGAAGTGCGCTACTTTGATATCGAGGGCCAGGCGACGGGCGTGAAAAGCAAGGCCATGACAAGCCCCTGCGGCAAGATCCGCATACCGATCAACGAGGAGGGCAATGAGAAGGCCGGCCAGATCCAGGAGTACCTGGACCGCTACCACGGCGAAGGCATCCAGCACATCGCGCTGGGGGCCGCCAACCTCTACGAAACCGTCGACGCATTGCAGATGAGCGGCGTGAAGCTGCTCACCACCAGCGAGACTTACTACGAGCTGCTGCCCAAGCGGATTCCGGGGCTGCGCGAGAACATCGCGGACCTGCAGCAGCGCAACATCCTTGTCGACGGCAACCCTGAAGAGCTGCTGTTGCAGATCTTCAGCGAGAACCAGCTGGGCCCGATCTTCTTCGAGTTCATCCAGCGCAAGGGCAACGAAGGCTTCGGCGAAGGCAACTTCAAGGCGCTCTTCGAAACGATGGAACTGGACCAGATGCGCCGGGGTGTACTCGAAGGGAAGAAGATCTGATGGCTGTCGATCCCGTTGTCTATGGCGCCAGCGAGCGCCCGCCGCGCGGCGACTACTCGCGCGCGCAAACCGACTACACCTGCCCGCAGCATTACGCCGCCTACACGGACGCCGACCATGACACCTGGCGACGGCTGTACGAGCGCCAGGCCGCGCTGGTGGCTGGCCGGGCTTGCGATGTGTTCATCAGGGCCCTGCCCTCGCTGGGCCCGAGCCACCACATCCCGCGCTTCGAGCAGATCAACGAGCGCCTGTATAAGGCTACCGGCTGGGAGATCGTCGGTGTGCCCGGGTTGATACCGGAGGTGCCCTTCTTCACGCTGCTCGCGAATCGCAAGTTCCCGGTAACGGACTGGATTCGCAAGCCCGAGGAGTTCGACTACATCGTCGAGCCCGATGTCTTCCATGACCTGTTCGGCCATGTGCCGCTACTGTTCAACCCGGTCTTCGCCGACCACATGCAGGAGTACGGCAAAGGAGGCCTCAAGGCGCATGGGCTCGGCGCCTGCGAGTTCCTCGCCCGCCTGTACTGGTACACGATCGAGTTCGGCCTGATTCGCCAGGAGGACGGGCTGCGCGCGTTTGGCGCCGGCATCCTTAGCTCGCCGGGCGAGTTGCGTTACGCGGTGGAAAGTCCCGAGCCGCGGCGCCTGCCGCTGGACATAGAACGCGTGATGCGAACGCGCTACAAGATCGACACGTTCCAGCAGACGTACTTTGTTGTCGACAGCTTTCAGGAACTGTTCGAAAAGACCGCGCCGGATTTCGCGCCAACCTACGAACGCGTACGGGAGATGGAGGAGGAGCTGGCAGCGAACGCAGCCTGACGGTCACCCTTCCATCAGATGCCATCGGCACTCGGCATCCATACTGGCGACGGCGGCAAAGCAAGCTTCGGCGATGAGTTGGTTGTGAAGGATGAATTGTGGCCCCGCGTCCCCCGTCCACTCTGGATGCCGCTCTTCGAGGCCGGTGATGAGTTCGCGCGGGTCGCGAAGGAACCCTGAGCCCGCGGCCTTGAGAACCGCTTCCTTGCGGACCCAGTAGCGACTGAACGCCTCTTGCCGCTGGTTCGGCGCGAGCCGCTCCATGGCCTCCATCTCCGATGCGTGGAGCACGGACCGGCAAAGCCCCATCACGTCCTCATTGGCGAATCGATCCTCGATGTCGCAGCCGATCTCTCCCGCACGGGAAAACGCCAGCAGCGAATAGCCTCGCGAATGGGAGATATTGAACGCGGCGCCGCCACCCACCAGCCCGGGCTTGCCGCGCGCGTCCTTTTCCATCCGGATCGACGCGGGCGTGCGTCCCGACAACGCAGCCAGGACGACGGGCAGTACCTTTCTCGCCTCCTCCGGTCCACTGGCGTCGATGGCGCGAGGCAGCAACAGCGCAAGCGAAGTCCCGGGGCGAAGCTCGACCGAAGCCCCAACAATCGCCGATAACGAAGAACATGGGATGATCTCGGTGCGCACGAGCGATTATTGCCGTGCGTCGCGCGCACGGTTGTCTATGCAAAGCTGCGACTTCTCCCTACACTTGGATTCGGTCTTGCACAAAATATTACGTGTGCGGACTTTCACATTCAACTTGAGGGGGGCACACAAATGGGCGCTTTTATGAAGGAGCATGACATCTACGTGGGCAGCTTGCAGGAGAAGCTGAACCTGCGGTTCGCTCCCAACCTGGGGGCGGGTAACCAGGGCCTTCAGGAGATGGTCGCGCTGCAAAAGGAATTCGAAATCTTCAAGGAAGGCCGCAAGTTCGAGACCAGCATGACGGTGTTGAACGTAACCGGCTCGGCCAGCAGCGAAGTCAAGGACCGCTTCCACAGATACCTTGGCAGCCTGCGCCGCGCGAAGTCAAACATCGCAGGCCAGAACGGAGATGCGGCGATCGTGAAGTCGATCGTCGCCAACTTGAACGCCAAGAAACCATTGCCGGTGTACTTCGACCTGCACGACCTCACATCGTCGAAGGATAGCAACCGCGTGATCATCACGGAACGCGCGCGCCCGCTGTTCTACATGAAGCAGGACTATCTCGTCATTTCACTGCCGCTCGCACTGGACGCCAAGGCGAAGTGACAGACGCGCCGAGTGACGCGAATGGCGGCGCGCACCCGGCGGCCCTCGAGCAGCTTCGCGCCAGCGTGGAGGCTTACTACACGCGCAAGGTCCGAACCTTCGGGGCCACGCCACTCGGCGTGGACTGGCCGAGCACGCCGTCGCTTGAACTGCGACTCGTCCAGTTGCTGAAGGTATGCGACTTTTCAACGCCGTTCTCCCTCAACGATCTCGGATGCGGATACGCGGCGGCCCTGGACCTGATCGAGACGCGTTGGCCCGCGAACCAAGTCGACTATCTGGGAGTGGATCTGTCCGCCGACATGATCGCGCACGCGCGCCGCCGATGGCACCATCGGCCCGGCGCGGACTTCATCGTGGGCCGCGAGTGCGGCCGCGCGGCCGACTACTCGATCGCGAGCGGCGTCTTCAACGTCAGGCTCGATCACTCCGCGCAGCTCTGGACGGCGCACATCCGGATCATGCTGACTGACCTGCATCGCAGCAGCCGCAAGGGCTTCGCCGTCAATTTCATGCTGCCCGCCGCGGTGACCGGGGTCCCTGAGTTGTACGGCTCGCAGCCCGATCCATGGGTGGCCTATTGCGAGACGGTGCTGGGCCGCCCGGTGGAACTGGTGCAGGGCTACGGCTTGCCTGAATACACGCTGCTCGTTCGCTGAACGGCGCTTCAAGCCGCGAGCGATTGCATCCGGTCGATGGCCGCCTGCAGGTGCTTGCGATAAATGAAAGCGCCAGTCTCGCCCATCAGCTTGTCGGCAGCCTCGAGCATCCCGCAGGCGCCCGAGCCCTCGATGCCACGTTCATCCAGCATGATCGCCCCCAGCGTGGTCATGGCCCGGCATTCGGTAAGGCGCATCGTGCGCTGTCGTGCGATGTCCAAGGCCTCCTGGGCCAATGCGCGTGCCCGCTCGATGTTCCTGGCGCGGCGCTGGCATTCGGCATGCCCAGCCAGAATTTCGGTTTCGTATTCGGTGCCCAGGTTGGCGCCGCGTACGAGCGCCAGGGCTTCGTCGAACGCACTTGCCGCGCTGTCGTGGTCCGCGGCGATGGTGAGCGCCATGCCTCGACACGTCAGCGCGATTGGCTTGAGATACGGCAGTGCATGCCGCTCCGCCATCTCGGACAACTGCGATGAATGCAGTTGCGCGAGCGGCGCATCGTCATTGCACCAGGCCAGTTCCACGAAGCCGAGGTGGCGGATGACCTGGACCGCGGGATCCGCTGCGGCACCCTGCACTTCCAGCATCCTTTCCCAGCAGGCCTGCGCCTCGTCGAAACGGCCGCATCGCATGAGCAGCCGAGCCCGCATGCCCAGGACCCATTGCTCCACGCTGAACCCCATGAAGTCCTGGTCGGCGCGGTCGATCAGGGCAACGCCTGCGAGCGCGACCTCGCTGGCCGCGAGCGCCTCGTTGAGCAGGCCAGCCCACCCGCAGGCGTGGCAGAGGGCAGCGTTCAGCGTGGCGAGCCGCCCCTTGTCGCTCTCGGCGTCCACCAGGCGCAGGGCCTCCTCGACGCGCTTCACGTACCAATCCGCGGGCCCGCCGCTCGCCTGGAGCATCCGGCCCTCGATCGTGAGCAGCAGCTGCGTCAGGCGCTTGTCCACGCGCACCGCCAGCTCCATGGCCTCGTCGATGAAGGGCTGCACCTGTTCGAGGTTCAGCCCCTCTCGCCAGCCGAGCAGCGAAATCTGGCTGCAGGCCAGTGCGAGCAGGCGCTCGCCCGGCTCGTGGCGTGCTTGTCCGGCCAGCAGCGCGCGAACCTTGTGCCAGTGCTTGATCGCCTGTGCCGAATCCGTCAGGCCCAGCCATTGCGCGGCCCGCGCCGAGTACCCGGCGGCGCTGATCGGCTTCCCGGCGGATTCGTAGTGATGGGAGATCAGCGCGGCGAACTCGCCCGGTTGTTCGGCGTAGAACTGCTCCATGGCGGCCGCGACCGACGCGTGGATTGCCGCGCGCTTGGCCTTCATCTGCGTTTCGTAGGCAACTTCCTGGATCAGGGGATGGCGGAACGAGTATCCACGGCCGCCAGCAGCCTGCTGCGATTGGATCAACTCCGCCTGGCACAGCGAGTCCATCGCGCGCTCCATCTGTCCACTCAGGCTGCCCGCCACACGTTCGAGCACGGCTTGCGGCACTTCCTTGCCGATGATCGCGCACATCTGCAGCATCGACTTCTCGATCTCGCCCAGTCGGTCGATGCGGGCGCTGATGACGGCCTGCACCGTCGCGGGCAGGGCGCGCTCGACCGAATCGACACCGTTGCCGCCGTGCTGCGGATCCCCCGACAGGACGCCGCGCTCCGCAATGGAGCGCACCAGCTCCTCTGCGAAGAAGGGATTGCCGCCGCTTCGCCGCGCTATCAGCTGCGAAACATCCTGAAATTCGCGCCGGTAGCTCATCAACTCGCGCACGATGGCATCCGTGTCCGCCACGCTGAGCTCGCCCACCTCGATCTCGCGGAAGTTGTCCAGCCCCGTCCACGGCGAGCGATAGGAGGAGCGGTAATTCAAGACGACCATGATCTTGGTCGATGCCACCGCATCGACGAGCGCCGCCACGAACTCCTCGCTGGCATCGTCGAGCCAGTGCATGTCCTCAATCAGGATCACCGAGGCGGTGCCGGCAACGTGCCTGACCAGGGCGGTGACTATGGCCAGCAAGCGCGCGCGCCGGGCCTTCGCCGGCGCGGCCAACGGCGGGGCGGCCTGCGCGTCGAGCACTCCCAGGAAGTCATGGACGAGCGCCTGGTCGGCGGTCTGCGCGGGGCCGAGCTCCGCCAGGCGGTCGGCGATCTTGTTGCGTGCCGTTTCCGGTGTGTCCGCGGGAGTGATCTCGAACAGGAAGGTGCGCATCAGCTCGAGCACCGGTTGCAGCGGGGTGGCGCTTCCATACAGCTGCGCGCGGACTTCGAAAACCGGCCTGCCACGTGCGCGGCACCATTGGGCGAACTCGTAGCAAAGCCTGCTCTTGCCCGTCCCGGGGCCGCCCGAAACGCCGATAACCTGTGCATCGCCGGCCTCCGCGAGCCGCTGGCCCTGCTGAAGCAGGGCCAGTTCCTTGTCGCGGCCACGGAAAGGTGTCAGCTTGGCCTGGTGGAAATGCTGGCTAGCGAAGGCTGCCTTCAGTCCGTTCAAGCGGAAGATTTCGACCGGGTCGGGGATACCCTTCAAGGGCGGTTGTCCCAGCGATTCCACATCGACCAGGCCGCGCACTTGCGAATGGCAGTCCTGCGTCATCGTCACGCCGCCGGGCGGCGCGAGGCCGATCACTCGGCTGGCCAGGTGGATGGTCAGGCCGTGTGCGCCGCCGCCCTTGCCGCTGTCGTGCGCATGGGGGTCGGAGGCGACCCAGCCCGAATGAAGGCCAACGCGGATGCTGAAACCCTGGGAATTGCCGGTGAACGCGGCCTGCATGTACAGCGCGGATTCGCACGCCAGCCGGGCGTGGCCTTCGAGCGCCTTGGGCACGCCGAACAGCGCCATCACACCATCGCCCAGCGTGCGCATCACGGTGCCGCCGAATCGTTCCACGGCTTCGCACATCAGCATGACCGCCGGTTTGAGGCGGTCCATGGCTTCCTCTGGGTCGAGCTGCGCGATCTGCTCGGTGGAGCTCACGATATCGGCGAACAGGACCGTCGCCTGCTTGAGTTCGCCCCAGCCGGTTGCGGGCTCGGAGACGATGCCGCCATCAGTTGCGGACAGCGCCGGCAAGGCGCCGCGCTTCAAGGCGATGCCACAACCGCCGCAGAACCTGGCCTGTGCCGAGCAGTCGAAGCCGCACGCGGCGCACTTATATGTGAGTGCGCTGCCGCAGTCCTCGCAAAAGCGGTTCGAGTCGGGATTTGCCGTGTGACAGGCCAGGCATTCCATGCACGGATGTTACGCGCCCCCCGGGGTTAGGCCAGAACGTTCACCTTTTTCCAGGCCACCTTCACCGCGTCATGGGGCGTTGACCCCTTTCCGTGAAGCGCCGCCGCGACTTCCATGGTGTAGTGGGCGGCATCGAGGAAAGTGCCTCGCACTCGCAGTCGATCGAATCCCTTCATCCAGATCGGGGCCAACGTTTCCCAGGATTTGCCACCCAGTCGTGTGGCCGCCAGGTAGAACGCGTGATTCGGAACGCCGGACGCCTTGTGCGCATCGTCGGTGGGCTGGTAGCGCCGATAGTCCTTGATCTGGTCGTCATTGCGCCAGGTCAAAGTGTTGTTGCCCGGGTCCTTGAGTGAGCGAATGGCCTTGCCTGCGCCCGGCGCCAGGATGTCCTCACCGAGCAGCCAGTCGGCCTGCGTCACGTCCTGGCCGGCGTGCCATTGCTTGATCATGCTGGCAAACACATCGGAGAAGGATTCGTTCAAGGCGCCGGCCTCGCCCTTGAGCGTGGGCGGCTGGCCCGCCGCCTGCACCACGCCAAGGCCGCCCCGTACGATGTGCTGGCTTACGCCATGGCCGAACTCGTGCGCGATGATGCCCAGCGAATGCGCCAGTCCCTTGATGTGCCGGCCGTCACCGTCGCCCACGATCATCTGTTCGCCCGTCCACATTGCGTTGGTGAAACGCAGACCATAGTGCACCGATGCATCGACGCGCATGCCCTTGCCGTCGACCGAATCCCGGCCCAGCACTGCCTTGAAGAATTGCAATGCGATACCGATGTTGTCGTAGGCCTGGTCAGCCTCCTTGTCCTTGGTGGGCGGGTCGTCCTCATCGCGCAGGAGCTTGCCGGGCAGGAAGGTTCTGCCCCCGGCATCGAAGACCTGTCGGGCCAGCAGTTTCTTGCCCAGCTTCGGTTCCGGCCCGCTCTGGCTTTGCACGGCGCGCTGGGCACGCAGGCTTGACGAGTGATCGACGTGGCTCCTCAGAAGCTTGCCGTGCTCCGGATCATCATCATCGTCCGCGAGCTGCGCCAGAAGCTTTTTGGGAACCGCGAAACAGATGCAGGCGTACCGTTGTCTCATGGCACTTTGCTCCTCGATCGAGCGGCGCGTCACGGCCTGCCAGGCTACCAGCGCGCAGGGAGTTTCTTCAGCAGCGTGATGCGCTTGACGCCCAGCTCGATGTAGCCGCCCTTTTCCAGGTCCTTCAGAAGGCGGCTGACCATCTCGCGCGAGGCGCCGACGCGGCTGGCGATGTTCTGGTGGGTGATCTGCGTCAGCGTGATCGGTGCGTCAGGCTTCGCGGCGCCCTGCTGGTTTTCCAGCGTGACGATGACGCGGCCATAGACATCCAGCAGGGCCATGTTGCGCGCGGTCTCGGTCGCGGCGCGGGCGCGGCGGATCACCTGGGCAACCAGCTCCAGTGCGAATTCGGGCTCGTCGGCGAGGTGCTCGCGCAGCGCGGCGCGGCTGACGACAGAGCAGACACTGGGCTCCAGCGTCATGACGGACGCCGATCGGGGGCCGCCATCCAGCCACATCTCGGCGAAGTAGTCGCCCGATTCGACAGTGTTGTAGGTGATTTCCCGGCCGTCGGCATCGTTGGAATAGACCTTCACCCGCCCTTCGAGCAGCACGAAGAGCGATTCGCCGACTTCGCCCTCATTGATGATGACGCTGTTCTTGCGGTAGCTGCGGACGGTTCCCCGGACCGCAAGGGCGCGCAAGGAAGGGCTCAAGGCAGCGATCAGCTTTTCATGGCCAGCTGAAGGGCTAGTCGTGTTCATGGTGTTCTTCTCCCCGATCCACGCGGACTCTAGCATGAGCCATCGAGGTCAAAACCCGGGCTCGCGGGCCCTATCAGTGCCAGTGACTCTCGGAGCACTTCCGGGTGAAAGGCGAGCTCCACATGTGCCACGCCGCGCACGAGCCGGTTGTCCGCGCCAGGCAGCGTGGCGGTGGAGGCAGGGAACACGATGTTGTCGCAATTGGTGTACCAGCATGTGAACTTCGCCTTGGCGCCCGCGGCTTCCTGCCGCTCCAGGCACTTCAGCCAATTGCCTTGCCGCTTCATCTGCGTGCCGTTTTTCAAGTGGCTGAATTGCGCCAGCCAGGTACCGTGATGGGGCGAGCCGATCGTGATGACATGGTCGATGCGCGACCCGGCCTTCGCACACAACCAGGCGCGCGCGGCCAACCCGCCCATGCTGTGGCATACGAGCACCGGCGGCATGCCCGTCACGCGAGTCACCTGCACGACCGCATCTTCGATGATGGGGATGTAGTCGTCGATCGAGCCGAACACCGGCTCGAGGTTCACGGCCATGAAGCAATGCCCGCGAGCACGCAACTCCTTCATCCATGGCGTCCAGAAACCGCGGTTGCAGACAAAGCCGTGGACGAACACCACGCCGCGCCGTGCCGGCTGCCCGGGCGGGGGTGCCAACTGGTCCGGCACCTCGCGCCAGCGGAACGGCTGGCGCCAGGCGAACACGCTCAATGCGGCGATCGTTTCGCTGAACCACGCTCGTCCGAGCTCGGCCCACGTTGGCCGCGGGGCCGGATCGCCACCGCCGACATAGCGCATGGTGACGAACTCGATCGCCAGCACGATTGAAAAGAAGAAGAGGATGAAGACGGCGCCGACAGCGGCGAGCGCAGGTGAGTCGCGCCAGTGCCAGCCCAGCCACGCCAGCGCGGCGAGCAACAACGACAGGGTGGTGCCCTGCTGCAGCCGGGCCAACGCTGAATGCAATGGCATCAGGCGAGTATCACATCCCGCCCCCCGAGCCGCTTGGCCAGGCCCTGCGCCAGCCGGTTTACGATGCCGTAAATCGACAGCTGCGGATTGGCGCCGATGCTGGTGGGGAAGATCGAGCCGTCGTGAACGGACAAGTTGTCGAGTTGCCAATGGATGCCGTCGGGCCGGGTCACGCCGCGCTTCTCATCCCCGGCGGCGCCGCAGCCTCCCATCACGTGGGCGCTGACGACCTTGGTAAGTATCGGCTTGATCGGCAGCGTGGCGATCGCGTGTTTCGCCTCCGCCCACGATTCGTACGGCTTGGCCAGCTCATGCACCGGCAGAACCTGCTTGGCGCCGGCCGCGAACTGGATCTCTGCCATGGCCAGCATCGCCCTGCGTGCGCCTTCCATGACGAACTCAGTCAGCGGATAGTCGAGCACCGGAGAGCCGTCGCCGCGCAGCTTCACCTGCCCTCCCGGCGACTGGGGGTGAAAACCATCGCGCATGAGCGCCAGCAGCACGTGCGTATCCGGGAACTTCCGGAAAAGCGCTGCCTGCTCCTTACCGAAGCCGACCACGCTGGACGCGAAGATCACGGGATGCATGGGTGGAGCCTCGAGCTTGAAGCCGATGGGCCCGTCGATTGCCTGCGTTTCGAGAAAGTGGTCGGTGTAGATCGTCTGCGGCGCGCCGGACCATCCTTCGACCTTTCCTAGCATGAAGGCGGCGGACATGACAACCGGATGCAGGAAAGTGCGATGTCCGAGGCGCCCGTGCGGATCCGGCGCGTCCGAGCGGAGCAGCACCGCCGGGGAATTGATGGCGCCGGCCGCGAGCACATAGTGCCGCGCCACAATGCTCGTGGTTTCGGAGTTCGTGGAGGCCGGTGCGCCGTTGGCTTTCACCGGTCCGCAAAGCAGCGCCCGCACTTCGCCGTTGGCGAGCTCGAATCGCTCGGCCCGCGTTTCCACCAGCAGGGTGGCCCCGAGCTCGAGCGCCGTGGGAATGGTGGTGACCAGCATCGACTGCTTGGCGTTGGTGGGGCACCCCATGCCGCATGAGCCCAGGTTCCAGCAGCCCTTGACGTTGCGCGCGATGGCCGCGGACTCGATGCCGAGCTTGGCCGCGCCACGGCGCAGCAGGTCGTTGTTCTCATTGGGTGGCGTGAGCCATGGGCCGATGGACAGACGCCGCTCGGCCTGCGCGAAATACGACGCGAGGGCATCGTTGCCGAAGTTGTCTAGTCCAAAATGCGAGCGCCAGTAGTCGAGCGTCGCCACCGGCGTGCGGAACGAGCTCGTCCAGTTGACGGTGGTGGAGCCGCCCACGCAGCGGCCCTGCAGGATGGTGATCGCCTTGTCCTGCGTCTTGCGTGCGGCGCTCTCCTGGTACAAGGACGGATAGGCGACCGACTCCTGCTGGTTGAAGTCGGCGCTGCTCTTGAGGGGGCCCTCTTCGACGATGACGACGGAGAGGCCCGCCCTGGCAAGCAACTCCGCGGTTACGCCTGCCCCCGCGCCGGAGCCGACGATGGCTACGTCGCAGGTGATGCGCGGCGGCACTTCGCCGTGTGGGCCGCCGAGCACTTTCCATCCGCCCCTCAAACCGTCCCGGATCGGATCCTGCAAACTGCTCATACTTCCTTTAGATCTGCAGCGGGCCGGGATAGCCCAGGAGGCCCCAGGTCCGTGGATCGGAAAAATAGGCACTGCCCACAATGTCGTGCAGCGCCTGGTAAGCCTGTTGCCGCAGGCTGAGGCCAGATACCCGCATATCTTGCAGCGCCTGCTGGATGTCGGCCACGGACGCCTCGGACCAGGGATCGGACAAGCCCGCCAGCGCACGCCGACCGCCGGCACTGGCCATCAGCGCCAGCAACTGCGAAAGCTCGGATTGGGTATACGGCGGCAGCGCCGCGATGAGCCCGTCGATCCGCTCGAGCAGTCCCTCCAGCGCGCGCTCGAGCGCGGCCCCGCCGGGTGGCAGGCTGCCATCGAGCAGGCCACGGCTCGCACCCGCGAAAACTTCGCGCCCGCCGGTCGACAGGCGGGCTTCGCGCAGCCCCGGTTGCAGAACCGCGATGAGCCCGCCGCCCACCGCGAGGACTGCGGCCGACAGGGCGCCCAGCGCCAGCAAGCTCCTTCTTTGCATTCCATGACTATGGCACGCGCGCCAGTCGCGCCTGTAGAGGGCCGCGCCTAGATAGACTCGGGGTTTGCATGGAAGCCGCACGTAAGATCCGCGACGCTGTCGCCCGTGTCTCGCAACTGAGACAAGCCCTGGAGGACCACCCGGCCCTGGGCGCCGCCGTGGGGCAGGTGAAGCGGGTGCAATCCCGGCGGTTCGCGGGTACGTATGCGGACCTGCTCTCAGGTGGCCCCTATGCCGCGCCCGCGGGGTTTTTCCTTTCCGAGCTCTATAGCGACAAGGACTATGCAGAGCGCGACGCCCAGTTCGCCCGCATCGCCGGTGCGATCGAAAAGTTCTTTCCCCAGCAGGTCGTCACGACCGCGGTGGCGCTTGCCGAACTGCATGCCCTGACCGAGGAACTGGACCAGGCCATGGCGCTGGTGTGGTTGGCGCAGGAAGGTGACGAAACCAGCGACGCGCGCCGCTATGGACTGGCCTGGCGGGAAGTCGGTCGGCGTGAGGACCGCGAAGGCCAGCTGACCGTGGTGCTTCGCATCGGCCAGGAGATGGCCAAGCTGACCCGTACAGCGGGTCTTCGAGTGATGCTCCGGATGATGCGTGGACCGGCGACAGCCGCCGGACTGGGCTCGCTGCAGCGCTTCCTGGAAAGCGGCTTCGACACCTTCGCCGCGATGGCCAAGCGGCCCGGCGGGGCCGAGCAGTTCCTGCGGATCATCGAAACGCGCGAGTCGGCCTTGCTCAAGTTGCTCTTCGACACGGCGCTTGTCACCTGCGAGACCAGCTTGGCCCGCACCTTAGGACAAGCCCCCTAACTCTGGCCGCGGACTCCTTTGACAATCGCGGGCTAAGGAGTTTCGAATGGAAAAGTACTGGCTCAAGAGCTACCCGGAAGGTGTTCCCCAGGAGATCCACCCCGAACAATACCGCTCGCTGACGCAATTGCTCGAGGAATCGTTCAAGAAGAACGCCGACCGTCCTTTCTCCGTCTGCATGGAGCGCTGGATGACTTATGGCCAGCTCGACGAGCTGTCCGCCGCGCTCGGCGCGTGGTTGCAGGCACAGGGGCTCGAGCCAGGCGCGCGCGTCGCGATCATGCTGCCGAACATTCCGCAGTTCGCCGTCACGATGGCGGCCATCCTGCGCGCGGGCTACACCTGCGTGAATGTCAATCCGCTGTACACGGCGCGGGAGTTGGAGCACCAGCTCAAGGACTCAAGCGCCACCACGATCGTCATCCTGGAAAATTTCGCGAAGACGCTCGAGCAAGTCATCGAAGAGACCCCGGTCAAACACGTCGTCGTGGCCTCGATGGGCGACCTGCTGGGCTTCTGGTACGGGATGTGGATCACCTTCGCCGTGCGCCATCTGGCCAAGATGGTGCCTTCTTACAGGCTGCCGTTGTCCGAGGGACGGAAGGTCACATCGTTCAACCGCGCCATTGCGGAAGGCACGTCGCTGACGCTCGCCTCCACCCCGCAAAACCTTGAATCGATTGCCTTTCTGCAATACACGGGCGGCACGACCGGCCTGTCCAAGGGTGCCGTATTGACCCATGGCAATATCGTCGCGGCGATCCTGCAGGCGGAGGCCTGGTTCACGCCCGCGCTGAAACGAGTTGGCGACGTCAGCAAAACCAACGGCATCGCAGCCCTGCCCCTGTATCACATCTTCGCGCTGACGCTGTGCCTGCTGGCCATCCGCTGGGGATCACATCTGACCCTCATCCCCAATCCGCGCGATTTCGGCAAGTTCATCGAGGTGCTGAAGAAGCGCCCGTTCCACATGCTGCCCGCGGTGAACACGCTGTTCAACGCGCTGCTGCAGCATCCGCAATTCAAGTCGGTGGACTTCTCCCAACTGTGCGTCTCACAGGCGGGCGGCATGGCCGCCTCCGAAGGTACGGCCAAGCAATGGCAGAAGGTCACGGGTTGCCCGATGGTCGAAGGTTGGGGAATGAGCGAGACCTGCGCGATCGGCACCAACAACCCGGTGATCAGCACCGAGTTTTCCGGCACCATCGGCTTGCCGCTACCGAGCATCGAGATCGCGATCAAGGACGACGAAGGCAAGTCGATGCCACTCGGCCAATCAGGCGAGATTTGCATCAAGGGACCGAACGTGATGCGCGGCTACTACAACCAACCGGCCGAGAACGAAAGGGCGTTCACCCCGGACGGCTTCATGCGCACGGGTGACATCGGCATCATGGATCAGGCGGGGTACACAAAGATCGTGGACCGCAAGAAGGACATGATCCTGGTCAGCGGATTCAATGTGTTCCCCAATGAGCTCGAGAACGTCATCTCACTGTGCCCCGGGGTTGTGGAATGCGCGGCCATCGGCGTTCCCGATGAGAAACAGGGCGAGGCGATCAAAGTTTTCGTCGTCAAGAACGATCCAACCCTGTCGGAAGACGATCTGGCGAAGTTCTGCCGGCAGAACCTCACCGGCTACAAGCTTCCCAAGTACATCGAATTTCGTGACGACCTGCCAAAAACCAACGTCGGCAAGATCCTGCGCCGGGAGTTGCGGGCAGCGAAGTAACCTCGCCGGCGCTTTCGGTTAGTCTTTCGCCATGAAGGTTCAAGGACTCCCGGATGACATCACCGTTTTCGAACGCGGATGGCTGTCAAGTAACAATATTCTTTTCGTCGGGCACGAACAGTCGGCGTTGCTCGACTCAGGCTATGCGACGCATTCGGACCAGACACTCTCACTGGTGCGCCGCGCCTTGGACGGCCGGCCACTCGACGTGCTGCTAAACACCCATCTGCATAGCGATCACTGTGGCGGCAACGCCGCATTGCAGAGGGAATTTCCGGCGGTATGCACGATGATCCCGCCAGGGCAAGCCGATGCGGTCACGCGTTGGGATGCCGTTGCGCTGACCTACGCAACGACCGGTCAAGTGTGCGAACGCTTCCGTTTCGACTCGCTATTGCAGCCGGGTGACGAGGTCCAACTCGGCGCGGCCCGGTGGGAGATTCACGCCGCCCCCGGCCACGACCCCCACTCCGTCATCCTTTTCGAGCCCGTTTCCAGAGTGCTCGTGTCGGCGGATGCGCTGTGGCAAAACGGGTTTGGTGTCGTGTTCCCGGAGCTTGAAGGGAATTCTGCTTTCCACCAGGTTGGTGCAACGCTTGACCTGATCGAGCGCTTGCAGCCGAGGTGGGTCATTCCGGGCCATGGCAGCGTTTTCGGCAGTGATTCAGGTGAGGTTACCGCCGCGCTAGCGCGTGCCCGCAGTCGCCTGGAGAGTTTCGAGAAAGACCCGAGGCGGCACACCCGTCATGCGGCCAAGGTATTACTGAAGTTCAAGCTGCTCGAGATTCAGCAAGCGCCCTTGCGGGATCTGGAAGAATGGGCATTGCGGACGCCCTACTTCGCGCTCATGATTGCGCGGTACTGCGGCGACGATGACGCCCGGCAATGGCTGCAATTGTTGGCGCAAGAGCTTGTTCATGCCGGTGCAGCGAAGATGTCCGGAGACCAGATCCTTAACGCGTGAGGATGTTGAAGGAAACAGGTATGGCGATTAGGTTGGCATTCGGTTCTGCACGTGGCGGCGCCCCTCATGTACCTCAACGATTTGTGCGCTGCGCCGCAGCCGTCGGGACGGCACTGTTGCTCTCGCTGCAAGGTGTCTCATGGGGCGCCGCTCCCGCAGCCTCAGCTATCGCATGGCAAGTTGCGTCTACTGACGCAGAGGTGGACAAGGCTTTTCAGCTGGCGCGCCAATCGGGCAAGCCGGTCTTCCTTTACTGGGGTGCCGTGTGGTGTCCGCCGTGCAATCAGGTCCAGGCCACGTTATTTTCACGCGCGGATTTCGCCGAGCGCTCGCGCGCATTCATTCCAGTCTACGTCGATGGCGATAAGCCGGGGGCACAGAAAGTTGCCGCCCGGTTCAAGGTGTCGGGGTATCCGACCATGATCCTCTTCAAGCCCGATGGATCGGAAGTTACGCGACTGCCGGGAGAAGTCGATCCCGAGCGCTATTTGCTGACGCTGACGGCGGGGCTGAATGCGCAAATCCCCGTGAAGGACTTGGTGCAACGGGGGCTTGCCCGCCAGCCGTTGACGCCCGAGCAATGGCGGTTGCTGGGTTTCTACTCCTGGGACACGGACGAACAACAGGTTTTGAAGACCTCCGAGCTGCCGGCCCGGCTGTCCGAACTATCAGCGGCTGTGCCTGCGGATCTGCCTCAAGTGCGCGATCGTTTGGCTTTCAAGGCTCTGGCCGCTCGGACTCGCGCCAAACCGGCGCCCGAAAAAGCTGAAGTCGATGCCGACCGAGTATTTGTCGATCGGCTCCTGTCCCGCTCCGCGGATGCGGCGGCGATGGGTGAATTACTCGTTTACTACGCGGAGCCGAGCGTGAAATACCTTGCCACCACGCCCGAGCAGCGCTCTGTGCTCGCTACGAAGTGGGACGCGGCGCTGGAAAGAGCGATCTCGACGGGCACGATGTCCAGAGGGGAACAGGTAGATGCGCTCGATGCGCGTGTCGACCTATGGAAATTCGTGGATCGTGCCGAAAAATTGGCACCCCAGCGACAACGGACGGTGCTGCGCGAAGTGGCGCAGCTGATTTCGCAGACAACCGACCGCTATGAACGGCAGGCCGTTGTGCCGTCGGCCGCCCACGTTCTCACCTCGGCCGGGTTGATCGATGATTCCGACGCCCTGCTCAAGGCGGAACTTCCTCGTGCCGTCGCGCCTTACTACCACATGCTTGGTCTCGGAAGCAACGCGAAAAAGCGGGGCAATGCCAAGGCAGCCCTTGACTGGTACGAGCAAGCCTGGCGCAAATCGGAAGGCCCTGCCACTCGCCTGCAATGGGGAGTTACCTACGTCAAGGAAATCGCTGAACTGGCGCCGACCGACTTGGCCCGCATGGCGGCGGCTGCCGGCGCGGTGATTTCCGGGCTCGAACCGCGCAGCGAAACTTTTTTTGAGCGCAACCACCGTTCATTGCAACGGATGGCGAAAAAACTTGGTGAGTGGCAGGGCAAGGATCCAGCTCGCACACGGGTCGTCGGAAAAATGAAAGACCAGCTCTCCAGGACTTGCGCGAAGTTGCCAGCGAAAGATCCGGGACGGGTCAATTGCGAAAGCGTCTTTGGCGGCAGCGCCGCGAATCCCTGACGAGCCACGCCAAAAGAAAAGCCCCGCGAATGATCGCGGGGCTCTTGTACGACTTATTGACTTACACGGCTTTCAACGGGACAAAGCAAAACGCCCAGCATTTCTGCTGGGCGTTTGCCGCTGTAAGAGCCTGACGATGTCCTACTTTCACACGGGAACCCGCACTATCATCGGCGCAGAGGCGTTTCACTGTCCTGTTCGGGATGGGAAGGAGTGGTACCACCTCGCTATGGTCATCAGGCATAACTTGTCGTCATCCAGACAAAGTCTGGACAACCAATTCATAGAGCAAATCAGCTTCAATTCTTGAATGCGTCACTTGGCATAACACCTTGATCTGACGATCAAAGTTATAGGGTCAAGCCGCACGAGCAATTAGTATCAGTTAGCTTAACGCATTGCTGCGCTTCCACACCTGACCTATCAACGTCCTGGTCTAGA
>JAQZBU010000041.1 GCA_029237735.1 Ramlibacter sp. | reverse complement strand
TCCAGGACATGGCGTACCACACGCGTTGCGTGGCACAGGGCAACCGCACGGCCTGGGTGATCGGCGACCTGCCCTTCGGCAGCTACCACGAGTCGCGCGAGCAGGCGCTGCGCAGCGCGGCCGTGCTCATGCAGGCGGGCGCCCACATGGTCAAGCTCGAAGGCGGTGGCTGGACTGCGGACACCGTGCGCTTCCTGGTCGAACGCGGCGCTCCTGTCTGCGCCCACCTGGGTCTCACGCCGCAATCGGTGCATGCGCTGGGCGGCTGGCGCGTACAAGGGCGCGGCGACGAGAGCGCCGCGTTGCTGAAGCAACAGGCGCGCGAGCTGGCCGAGGCCGGGGCCGCGATGCTGGTGCTCGAACTGGTTCCGTCGGCACTCGCGCGTGAAGTCACGGCCAGCCTTCCCATTCCCGTCATCGGCATCGGCGCGGGCCCGGATTGCAGCGGCCAGGTGCTGGTGTTGCACGACATGCTCGGCCTCGGCGCCGGCAAGCCGCCGCGCTTCGTGCGCGACTTCATGAACGGCAGCGACAACATCCCGCATGCCGTGCGGCGCTTTGTCGGCGCCGTCAAGGACAAGAGCTTCCCCGATCCCGAGCTTCATGCTTACCAGTAACACCGACATGCACATCGCCCGCACCCTCCAGGAACTGCGCGAGCACCTGGCTCCGTTTCGCAAGCCCGCTTTCGTGCCCACCATGGGCAACCTGCACGAGGGCCACCTCGCCCTGATCGCCAAGGCGAAACCTCTTGGCGACGTCACCGTGGCGAGCATCTTCGTGAACCGCCTGCAGTTCCTGCCGCACGAGGATTTCGACACCTACCCGCGCACCTGGGATGCCGACTGTGCCAAGCTGGAGGCTGCGGGCTGCGACGTGCTCTTCGCGCCGAACGAGCGCGAGCTGTACCCCGAGCCGCAAACGTACAAGGTCCATCCGCCGGCCGAGCTGGCCGACATCCTCGAGGGCCATTTCAGGCCCGGCTTCTTCGTCGGCGTAAGCACCGTGGTGATGAAGCTCTTTGCCTGCGTGCAGCCGCGCGTCGCGGTGTTCGGCAAGAAGGACTACCAGCAACTGATGGTGATCCGCGGCATGGTCCGGCAGTTCGCGCTGCCCATCGAGATCATCGCCTGCGAAACGAAGCGCGCGGAGGATGGGCTGGCGCTGTCCTCGCGCAACGGCTATCTGTCGCCGGCTCAGCGCGAGGAAGCCGTGCAACTATCGGTGACGCTCCAGCGTGTGGCCGCCGCCGTGCAACGCGGCCGGCGCGATCTCGCGGCGTTGGAGGAGGAAGCCATGGAAGCGCTGGCCCACCGTGGATGGAAGCCCGACTACGTCACGGTGCGCAGGTGTTCCGATCTGCAGCCGCCGCTCGACCAGGAGCCGCTCGTCGTCCTGGGCGCCGCGAAGCTGGGTGCTACGCGCCTGATCGACAGCCTGGAATTCTAGGCTGCTGCGAGCGCTACAAGCGCCCTTTTTAGAGCGCAGCGAGGACTTCCTTCAACATCCACAGGAGCATTGCAGCTATGCCAGCAACCACCAGGGCTTTCAGCCAGATAGGCTGCTGCTCCATCAGCTTCTTGTTCAACGTGAAGTTGACCCCATTTCGCGGACACCTTACCTTTATGGGACGAGGAGCCCGAAATGCCAAAATCAAAGCCGCCGTACCCGGCGGAGTTTCGCCAACAGATCATCGAACTGGTCCGTGCCGGCGGAACGCCGGAGCAGCTCTCGCGTGAGTTCGGCCCGAGCGCGCAGAGCATCACCAACTGGATTGCCCAGGACGGCCGCGATCGCGGCAAGCCGCTGCCGGGCAAGGAAGGCCTGAGCAGCGTCGAGCGCGAAGAGCTGGTGCGCTTGCGCCGGCGGCTGCGCCAAGTCGAGCAGGAGCGCGACATCTTGGCAAAGGCTACGGCCTGGTTTGCCGGCAAAAGCGAGAAGACGTCCACGCCGTCTACGAACTCGCGAGCGCGAACCAGGCCGACGCCACCAACGACTTGAGCGTGCGTGCCATGTGCCGTGTGCTGAAAGTCTCGCCCAGCGGCTACTACGACTGGAAGCACCGTGCGCCGAGCGCACGCCGCCTCGCCAACCTGGTCCTGACCGAGGCAATCCGCAAGGCGCACAACGATTCGGACCACACCTACGGCATGCCGCGCGCGCGCGCCGAACTGCGTGAGTCTGGCTACAGCGCAAGCCGCAAGCGCGTTGCGCGCCTGATGCGCGAGGCGTGCATCCGCGGTGTCAGCCGGCGTCGTGGCTTCACGGTGACCACCGAGTGAGACCGCAGGCAGCGGCCCGCCCCCGATCTGGTCAACCGACAGTTCCGCGCCAAGGGCTGCAACCAGCTGTGGGTGGCCGACATGACCTACATCCCCACCTGGACGGGTTTCCTGTACCTGGCCGTGGTGATCGACGCCTTCAGCCGCAAGGTGGTGGGCTGGTCCATGAGCGGATGACGGCTGACCTCGTGCTGGCGGCGCTGAACATGGCGCTGCACACGCGCAAGCCCGAGTCGGTGATCCACCACTCGGACCAAGGCAGCCAGTACACCAGCATCGCTTTCGGCAGCCGCTGCAAAGAGATGGGCGTTCGACCCTCGATGGGCACCGTGGGCGACGCCTACGACAACGCGATGGCCGAGAGCTTCTTCGCCAGCCTGGAATGCGAGTTGATCAACCGCAGATCCTGGAAGAGCCAGGCAGAAGCTCGCACGGCGCTGTTTACCTGGATCGAAGGTTGGTACAACCCGCGCCGGCGCCACTCGGGCCTGAACTACCTGTCGCCCATCAACTTTGAAAGAAAACACGTCGAGCAAGAAAACCCTGCTGAAGAACACGGGTTGCCCACCGCGTCGGTCGGTTCGTCGCAAGCGCCGACCGCCGCCGTGGACAACCCTGCACCTGCGAGTTCGTCGGCTTGAGAATCAAGCCATTACCTGTCCGTGGGATGGGGTCAACTTCATTGCTTTTGTCTGAACTGGTGGTGAGCTCCACCGCATTGACTGCGGTCAGCGCGTCTTGCAGCAGGGTGGACGCGCGGGCTTATCGATTTTGTTCAGACGTTCCCTAGCAGTCGAATAAGGACTCAGCAGCGAAGGACGAATTCTTCACGAATTCCAGCTCATAACTTGCAGCCCCAACGCCCGGGTTAACGGGGCTGTGTTCGAACTGCACCGCGTCAGTGTCATCGAGCTGAGCAAATGCGCCGAGCACCCTCCCTAACTCCCAAAAGCCGCGAGCGGAGGCGGCTAAATAGACCATCGACCCATCTTCCGAAATTGGTAACTTGTGCTCAAGGCCCGCAATGAATCGATCCCGAATAACACCGCAAACGGGGAGAGAAGCCGGCGCGAGGTCCCGCCCGGCAAATGGGGAAATACTAGTCATGGATTCCGACAATTCCACGGGCCCAAGTAGGATCTGCTCGTTGAAATGCGATTGCGAGTTTCCGCTCCAACACTGCATGCATATGGCTTGTATTGGCGACTTCCGCGTGCGCGCAAGTGAAACGATAGCCGTGGCCTTGCGTTCGTCTTGAGCCTTGCGCGCTAACGCAACTAGCACACCAGCGAATTTCGTTTAGTCCTTGTCGGTGGCCGCGAATACAAGTCGAGGCAGGACGATATACCCTAGGCTACGGGACGCAGACTCAATTGCCCGCAAACCCACCTTGGTGGTGACAACCGCCGGCACTTCAAGATATTTCATGCGCGTCATTTTGAGAAAGCTTCACCTGCATTCACCTTGATGTCAACGCGAATCGCATTCTTCACATGATCATCAATCGTTCTATCCGGACCAAAGGACTTGATGGGACCACCACGTACGTTTGCCCTACGTTGAGGGTCACGGCTTGCGCAGGCCATGTGGTCGACCGGTATGCAGATAGTCCTTGAACCCGGAGCCGAGCCAGATAGACGCAATAGTCACGTCTCTCTCAAAGTCCACGTACCTATCGAATCGCTCAACCAGCAGCCAATGCAAGTGATCAAAGATCTGCTCCACCAATTCAGCAATGTGAGGGGGAACCACAACATGTGTCTCCCTTAGGCTCGAGACCAGCTGTTCGTCGAGTCTATCGGTTTCTGCTTGCAGCGCGAAATCCGATTCGCTGCTTCGTCGACGTCTGAACTCCTCAAACAACGGTTGATGGACTTCGAGGATGCGCGGATATATCCATTCTGCGAAGGGGTGCTCGGCGATGGCTGCCGTTAGCGAAGCCGAGCACAACTGAGCCGCGTTCAATTCGATCGCCAAGTTCCACAGCGTTTCCAATTGAAAGAGATTGATCCTAGTGGAATTTGCGCCCCTGCAAATGAACTCCTCATCAAGGTCTACATCTCTCCAGAAGGCGTTCACCTGCAAGTCTCTGGTTTCTATAAGTGCACGAATTAATGTGGGATCCCCAGTACCGGTAGCTACCCCCCAGCGCATGCAAGACCAATCACTTGCTGTAGAAGTTTTTCCAGAAAAGTGGGGCCACAGCATATGAAATGATTTGCCCCTGAGCGTTAACTTAATCATGCTTCATCATCAGTTGTTGACCACACATTGAAGTGTTTCAGGAGAAATGAGGTCGCCCTGATCGCGTTCCGGGGCGGTGAACCAAAGACCGGGCACGCAGGGTACCGGCGTCGGAGATGGAATTTCAATGGGGAACAGTCGTGAAATTTGCTGGCTTGGTGCGAGAAGACAGATGTAAGTGTGCCGCTTCCAGCCTCTTGGCACAGCAAGTCTAGATAGGTTAGCCAACTTGCAGTTGTCGGGGTGCCATTCCTTGGTTAAGGGATTGGCCTGCGCATTACTAATTACCTGTTGCCGAATGTCCTCCGATTCGGCGGCTGACGCCGCAACTATCTGCCAAATCACGACGATGATCAACAGAACCACCGAAACCGTCAATACGCTCGTCGCAACGGGGCCTGCTGCGACCAGAGCCTCCGCTATGGTAGGCAAGACCCGCGCAATGGTCGCCGCGAGCGCCTGTCTTGCCGCCAGCGATACGCGCGCCTCCGCAACAAGCCCGGACATCAAGAACATCGTGCCTGCTGTCGGATTGGGGTTTACCGTGGTGTAGGTAATTGAAGTTCCGGCCTCGTCATCCGCCCTGAAATCCCCATTGCTTCCCCCTTCGATCAGATACCCACCGGCTCCAGTTGCTGGGTCGATAACCATAAACCCTGCGCCCTTCCAGCCATCCTGCGTGATCGGCGCCTCGTGAATCGTGACCTCATAGCCAACTGCCAGCGCCTGCCGCACCCGGTCTTGGGTCGATGGGCTGTGCGCTGACAAGCTTGTATCGACGATGTTCGGATTGTTTTGATAGACCTGCGCGGTGACGGTGAATATCTTCTGTCCGGCTTGCGCACCCAATGCAATCGCCTTGACCGCGGACACGCCCTGCGGACAGGTGGGCAGCGCTGGCTCTGATGGTATGCCTGGCTGCGAGTTGCATTTGTAGGCGTCATTGAAGAATTGATCCGGCACCGAGTGCTCCAACGCGCTCATGTGCGCGCCCCTCATGCGGTTGTAAGCGGCCCAGGCCGCAGGATTGTTGTCCTTGCTCCACGTCATGTTGCGCACATGGCCGATGTCCAAACTGACGCCCGGAAACGTGACTTTTCGGATCACGCCCCAGCTGTAAATCGGGTTGGCCACCGTATGGAACAACCCGTAGCTCAAACCGGGGCTTTCGACCATGTTGGCCTGGTTCTGGCTCAGGCGGCTATGGCTCTCGGATGCTGCAAACCAGCTCCAGATCGTGGCCGTGAGCAGGTCTCCACTGAGTTGCTCGCCGGTGAGGCCGGCGACGCTGTTGGTCTGCAGTTGGGTCTGTGTTGCAGTCAATCTGTTTTTGAGTGTTGTGAGCTGCGTCTCTCCTATGCCTCCAGCACTGGTCCCCATCGCCGTGGTGTTACCGGCGACACTGCTTTCTTCACTGGTCAAGTCCCAGTGGCTCGTGTTGTACAACTGCGTGAATCCGCCCGTGCTGAGCATGTCCGCGCCCATCTGCACGGACTGGGCTGCCTGCGCTACGACTTGCCCGTCCAGGTTGATTTGGGCTTTGAGCTTGATCAGGTAGCCTGGCAGGCCGGTGGGTAGTTCACTTGGCAGGATCGGGCTGCCGTCCGCATGGGGCTTAGGCAGGTAGCTGGCAATCAAATCCGCATCGGCCGGCGTGGCCGGGATGTACGTGAGCGTCAATCGCTTGCCCACCAGCCTTGATGTCTTCTCCGTAAACGAGAGCAGCCGCGTATCGTTGGCTTGGTCGTAATCGTTCGCGTAGAGCCGGTAGGTGAACTTGTGCTGCTGCGCACTCGGCACACTGCTTGCCTCCAATGACTGGACGACTGTGGTGTTCAAAATCACACCAGACAGCAACTGCGGGTTGCTCACCGGGATGATCTTCTTGCCGATCACATCGCCCACTGTGCTGTTGGCTCCCGTGGGCGTGCTCTTGATGTAGTTCTGTAGCTTCGTTTGGTACTCGGCCATCTGGTTCTGGATCGCAGCTTGGTTCAGGTTTTGCACCCAGCCCTCGGCCTCGTTGACCGTGGCGCCCTGCTGCGCCGCCTGAAGCAGTGCGTTGGCGTCCAGCGGCACGGCCGTCTTCAGGTCCATGCCCTGCGTGTAGGTGTACTGCTTGAAGCTCGCATCAAGCGGCACCCATCTGTTCAGCAGCGCATTGGTATTCGGATGTTGTCCTTCGCTGGCGTTGCGCGCGCCGCGACTCGGGGTCCAGTTCGCGTACGCCTGCACCCACACGTGCTCCATGCGCACGGTCGTGATGCGCCCGCCGGTGGCGATGCCGCGCGCGGCGATGCCACCCTGATTGAGGATCTGCAACGCCGCTTGCGGCACGGTCGCTCCGCCCACCCAGTTCATCGCCTTTTGCGCGTCCACGTCGATGGTGCCGTACTGGTAGCGCGCGGGAATGTTGGCCGCGCGCAGCAGCGCGATCAGCAAGCTGGCCGTGTCCGTGGCGTTGCCGCGCTTTTTGTCGAGCGTGTCCTGCGCGCTTTGAATTGCACCATTGGTGGGTGCCCACTCGATGTTGTTGCGCACCCAGTTGTAGATGTTGACCGGGTTGTTGCCCAGATCTTTGGCCTTGGCGCGAAGCGCGTCGGTCAGCTGCACTTCGTCGGTTTCGGCCAGATCGGCCACGGTGGGAGCCTGCCCGGGCTCGGGCGGGATGTTGAACTGAAGCGGTCCAATACTGGTGCCGCCGGCCTGGGCCAGGCGGATCTTCTGGTCGGCGTACAGGTTCTGGTACCACGCGGTCTGCGTCTCTGCTGGCATGCGTGTGTTGGGCTGCGGCGTCGACCAAGGCAGCTTCTTCGGATCGATCTTGCCGGGCTTGCGCTTGTTGGGGAACTTGTCGAAGAAGTCCGCCAGCTTTTGCACGCGCTCGTCGTCGCTGGCGGCCTGCGCGATGATCTGGCCGAAGCTCGCTACGCGCTGCTCGAACTGCGCGACAGCTTCGTCGTGCCGCGCGATGATTTCGGCGGGCAGCTTCTTGCCCTGCAGCTGCACTTTCGTTGCCGCGAACTCGGCGCGCACGTCGGCCGCGCCGGCCTGGATGGCCGCGAGCAGGTCCTTGAGTTGCCGGTGGCGGGCCGCCTTGTCGGGGGTGTAGGGGGACTTCAGCCGCGCCACCAGTTCCTGCGCCTGCCCCAGCTTGTCGCTCACCGCATCGGCCGGAGTCTTGTTCTGGTTCGCCTTGGCCTGCCCGATGGTCTGATTGAGCTGAGCCAGGCGCGTGAGCTGCGCCTGCGCGGTGGGGTTGTACGGCGTGGCACCTGCCTCCTGCGCGAGCACGCTCAAGGGCTGCAGCACCAGCGCCAGTTGGGCGGCGATCAGCACGCGGGCGACCGGCCGCAGGAACGGCCGCCATGCGGCGCGGGTGTTGATGGGAGTTTGCGTGTTGTGCGTATTCATCGTTGTATCCTCCTCTGGCTCATTGGCAAGCGGCGGTGCCGCAGCGCTGGATGCACAGCGCATCGGTGCTCGCTTCGATGGCCAGGGCGAGCGCGCTTCGGGCCGCTGCGGTGTCCACTGATGCGATGCCGATCAAGGCGTCGGCGGCGGCCAGCCACTGCACGACGGCCTGCTGGTAGCTGCCCTGGCTGTGCAGAGCCGTCGCTTGCGCAACGGCATTGACGGCCTTGGTCTTGTTGCTCTTGTCCGAACTGGTGGTGGGCTCTACCGCATTGACTGCGGTGAGCGCGTCTTGCAGCAGGGTGGCCGCCGCCCTCACCTGCAGCGTGAAGCTGGTGGTCGCCCTCAACTTGGGTGGCAAGGTGCCGCCCGCGCTCGGCAGACTGTAGATGGCCAGCGGCTCTGTGAAGCTGCCAGTCTGCGCGACGCGCACCAGCCAGGTCAGATCCTGCGCGGCGCCCCCCGGCAACGTGAAGGCCCAAACGGCATGCGTGCTGCCATCGGTGTTGGCTGTCAGTTGGGCCTGCGGGCTGGTGGCCAGGGAGACCATGCCCACAGGCAGTGTCGCCTCGGCGCGCAAGGCGACGGTGCGCGTGCCCAGGTTGTTGATGCTGGCGGACAGTTGCGTGACGTCTCCCAGAGTGAGCGTGGGGCTGCCGCTGGCTGTGTACGTGGCCGAGGTGGTGATGAAGCCCCTCAGCTGCGCGTCGGCCTGCAGCGCATCGGCCGTGACCATGGAACCCAGGTCGAAGGCGTACAGCAGGCTCTTGCCGCGCCCGTAGTTGTTGCTGACGACGGCCGGGATGGGCGCCTGCTGGCCGGGCACCTGGGTGAACAGGCCTTCGGCGCTGCCGGTGGTCAGCTCGAACCTGGTGACCTGGCCGCGTGTGGCGAATGCCTGGTTGCCGTACACACCCGTTTCAGCCAGTGCCGCCGTGAGGTTGGCATCGGGCAGCTTGCCGATTTCCTTGACGCCGGCGGCCGCGTGCAGGAGCTGGTTGCGTGAGTCGTGCACGCCATCCATCCAAAGCGCTTCGCCGCGGTAGACGGCTTCGCGCAGTTCACCCACGGTTTGTTCGTCGAGCTTGATGGCGCCGCCGCTGATCCAGTAGGTGTTGTACGTGCCGCAGCGCATCTCGCTCACGAAGGCCTCGCGGGTGGCGACGACTTTGGCCGTGTAGCCCAGGGCGCTGAGGTAATTGGTGATGGCCTGGCCGCGCTGGGCGACGCAGGCCGCATCCTCGGCCGTCCCCAGGCCCGGCGGGCAGGAGAGGAGCACCAGGATGCGCGCCTGGCCCTTGATGCCTGTGTCCACGCCAACTGGCACCGACCGGTCGACCACGGTGAAGCTGGTGGTGGCCAGGACGAGCGTGCTGGTGCCGACGGTCTGCGAGAGGACCACGGTCAGGCTTTGGGCTTCAGCCGAGGTGGTGTACGGCTGGCCACCGGCGTAGGTGGCAACGCCGCCCACGTCGAGCTGCAGCGGCCAACTGCTTAGGGTTTGGCCAGCGGCGCTGCGCACGCTGAGCGTGCCGGCCATCTGGCTGGTGACGGTCGCGGGGTTGCTGACGGTGTAGCTCAGGCCCACGGTCTGGCCGGCTTCAACTTCGGGCGCGTCGGTGGCAACGGTGCCGGTGAAGAAGACGGGTTTGGCTTGGCCAACCACGCTCACGCGAAGGGGCTCGCCTCGGTCGTAGCCGATCTGCACTTCGGCGGCCTGGCTGCCTGCGGCTTGCGGGCGCCAGCTGATGGTGAGCGTGCACGTGGCGCCGATGGGCAGGCTGGCCGATTGCGTGCAGCCACCTTGCGGGATGGCGAATTGGCTCGCATCCGGGCCCGCGAGGCTGAAGGTCAGCAAGCCGGCTGCCAGCGTGCCGATGGAGCTGACCGTCACCGTGTTGCCGGCGTTCTCGCCCACGTAGATGGGCGTGAAGGTCAGCTGCAGCGGTTGGGCTTGCAGCTTGGGGACGCCGACCAGGCGAATGGTGGCTTGGCCCAGAGCGATGTCTTTGCCGTTGACTTGCGCCGTCGCTGCCGCAACCAGAATCTGTCCGTCGGGGCCGACGGCCGTCCAGCTGTTCAACAGCGTCTTGCTCTGGCCGGCGGGCCAGTCCGCCACCATGGCGCTGAAGGTGGCGACTACATTGCCACTCTCAGGCTGGATCAGTCGCACGGTGAGCGGCACGATGGCCAGGTTGCCGGTGGCGTTGTTGGTCGCAACGAGAGTCAGCTGGGTCGGCTGGCCCAGCAAGACAACACCGGGGTTGGCCTGCAGCTGGCCGGTCAGGCCCACGCCGGTCTGCTCCACGCCCAGCACTGTGAAGCTGCTGGTGCTTTGCGCCAGCACGCCGCCGGTGGCGGCTAGCAGTTGCAAGGTGGCGCTGTAGGTGCCTGCGCCCAGCGTTCCTGCGCCCAGGCTGTAGCCGTATTGGCGGCTGCCACCGGGTGCCAGCTGCTCGATCGGCTCGGTGCGGCTGAAGACGCTTGCACCGGCCGCGCCACGCACTTCGGTCTTGGCCTGGAGGTTGTCCAGGACGGTGTTGCCCGTGCTATTGGCGACGCGCGAACTGACTTGCACGATCTGGGCCGTGCTGTAGCTCACGCGGTCAACGTTGATGCGCGCCGAGGTTGTCTGCAACTGGCTGGCCGTGACGGAGAAGCTCGCCGTGGCGCTGCCATACAGCAGGCCCGCCGGCGAATACCAATCCGCCCTGACCCGGTAATCGCCCGACAGGATGCCCGCGACAGGCCATAGGCCCGACACACTCACGGTACCGGCCACCGGCACGCTGACCGTGGCACTCATCGGCAACACGTCCACCACTTGGCCCGCGAAATCGAACACCGTGAACCGGGCGGAAGCATCAATTGCAAAGCTGCCCGCGTTCCTGGCGGTCGCCGTGACGACGGCTTGGTCGACCTCGGTGTAGACGGACTTGTCGGTGGTGATGGCGCCCCAAAGATTGGCGGCTATGGCCCGAAGATCGCCTGCCAAAGTGTTGTTGGTGCGATCGAAGTCAGTGATGGCATGTTTGCCCGTCCCGTCATCGTCTCCCACGATCCAAACTGAGCCCATTGAATTAAGGGCCGAAAGCGTCTGCGGAATCGCGATGGCGACGTCGCGCCATTCGCCTGACTGCATATCGGCCGACAGCATCGCGGTGCCGACCAACGCCGACGCCGTTGGCGTCCCCAGTGCGGGATTGGTGCTGTAGACAGCCAGTAGCGTGCCCGCGGGAACTCTGTAAGAACCGCTATTGCCGGCGCGGACGGTGATTGTTGAACCGGCGGGCCCGCCGTCGGCTACTCGCAGGTAACCTACGGTGAGATCGGCGACAGCTCGCGGATCACCGTCGACGCGCTTGTTCAATCGAAAAGTGTTATGCGTCTTCCATGACGGCGTAGGTTTGGCGGGGACGCTTAGATCGTCATTGATGTTGTCGACGTGATAGGCGAACTGGTTCCAGATATTGCGTGCCGGAACCCAGGCGTTATTAACGTCTCGATAGACGTAAATTCCGCGCTGACTTCCTCCAAATGAAGTATCTGCCGGAACAACCAGGTCGGCATGGCCATCGTTGTCAACGTCGGCAACCAGCGGATATTCCATACCGGTGGCAGAGCTAACAGTCGCCTGAAAAAGCGTAACGCCCGTTGCTCCGTCGAACACGCGCAACGTGCTGGTATCGCGATAGATGACCTCGGCCCGCCCATCGCCATCGAAGTCGAACACTGTGGACCCCGTGTTTGCGGATGGGTCCACGATGGGGACGCTCCACAAGACAGAACCGTCGCCCCGGAAGGCGGTATACCGGGTTGAGCCCGCAACACCGACTTCCGGTATGCCGTCGCCATCCATGTCGGCCACGACGGGCGCCCCGCCAGCGCCGCCGCCTGGCAATGTCTGGCTTCCAAGCACCGTGGAAGTTTTGTCGACGAAGTAGAGCTTCCCTCCATCCACAGCGACAAGTTGGGGGTCGGCTTCCACGCCAAATCGGCCGACAGCGTGAAACCCGGAGGTTCCGGATCGCACCGGGCCGACGGGAACGCCATCGCTGGTGAAGATCGTGCTTCCGACCGCGATATTGAGCGAGGAAGCATCGCCTCTGAAGTCGAGTGCTGTGGATTGCAGGTATGCCGGCGATATCGCCAATGTCTTCTTGACACCGCCCGTATTGAAGTAGATTTGATTGCCGAAAAGAATTTCGGGCTTGCCATCTCCATCGATATCGGCAACGGAGGGGTTGGTCGTTGTTCCAGAACCTTGCCACCACAGAGACCCGTTGTTCCGCAGGACGAACGGTCCACCGCTGGTTCTAGCGCCGATGATCTCAGGCTTGCCGTCGTTGTCGAGATCAGCGACGGCCAGTCCGCATTGCGTGCACGCGCCTAGCGTTGCTGCAGGCACGTTGAACAGTTCCACGCCCGTCGCGCCATCCAGCACGCGAAGGACGCCGGGGCTGAGGTAATACTGGCCCGCCCCGTAGCTCACGAAGATGACGCGAGCCGTATCTCGCGCGTCCACCTTGCCGTCGCCGTTTGTGTCGTGCAACGGAGCCACCACGGGCGGCATCATGACGTTGCCATTGGTCCATTGCCACTTGATTACCGGCGCGAACTGCTGCCGGTTTGGAACGTACACGCTTTCCTGGGCGGTGGAACGAACGTTGTTCGTTTTCGCTACCTCAGCAATCGTGTTTTCCGGGTCCGCGGATACGTGAATCGGAGAATCGCGGAAAGGCAAGACGCCGCCAACCTGAATCTGCAGGGTGACAGTCTGGCCGGCTTGCAGTGTTTGGGGCAGGGCAAGCTGCCCCAAGAGAATGTCGACCGCGGCGCGATATGCGCCATCTCTGTCGGTGTCGCTGAATGCGATGATGGCAACGCCAGATGCTAGTGGTTGCGTGCCGCTGTTCACCAGTTCAATTTCCACCGAGCCGGTCAGCCTGAGCGTCTGCGGTTCCGTTCTTGCGCCCGCGCGCTTCACTGATAGAACCTGCAGATCCGGCAGGAGTTGTTCAACCTTGGGTGGCCGCAGTCGGATCTGGCCCAGATCCACCGTTTGCAAGGGCTCCAGCGCGTACTGGAGTGAGATAGATTGAAGTCCCTGCGCCTGCACGGAGAGTTGCACCGCAGGTCCGTCGAATCCTTCCAGGGTGAAGCGACCGTCGGCGCCTGTCACGGCGGAGCGAGCTGCACCGCTATCGGGTGTGCCGATGACGGTCGCCCCAGTCACCGGCTCGTTTGTGACCGCATTCATCACAACCGCTGTGAGCCCCGCCGTATTTGCGCCTGCGGGGGTTGAGCCGCTCAAGTAAAGCTTCGGCGAGAAATCAATGCTGGTCGTTCGCAGCGTGCTGCAATTGAGCGCAGTCGTCGCAATGACCGCTTCGTACCCCGCTTTGTTTGCAGACACGTTGACGAGTCCGCTGAGCAGCCCTGAAATGGTGAAACGGCCCGCAGAATCGGTCGTCGCGCTGGCATTGTTTGCGCCCGTGACAGCGACGACCACGCCGGCAACAGGGAGCTGGGTGGCACCTGCCACGAGGGTACCCACGATCTTGCAGTCGACTCCACTTGATGTACTCGCAACGAGCGATGGAGAAAAATACGCCACCTGACCACCCTGTGCGGTCAGATTGCCCGCAGCATCGTCATAGCCGGCCCTGCTTGCGCGCACCGTCACCGCGCCGGGCGTCACGTTTGCGATCAGGTAGGTGCCGTCCGCCGCGCTGGTAGCGCCCACAGACTGCCCCTGTAGGGAAATCGTCGCGCCGGCGATAGGCAGTTGGCTACCTTGCTCGCGCACACTACCGCTGATCACCGCCGCGCCGTTGTTGATTGGCGCAGTCAGTTGAACCGAACCTAGATCGAGTGTTTTTCCCGCCGCGAGCGTGATGCTAAAACTCACGCTCGCAAATCCGGCAGTGCTCGCCTGGAGTTGGTACGCTCCAGCTACCGCCCCGAACACTTGCGCATTGCCTGCAGCGTCGGACACGGCGGAGATATTTGCCGGCCCGCTGCCCTGCAATGCCACGCCAGGCACCGGCGTTCCGGACCTTGCATCGATGAACTTGATCTTGAGACCGGCCTGCGTAGGATTGAGCGGTGCAACTGGCACAAGCGCCAGTGCCCGCAATACGACGGCAGTGATGTAAGGGTCGCCCGACCAGGAACCGTCGGAACTCTGCTTACCAAGCAGGTACGATTCCACCTGAGCCGCGAGAGTAGGCAGCGCTGCGGAATACGGGTGCACGGACTCGAACACCAACGCAGTCACAGCCGTGTCGCCCAGCCAGGCTCCCTGCTGATCTACTTTGCCCAACAAGAATGAAGCGGCACGGCTGGCAACAGTTGCCGCATTGGCGTTCGATGACGATGCTTGATGCAGACTGCGGAGGATCGATGTCGTCGCGAGCAAATCGGGTGTGCCGGCAGTCGCGAAGCTTCCATCGGTGCGCTGGTTGGTTTGCAACCAGGCGATCACGTTCTGAGCGTCGGTGCTACTCAGATTCTGCAAGTGGGCCGCTAGCGCCCAGCCGGTGTCCAGTGCTGAAGCTACTGCGAACCCTTCGAAAGGTGCATAGCCTTGCTGGCTGATCCGCCTCGCGTCGAGGTCGGAGACGAGTATGGTTTGGCCCAGTCTTTGTTGCAGTTCTTGCCAACACGCCAACGTTTGGGTGGCGCTGTCGGGCGACTGCAGCCCTGCCAACAGCAAGGCAACCTTGGAGTCGTCGCCTACAAGCTTCATCAGTGTGGCGGCGGTTTCGCACCGGGCCAATTGGTGGGCGCCGTCATTTGGCTGGCCCAGCAAGCTGCCATCGCTTTGAACATGCGCCTGGAGCCACTCCAGTCCGCGGGCTATGTCCGCGGGTGCGGCAACAACGAGTGCCGCAGTAGACAGTGCCAACGCCGCAAGGCCCGCGCGCCCGAACGCTCGAACATAAACCCACCGACGCGCCGCCCAGGCAGCAAGCCACTTTCGCATGATGTTCCTTCGCACATCTACGCAAAGCGACGAGCAGCCCCCTTTTGGTTTGCTGCTGAGCCTGTACGAAATCAGTGCTACCTTGGTTGATTACTTAGGGAAACTACTGACGTCGAGCGTAACAGAAGGCAACCATCGAGAGTAGTTAACTAGTTCGCATATTTTACGAAATTGGCGCGATATTCGATTACCTTAGACCAATGTATGTGCGCATTGAATCTTTACGATTTACTCGCAGACGCTAGACTGTTGCTGTTTGTAAACCGCAATAAGAAGGTGGTCTAAGGTGCGCGTGGAGCGAGCAGAAAATCGGCCGAAGCGCAGCGCGCAGCACGTGGCAATTTGCGCCGTGTTGCTGGGCATTGCTCTGGCACGCGAGGCCTGCGCGGCTGACGTGTTCTTGTCGGTCGCGGCCGATGGCACGCCCCAATACGCAACCCAAGCGCTCGACACCTCTTACCTCCTCGCCTTGCGTGAAGAGATCGCTCAACCTGTTGCCTCGGCTGCGAACCCCCGTGTCGGCAAGACCACTCGCTCCGAGCATCTGCAATCCATCATTCAGCGCGTAGCCCGCCGCAACGGCATGTCGACTGCCCTGGTGCACGCGGTCGCTTCCGTCGAATCCAACCTCGATCCGACCGCCGTCTCCGTGAAGGGCGCGCAGGGCGCAATGCAGCTGATGCCTGCAACCGGCGCGCGTTACGGGCTCAGCGGCCCGCACGCATGGCGCGACCCGGAGCGCAACATCGACGCGGGCGCGCGCCACCTCAAGGACCTGCTGGCGCGCTACCATGGCAACGTGCCGCTGGCCCTTGCCGCCTACAACGCCGGGCCGGGCGCAGTGGACCGCCACCGCCACCGCATCCCGCCCTATCGCGAGACGATGCTCTACGTGCCGGCCGTCCTGGCCAAGTCCGCGACCTTGTCCACCGAATGAGCCCACATGCCAAGCTGTACCCGCATTCCTGCCTTCCCCATTGTCGCGAGCAGCAAGCGCCGCGGCTTCACGCTGCTCGAGTTGCTGGTGGTCGTGGCAATCATCGGGCTATTGGCCGCGTATGTGGGCCCGAAATACTTCGGGCAGCTCGGCAAGTCTGAGCAGGCGCTGGCCAAAGCCCAAATCGAAAGCTTTCACAAGGCACTGGCCGGCTTCCGGCTCGACGTAGACGCCTTTCCCACTACTGAAGAAGGGCTCGACGCCCTTATGACCAGGCCGCCGGTCGCGGCCAAGTGGAGCGGACCATATCTGAGCAAGGCAGTGCCGCAGGATCCATGGGGCAAGCCATACATCTACCGCTCGCCGGCTAGCAAGGGCGACTACGAGCTGCTCTCGTACGGCAAGGACGGCCAGCCCGGTGGCAGCGGCGATGCGGCCGATATTGGCGAATGGTAGCTTGTCATGCAGTACGTCGTCAGGGCGCTCGACCCAACCCAGCAAGTCCAGACGCTGGTTCTGGAGGCTTTGGACGAAGCCGATGCGCGAGCCCAGGCGCGCGCACAGCGGCTAAGCCCTCTTTCCGTGGCGAGGCCCCGCGGCTGGCTGCTGCGGCGCGACGAGAAGTTTCCCCTGCTGCTTTTCGCGCAGGAGCTGCATGCGCTGCTCCACGCCGGCCTGAGCGTCATCGAGTCACTTGAAGCGCTGATCGAAAAAGACACGAACATTTCGCGCCGCGTCGTACTCATCCGGTTGGCGGAGCAGCTGCGGCAGGGCCAGCGGCTGTCTACGGCGCTGCGCAACCAACCCGGCATTTTTCCGCCTTTGTTCGTCGGCGTGATACAGGCCGCCGAAGGCACGAGCGATTTGCCACGAGCACTCGCCCGCTTCCTCGACTACGAAACGCGTGTGCAATCGGTGCGCCACAGGGTCACCAGCGCGGCGATATATCCCGCGATCCTGCTCGTCGTGGGGCTCACCGTCAGCCTGTTCCTGCTGGGATACGTCGTGCCGCGTTTTGCGGCGGTGTATGAGGGCAGCGGGCGCAACTTGCCGTGGGCCTCGCAGCTTCTCATGGGGTGGGGGCAATTCGCGGGCCGGCATTCGGCCGAGCTGTCTACGGGGTTCTTCATAGCGGTGACCGCACTGGCGTGGTGGCTGCGGCGCGTGGTTGCAACAGGCGGCACGTGGCGCGTCGTGCGCCTGCTACCCGGCACGCGCGCCAAGTTAGCCATCCTTCAGCTCTCGCGCTTGTACCTCACCATGGGCATGTTGCTGGAGGGCGGCATCCCTATCCAGCAGGCCCTGCGCCTTTGCACCGATGTTTTGAACGTACAGGCTCGCGCCCAACTCCATGCAACGCGCGCCGATGTCGAATCGGGGCACACACTCTCGGACTCTCTGCACCGCCACGGACTGAGTACGCCAGTGGCACTGCGCCTGTTGCGGGTCGGCGAGCAATCCGGACAGCTTGGGCAGATGCTCAGCCGCACGGCGATTTTCTACGACGAAGAGATGGCTCGCTGGATCGAGCGCTTCACCAAGGCATTCGAACCTGTGTTGATGGCGGCGATCGGGATCGTGATCGGCTTCATCGTGATACTGCTCTACATGCCGATTTTCGACCTGGCCGGGAGCCTGCAATGAGCGGCTCGATCGATTGGCCAGCGATGCGCGCCGCACGGGCCGGCGGCCAGGCGTCCGCGCTCAAACTCGCCGAAATACTGCAGTGCTCGCCGCGCGAGGCAGCGCAGCGCATCGCGAATGCGCTCGGGCTCGAATGCTGGGAGACAGCCGACATGTCGCGGCGGGTGGCGGCATTCGACCGCTTGCCGCTGGCGCGCGCGCAGAGCTTGCGGGCCGTGCTGCTGCAGGACGAAGGCGGCGGGGTCGTGGCTGTTGTTCATGACCCGCTGGATCGTGATCTCTGGACACAGCTGGCACATTGGGCGCAGGCGCCGGTGCGCTTCGTTTTGTCCAGCCCCGACGATATTCACGCCTATCTGAACCTGCAGGAAGATCGCTCGAGCGCAGTAGACAGCCTGGACCGCTCTGCCAACGATAGCACCGGGCCCCGCGAAGCCCTCGAGGAGCTGTCGTTGGCCAGCGTGTCGGATGCCGCCAGCCCGGCGGTCAAACTCGTGAACTCCACCCTCTATGACGCGCTGCGTGCCGGTGCCAGCGACGTGCATCTCGAGAGCACTTCGATGGGTTTGGCCGTGAAGTATCGGATCGACGGTGTGCTCGATGCCATCACCGAAGTCTCCGGCGCGCCGCTCGCAGAGCAGGCCGTATCGCGGCTCAAGGTGCTTGCGGAGCTGGACATCGCGGAGCGGCGCGTACCGCAGGACGGCAGCTTCCGTGTCAGCGCGCAGGGCCGCGAGGTGGATTTGCGCGTTTCAATCATCCCCGGCATCCATGGCGAAGATGCCGTCATCCGCATCCTGGACAAGCGGGCCATGATCGAGGCGCATGGCAAGCTAAGCCTCGACGCGCTGGGGTTCGAGGCCGAGTCCGTCGCGACGCTGCGCGACTTGATGGAAGCCGCGTACGGCATGTTGCTGGTGACCGGACCAACGGGTTCTGGCAAGACGACGACCCTGTACGCCGCGCTGTCCGAAACGCACACCGGCCGCGACAAGATCATCACCATCGAAGACCCTGTCGAATACCAGTTGCCGGGCGTGCTGCAGATTCCCGTCAACGAGAAAAAGGGCTTGACCTTTGCCCGGGGCCTGCGTTCGATCCTCCGGCACGACCCTGACAAGATCATGGTCGGCGAAATCCGCGATCGCGAGACAGCCGAGATCGCCGTGCAATCCGCGCTCACCGGTCACTTGGTACTGACTACCGTGCACGCAAACAATGTCTTCGATGTGTTCGGGCGCTTCACGCACATGGGGCTGGACCCGTATTCGCTTGTTTCGGCACTCAACGGCATCTGGGCGCAGCGTCTATTGCGGCTCAGCTGCCCGCACTGCAGCAGGCCCTGCGCGCCGGACCCGCGTGAGCTGGCGCGGCTCGGACTCACCTCCACCGGCACAGCGGACTTCGACTTCCGTAAGGGCGAGGGTTGCGGTGACTGCCGCGGCACAGGTTACAAGGGCCGCCAGGCTGTCGCCGAGATCCTGCGGCTGGACGACGAATTGCGCGAGATGATCGTCGCGAAGCAGCCTGTGCGGCAGGTCAAAGAGGCTGCGCGTCGCAAGGGCACGCGCAGCCTGACTGAAGCGGCGCTGCAGATCGTGCGCGCCGGCGCCACCACGCTCGAGGAGGTGCGTCGTGTCACGGTGGCTGCCTGAGTTGCGTCGAGCTGCACGCTCCGTCACTTGGGGACTGGATGTACGCGAGCTCGCGTGGCCCGTTCCGGGCGATGCCTGCGCAAGCGCGCCGCATGCACAGGCGCTTCCCCAGGCGATTACTCGATTGCCGCGCGGCTCGAGCGTGAATGTCATTGCCGGGCATGACCTGGCCGTGCATTGGCTGCAGAGCCCCCCCGACTCGCTGGCGTCGTTGCAGGAGCTGCAGTTGGTAGCTGCCGCGCGATGCGCGGATTTGTACGGTGGTTCGCCACAGGACTGGTGGATAGCCGGGGACTGGCGCGCGACACGGCCTTTCGTTTGCGCAGCCCTTCCCCGCGCGGTCACTGCGCGGCTGCAGCAGACGCTGGATGCAGCGGCCGCCGTATCCGTGCGCTGGCACACGTCATGGAGTGTGGCGTGCGGCGCACGTACCAACACATTTCCATCGCTCGGATGGAGTGCACTGCGCACGCCGCAGCGGGTCGTTCTATGGCACTGCGATGAAGGGCGGGTCAACTGTCTCACCTCCCACAGCATTTCGCCAAGCACGCCTGAAGCAGTCGCGGTCGAGCAAACGACGCAGATGGCGAAGCTGGAGGCCCTTCGGGACGCATCGCTCACGGAGGGCCCGCTGCGCTGGGTGACGCTCTGCCCCCTGAACGAGAGCAGTGGCAGCGAAGCGCGCGCTGCACGGCAGCTCGCGTCAATGCTGGAAGACGTTGCGGCATGAAACCGGTGCGACTCCATTTCGCGCGGCAAGATACGTCGCACGCATCGCCGGCGGGTCATGTTCCGCGCGCGGCGAGGTTGGCGATAACCATGCTTGTGATGGCGCTCGGCGCACTCGGCGCGGTGACATGGGAATCTTGGCAAACCGAGGCCAAGCTCACCGCGGCACGGCAGGCGCTGCAAGCCGAGCAGCGACCGAAACCATCACCCATCGCCGCACCGGCAAGCGCGCTGACAACGCTCACCTCGGCACAGCGAACAGCATGGGCTCAGATCGCACGCCAGCTCAATACGCCATGGAGCGCTCTGCTCGATGCACTCGAGGCGAGCCTGCCGGACGACGTCGCGCTGGTCGCCATCGAGCCGGATGCAAGTCAAGGCAGTGTGCGCCTGCAGGTGGAGGCAAAATCGCTCGACCCGCTGCTCGCTTATGCTGGGCAGTTGCGCTTGATACCGCTCTTTGACGATGTCAACCTCGTCAAGCATGAAACGAACGAGCAGGACAGCAACCGGCCATTGCGGCTGAGCCTGAATATCCGGCTGCGCGCGCCATGAAGCCACTGGGCAAACTTTCGATGTGGCGCGTCCAGATGCAGATCCTGTTGTGGCGTCAGGGCTGGGCCTGGCCCGCCGCGGTCGTATTGCTGGTGGTCGCCTTTGCGACGCATTGGCTGGTATTGCAACCAGCACGCGAAGCGCTTGTAACCACCCAAATCGAATTGGGCAGGGAGCAGGTTGCGTCGCATGCCAAGCCGGCTCCGTCGCCTGCAGTTTCTGAAGGGAAGCAACTCGCGGCGTTGCGTGTTGTGCTGCAGCAAGCGCCAGAGCCTGCCGAACTGGTGCTGCGCATGTCCGCCTTGGCGAAAGCCGAGCAAATCGCCCTGCCCCAGAGCGAGTACGTGCAGCAGTTTCACTCCACCACGCAGGTGCAGCAGGCGCAGGTCACCCAGTCGGTGCGAGCCAGCTACCCGCAGCTGCGCCGATACATCCAGGCTGTGCTGCGCGACATTCCGAGCGCCTCGTTGGACCAGGTGACGGCACGGCGTGACAACGTTGGACAGTCACAGCTGGAAGTGCGTCTGCGCTGGTCGCTATGGATGGAGCAAAGGTTAACCCCGTGAGCGCGCAAAAGCCGCAATCCAATAGACGATGGTGGCTGTGGCTGCCGCTGTTGGCCGCATGTTCGTGGCTCGCGCTCTTCGGCGATAAGTCACCAGCGGGCAACGCAGCCGCCAGCGCGCCTGTCGCCGCAGTGCCTGCCGCACGGCCCACGACGGCAGTTCCGGCCACCGGTGTCACGCTGTCGCTCGTACCGCGCGACCAGCTGTTCTCGCCGCCGGGCGCGGCGGAGCCGGGCAAAGGCACCGCCACCCACGATCTTTTCTCCGCGCGCAACTGGAACCCACCTCCTGCGCCGCCTCCTGTCGCCCCCGCCGCCCCGGTCGTTCCGCCCGTGCCTTACGCATTTCTGGGCAAGAAGCTCGAGGCGGAAATCTGGGAGGTTTACCTGTCGCGCGGTGAGCAGACGTTCGTGGCGCGCACAGGGCAAGTGCTTGAAGGCGAATGGCGAGTCGATCAGATCGCCCCGCCCAGACTAGCGCTCACTTACCTGCCCCTGGCGCAGACGCAAACCTTTTCGATCGGAGAAGCCCGTTGAACCGATTTTCCATGTTCATGCGCGTGTCCAGCGCTATTGTAGCGCTGCTGCTCGCCGGGTGCGCCGCGCAGATGGCTTATCGGGATGGCCAGGAGCTGATCGGCCAAGGCCGTGTGCCTGAGGGACTTGCCAAGTTCGAACAGGCCAGCCGTATTGACCCCGGAAAGGCGCAGTATCGCGTGGCGCTGTTGCAGACTCGGGAGCGCTATGTGGCGTCTCAAATCGATCGGTCGGAGGTGCTGCGCCGCCAAGGCAGGCTCGACGAAGCGGAGCAGGTCTATCGCGCCATCTTGGGCATGCAGGCAACCAACGATCCTGCTTTGGCCGGCCTGCGCGCCGTAGACCAGCAGCGGCGCGCGGCCGTGCTGTTGGCCGAAGCGGAAGTTGCGCTGGCAAAGAAAGATAGTAACTCGGCACGCTTCAAGCTCAAAGCCATCTTGCTTGAGGAGCCGCAGCACGAAGTCGCGCGGACGCTGTTGCGAACGATCGACCAGCAGAGCGCCACGCCGACGCCCGACACTGCGCTGGCCGCGGCTTACCGCAAGCCGATCACCATTGAGTTCAAGGAAGTGTCGCTGCGAACCGTGTTCGAGGTGCTCTCGCGCACGTCGGGCTTGAATTTCCTTTTCGACAAGGATGTGAAGACGGACCAGAAGACGTCTATCTTTCTCAAGAACTCCACGATCGAGAACGCGATGCACCTGACGCTTCTGACGAACCAGCTCGACCAGCGTGTGCTGGACGCCAACACCGTGCTGATCTATCCCAACACCCCGGCCAAGCAGAAGGACTACCAGCCACTTACGGTGAAGAGCTTCTACCTGGCGAATGCCGAGGCCAAGACCGTCGCGGCCACTATCAAGTCACTGCTGAAGACGCGCGATGTCGTCGTGGATGAAAAACTAAACCTGCTGATTGTGCGCGACAGCCCCGAGGCCATCCGGCTCGCTGAAAAACTTGTCGCGCTGCACGACGTGGCGGAACCGGAAGTGATGCTCGAAGTGGAAATTCTCGAGGTCAAGCGTACCAGCCTGCTGGACCTGGGTATCCGCTGGCCGGACCAGCTAAGCCTGGCACCCGTTGCCAGCGGCGCCGGCGGCGCGCTCACCCTTGCAAACCTGCGCAGCATCAACAGCTCCGCCATCGCGGCGACCGTTGCGCCGCTGACGATCACCGCGAAGAAGACAGACAGCAACGCAAACATCCTGGCCAATCCGCGCATCCGCGCGCGCAATCGGGAGAAGGCGAAGATTCTCATCGGCGAACGGGTGCCCAACATCACGACCACATCGACATCGACTGGATTTGTCGCCGAGTCGGTGAACTATGTAGACGTCGGCCTGAAGCTGGAAGTGGAGCCGACCGTCTATCTGGACGGCGAAGTGGCGATCAAGATTGCCCTGGAGGTCAGCAACATCATCAGCCAGGTGCAGACCAAGTCGGGCTCCGTTGCCTACCAGATCGGTACGCGCACGGCCCAGACCGTGCTGCGGCTCAAGGACGGCGAGAACCAGGTTCTCGCCGGCCTCATCAACGACGAAGACCGGCGTTCCGCCAACAAGGTGCCGGGCGTGGGCGAGGTGCCTGTCGTCGGGCGGCTCTTCGGCAACCAGAGCGACGACGCGAGCAAGACGGAGATTGTGCTGTCGATCACGCCGCGCATCGTGCGCAACGTGCGCCGACCGGAAGCTTCGTTGATCGAGTTCGAATCGGGGACGGAAAACAGCTTGGGAATTCGCCCCGCCACGGCAGCTGCGCCTACCGTTGCGCCGGCTGGAGAAGCGCCAGCACCCTCTTCATTGCCTTCGACGTCTGCAGCTACAGGCGGTGCGGTGGCCATGGCCGCACAGGCGATCAACATCAGCGCGCAGATCGATTCCGTGGACACAAGCACAACCCCGGCCGCTGCGGTCGGAGGTGCGTCATTGCGATTGCAGGGCCCTGCCCAGGTAAAGGTGGGCGACATATTCGCCGTGCAGTTGGTGATGCAGTCCGATCAACCTGTGGTTAGCGTGCCCTTGGCGCTGAGCTTCGACCCCCGCGTTCTGCAAGTCACATCCGTTCTCGAAGGTGATTTCCTGCTTCAAGGAGGAGCACAGACCAATTTCACGAGCCGCGTCGATCTCAACGGCCAAATCCTCGCCACCGGTACGAGAAGCGGCGAGACTGGTGCAACGACCACCGGCGTGTTTACCACCATCAATTTCCGAGCCACGGCTGCGAGCTTGCCGGAAACGCGTGTCCAGTTGCTGACAGCGGCTCCCGTCGGCCTGGGCGGCCGTTCGGTCACAGCAGCGCCCGCTACGCCGCACATCGTGCGGCTGAGCAACTGACAGTCCGGCACACCATGTGCGCGCGTCCAACTGGCGGCTTCACGCTCATCGAATTGCTGGTGACGCTCGCCATCCTGGCGGTGCTGGCGACGCTGGTCGTTCCAATGGCGCAGGTGCAAGTCCAACGAGGCAAGGAGCAGGAGCTGCGCGCGGGCCTGCGAGAAATCCGTGGGGCCATCGACGCGTACAAGAGGGCGTCGGACGAGGGCCGCATCCGCAAGGAAGTCGGCACGACGGGCTACCCGAGAACGCTGGAGATACTGGTGGAAGGCATCGACGACCAGCGCGATCCTCAGCGGCGCAAGATGTTTTTCCTGCGCAGGATTCCTCGCGATCCCTTTCACAGCGACCCGTCGACCGATGACGCCGACACATGGGCGAAGCGCGCCTACGCAAGTGAAGCCGGCGATCCGCAGGAGGGCGACGACGTGTACGACGTGTACACCCGCACAGCATTGACAGGCCTCAATGGCTTGCCGCTGACGCGTTGGTGAAGACCATGGCACGCACTGATTTCCCCCGCCGTGGATTCACGCTGATCGAATTGCTGGTCGTTCTGGCCATCATATCGACGCTCCTGCTGCTGGTGGCGCCGAGGTACTTCCACAAGATCGACGCATCCAAGGAGGCCGTACTGCGCGACAACCTGCGTACCGTGCGGGATGTGATCGACAAGTTCTACGGTGACCAGGGTCGATATCCAGATTCGCTCGAAGAACTGGTCGAAAAGAAGTACCTGCGCACCCTGCCCCTGGACCCGATGACCGAGTCCGCGACGACGTGGCAGTTGGTGCCTGTTCCGGAAGAGTACAAAGGCAAGGTGTACGACATCCATAGCGGCTCGACCAATGCGACGCACGATGGCAGGAAATATGCGGACTGGTAAGGCATTGTCATTGGAACAAGGTTTCGCGTACCTGTTGCTGCTGCTCGCCGTTGCCCTGATTGGCGTGGCCGCAAGTGCCGCCGTGAGCCTCGGCGCGTCCATGGCACGACGCGATGCAGAGCAGCAACTGCTAGCGGTCGGCGCGGAGTTTCAGCAAGCCTTGCGTAGCTATGCGGGCGTGCCTGTTGGCGCCGTCATGCCGCCGGGTGTGCGTGGGCCCCGATCACTGAACGACTTGCTTAAGGACCCGCGTGTGCCAGGAGTTCGGCGGCACTTGCGGCAACTTTATGCCGACCCGCTCACGGGCAAGAGCGAATGGGGACTCCTTACAGACAGTCATGGCTCCATTTCGGGCGTGTATAGCCTTGCTGAAGGAACTCCGATCAAGCGATCGGGGTTCGCACCCGAGTGGTCCGCGTTTGACGAAGCTACAAGTTACCGGCAGTGGGTGTTCAGTCAAATTTGAATCGCCCGATTCAGGCCGCGCCGATCTCCGGCACCAGTGAACCCGCCGGCTGACCGGCCTTCAACGCCGCTGTGAACCAATGCGCGCAGCTCTTGCAGGTGGCGCTGTTGCCGGCCGTCGGCGCCTCGATGAAGAACTTGCCCGGGTTCAGCGTGCGCAGCTTGTGCATCATGCCGTTGTCGGTGGCGACGATGAATTCTTTCGCGTCCATCTCGCGCGCGGCCTTCAGGATCGCCGAGGTCGACCCCACCGCGTCGGCCAGCGCCACCACATCGGCGGGCGACTCGGGGTGCACCAGCACCTTGGCCTTGGGGTATTGCTTCTTCAGCGCCTCCAGCTCGAAAGCCTTGAACTCGTCGTGCACGATGCATGCGCCGTTCCAGAAAACCATGTCGGCGCCGGTCTGGCGCTGGATGTAGCCGCCCAGGTGCTTGTCGGGCGCCCACAAAATCTTGTGGCCCTTCTCGGTGAGCGCGCGGGCAATGTCCAGCGCGCAGCTGGAGGTGACCAGCCAGTCGGAACGCGCCTTCACCGCGGCACTGGTGTTGGCGTACACCACCACCGTGCGATCGGGATATTGGTCGCAGAAGGCGCTGAATTCGTCGATCGGGCAGCCCAGGTCCAGCGAGCACGTAGCGTCCAGGTCAGGCATCAACACGCGCTTTTCGGGCGAGAGGATCTTGGCCGTCTCCCCCATGAACTTCACGCCGGACACCACCAGCGTCTGCGCCGCGTGGTCGCGGCCGAAGCGCGCCATCTCCAGCGAGTCGCTGACGATGCCACCGGTTTCCTCGGCCATGTCCTGCAAGTCGGGGTGCACGTAGTAGTGCGACACCATCACGGCATTGCGCTCCTTGAGCAGGCGCCGGATCTTGTCCTTCAGCTCCGCGCGTTCGGAGGGCGA
>JAQZBU010000040.1 GCA_029237735.1 Ramlibacter sp. | reverse complement strand
CAAGGAGATCACCATGTTCCGACGCATCTATTGGCTGCTGCCCGACCTGGATAGTGCCCAGCGCACGATGGACGACCTGCTGCTCGCTCGCATCCCCTATAGCCGCATGCATTTCGTCGCCCGCGAGGGCGCGGACATGAGCGGCCTGCACGCCGCCAACGTGCTGCAGACGTCGGACGTCGTCCGTTCGGCCGAGATGGGCCTGATCATCGGTGCGGGGGTGGGCGCCTTGCTGGGTGCGCTGATCGCGGTGTACTACCCCATCGTGGGCGACCAGCCGCAGTGGGGAATCGCCGGCGCGTTGGCCATCGCCGGCGCGCTGTTCGGTACCTGGACGTCGACGATGATCGGCGTCTCCACGCCGAGCAAGCGGCTCGCGCGATTCATGCCCCAGATCGAGCAGGGGCAGATTCTGCTGATGGTCGACGTGCTCGGGTGGGAAGTTGACGCCATAGAAAAGCGGCTGCAGGCGCTGCACCCCGAGGCGCACCTCGAGGGCACAGAGCCCGACATCCCCGCCTTCCCCTGAGCGCGTTGCTACAGGACTTCGCTGGCGAAGTCCGCCAGCCGCGATCGCTCGCCGCGAGCCAGCGTGATGTGGCCGCTGTGCGGCCAGCCCTTGAACTTGTCCACGGCGAACGTGAGGCCGGAGGAGCCTTCCGTGAGGTAGGGCGTGTCGATCTGCGCGAGGTTACCCATGCAGATGATCTTGGTGCCGGGGCCTGCCCGGGTAATGAGCGTCTTCATCTGCTTGGGCGTCAGGTTCTGGGCCTCGTCGATGATCACGTACTTGTTCAGGAATGTGCGGCCGCGCATGAAGTTCATGCTCTTGATCTTGATGCGGCTGCGGATCAGCTCGTTGGTGGCGGCCCGGCCCCATTCGCCCGCCTGGGTTTCGGTCTTGGCCAGCACTTCGAGGTTATCGTCCAGCGCACCCATCCAGGGGCCCATCTTTTCTTCCTCGGTGCCGGGCAGGAAGCCGATGTCCTCGCCCACGCTCACCGTGGCGCGGGTCATGATGATCTCGGTGTAGCGCCGGTCGTCCAGCACTTGGGTCAGGCCCGAGGCGAGCGCCATCAGCGTCTTGCCCGTGCCGGCCGTGCCGGTGAGCGTGACGAAGTCGACCTCCGGGTCCATGAGCAGGTTCATGGCGAAGTTCTGCTCGCGATTGCGCGTGGTGACGCCCCACACTGAGTTCTTCAGGTGGCCGTAGTCCTTGAGCGTCTTGAGCACCGCCGTCTTGGCGCGGATTTCGGTCACACGCGCATACAGGCTGGGCTCGCCAGGCGACTCGAAGTACACGAACTGGTTGATCAGCAGGCTGGGCACCACCGGGCCGGTGATGCGGTAGTAGGTGTAGCTGCCGCTTTGCCAGCTCTCGATGGTCTTTCCGTGCTTGGTCCAGAAGTCCGAGGGCAGGGCCATGGCGCCGGAGTACAGCAGTTCCAGGTCGTCCAGCGTCTTGTCGTTCTGGTAGTCATCCGTGGCGAGGCCCAACGCGCGCGCCTTGACGCGCATGTTGATGTCCTTGGAAACCAGCACCACCTCGCGCGGCTTGTGCTGCTCGCGCAAGGCCTGGACCACGCCCAGGATCTGGTTGTCCGCCTTGCCTTGAGGCAGCGCGAGCGGCAAGTTGCTGTCGAGCGGCTTGGTCTGAAAGAAGAGGCATCCACCGGCTTCGCGGTGGCCGGTCGTGTCGAGCTTGAGCCCGTGTGCGATGTCTGCACCCTGATGGCCGGCCAGCGCGTCCAAGGTGCGGCTGGCCTGCCGCGCGTTGCGGGCGACTTCAGTCATGCCTTTCTTGTGGCCGTCCAGCTCTTCCAGGACGATCATCGGCAGGAAGATGTCGTGCTCCTCGAAGCGGAACAGGCTCATCGGGTCGTGCATGAGCACGTTGGTGTCCAGCACGAACAGCTTCGCCGGACCGGCAGGTTTGGCCTTTCGAACGGGCCGGGGTGCGGGCTCCGGGGCCAGTCGCTTCCTGGGGGTCGCAGGCTCCGGATGCTCGAAATACTCGTCCGTGGGGGCCTTGAACGCCTCGGGATGCACCTCGCCACCGGTGCCCAGCCGCGGGTCGAAATCCAGCGTCAGCGGCTTCTCCGCGAGCGGTACATCAACGTGGCTCGCCTCCGATTTTCGCGGCGCCTTGTGCGATGAACGGGCCGGAGCATCGTAGGCTTCCGGCGGTAGCAGGGCGGCGCGTTTGGTGGGGGCGGGGGGAAGTGGCATGGATGGGTCGGTTCCCGGTTGAGTGGGTCAAGAAGCAAAAAAGCCGCCTGGCGAGCCGGGCGGCTTGTTGCGCTTTAGCGGTGATGACGCGTCGCGTCGGGATCAACTGCATGAATTCATTATGCACAAGTCCCGGAACGCAACAACGGCACGAACGCGCTTGTTGCTACAAAACGTCAGGCTGCCTTCTTGAGCAGTTTGACGGCCTTGAGCACTTCGTCCACGTGGCCGGGGACCTTCAGGCCGCGCCACTCCTGTTTGAGCACGCCGTCGGCGCCGATGAGGAAGGTACTGCGCTCGATGCCCTTCACCTTCTTGCCGTACATGATCTTGTTCTTGACCACGCCGAACATGTGGCACATCTTCTCTTCGGTGTCGGCGATCAGCTCAAAGGGCAGTTCCAGCTTGGTCTTGAAGTCGTCGTGCGACTTCATGTTGTCGCGCGAAACGCCAAACACCTCGGCGCCGGCCTTCACGAAATCCTTGTACTTGTCGCGGAACTGCATGGCCTCGGTCGTGCAGCCGGGGGTGTTGTCCTTCGGGTAGAAGTACAGCACCAGTACATTGCCGTTGTGGGAAGTATTCGTGACTTTGATGCCGCCCGTGGCGTTTGCTTCAAATTCGGGGATGGGTTTGTTGACAACGATCGCCATGGGACTTTGTTTCTCGTGTGACAGGATTGCTCGTTGCTACATGGGGACTGCATAGTCCCGTTGCAACCCGTGATTTTACCCTGAAACGGGGCCGCCGCCCCGGCGTACTCACTCAGGCTGCTCGATGAGCAGGGCTACTGCGACGCTGCGCCCCTCATAGGCGAGGATGTTGTAGGTCCGGCAGGCCGCCGCGGTGTCCATCGTTTCGATGCCGATCCGTCGCGCCATGAGCGGCTGCAGCCATGCGGCTTGCGGGAAGCGAATGCGCGATCCGCTTCCGAAAATGACAACTTCCGCGTCTACTTCCGCCAGCGTCAGGAAGTGCGAAGCCTCAAGGTCGCCGAACGTCGCGGCCGGCCAGGCGATGCGCTCGCCGCGCGAGCTGAGAATCACGCTCGATGTGATTTTTTCACCGTCTACCCCGACCCAGCCGGGGCCATACCCGCTGATCGACTGCACATCGGACTTGTCGGGTTGCAGTTTCATGGTGCGGGGCCTTCGGTCATTGTTGCGCTGCACTAAAAACAGGCAGAACTGTGGTCAAATTATAGGTTTTCACGCTGCAGAACGCTCCGGAGGGGCATTGAAAACAGTCCATAAATCGGCCAAGCTGGCCAATGTGCTCTACGACATTCGCGGACCCATCATGGATGCGGCCCGGCAAATGGAGGAAGAGGGGCACAAGATCATCCGCCTGAACATCGGCAACCTGGCGGTTTTCGGCTTCGATGCGCCGGAAGAGATCCAGCAGGACATGATCCGCAACCTGCCGAACTCGGCCGGTTACTCGGACAGCAAGGGCATCTTCGCCGCCCGCAAGGCCGTGATGCACGAGACGCAGAAGCAGGGTATCAAGGGCGTCACGCTCGACGACATCTACCTGGGCAATGGTGCCAGCGAGCTCATTGCCATGGCCACCAATGCCTTGCTCGACGATGGCGATGAATTGTTGCTGCCGGCCCCGGATTACCCCCTGTGGACAGCCGCCGCCAGCCTGTCGGGCGGCACGCCGGTGCATTACCTGTGCGAAGAAGCCAATGGCTGGATGCCCGACCTCGCCGACATCCGACGCAAGATCACGCCGTCGACCAAGGGCATCGTGGTCATCAATCCCAACAACCCAACCGGCGCGTTGTACTCGGACGCGCTGCTCAAGGGTCTCGTGGACATCGCGCGAGAACACGGCCTGGTCATCCTGGCCGACGAGGTGTATGACAAGGTCATGTACGACGGCGCGAAGCACACCGCCATCGCGAGCCTGTCCGAGGACGTGCTCACGCTCACCTTCAACTCGCTGTCCAAGAGCTACCGCTCCTGTGGCTACCGCGCCGGTTGGATGGTGGTGTCGGGTGACAAGAAGGCTGCAGCCGACTACATAGAGGGCCTGAACATGCTCTCGAACATGCGCCTGTGCGCCAATGTGCCGGGGCAATGGGCGATCCAGACCGCGCTGGGCGGCTACCAGAGCATCAACGAACTGGTCGGCGAGGGCGGTCGCCTGCGCCGCCAGCGCGATTTGGCGTACGAGCTCATCACGGCCATTCCCGGCGTGAGCTGCGTGAAGCCCACGGCCGCGCTGTACATGTTCCCCAAGCTCGACCCAAAGGTCTACCCGATTACCGACGACCGGCAGTTCTTCCTCGAACTACTGCAGGAAACCCGCGTCATGCTGGTGCAGGGCACCGGCTTCAACTGGCACAGCCCGGACCATTTCCGCATCGTCTTCCTGCCCCATGAAGACGACCTGCGCGAGGCCATCGGCCGCATCGCGAAATTTCTCGAGAGCTATCGAAAGCGTACGACCACATGATGAACCCCCACGCTGCGCACTTCGTGTCTTCGCTGCCCCCCGAGGGGGCGTTTGCCTCCCTAGAGGCGGCTCGTCGGGAGCCAAAATGAACCCCATCCAAGCAGGCCTGCTGGGCATCGGCACCGTCGGTACCGGCGTCTTCAACGTCCTCAAGCGCAACCAGGAAGAGATCAAGCGCCGCGCGGGCCGCGGCATCGAGATCACGATGGTGGCTGATCTCGACACCTCCCGTGCCCAGCAGATCGTCGGCGACGGTGTGAAGGTGGTGAACGACGCGCGCGCCATCATCGCCAATCCGGACATCGACATCGTGATTGAGCTCATCGGCGGCTACGGCATTGCCCGGCAGCTGGTCATGGAGGCCATCGAAGCCGGCAAGCACGTCGTCACGGCCAACAAGGCCCTGCTGGCGGTGCATGGCACGGAGATCTTCGCGGCTGCGCATCGGCGCGGCGTGATGGTCGCCTTCGAGGCCGCGGTGGCCGGTGGCATCCCCATCATCAAGGCGCTGCGCGAGGGGCTGACGGCCAACAGCATCGAGTGGATCGCCGGGATCATCAACGGAACCACCAATTTCATCCTGTCCGAGATGCGCGACAAGGGCCTGGACTTCGACGTCGCCCTGAAGGACGCGCAGCGGCTGGGCTACGCGGAAGCTGACCCGACCTTCGACATCGAAGGCGTGGATGCCGCGCACAAGGCCACCATCATGTCGGCCATCGCCTTCGGCATTCCGGTGCAGTTCGACAAGGCCTATGTCGAGGGCATCACCAAGCTGGGCGCGCAGGATATCAAGTACGCGGAACAGCTGGGCTACCGCATCAAATTGCTGGGCATCACCAAGCGGACCGCCAAGGGCGTGGAGCTGCGCGTGCACCCCGCGCTGGTCCCGTCCAAGCGCCTGATCGCCAACGTCGAGGGCGCGATGAACGCCGTGCTCGTACAGGCCGACGCCGTCGGCACGACGATGTACTACGGCAAGGGGGCCGGCAGCGAGCCGACGGCCAGCGCCGTGATCGCCGACCTGGTGGACATTACCCGACTGCACACGGCTGACGCTGCCAACCGCGTGCCACACCTGGCATTCCAGCCCGACCAGATGAGCGACGCCCCGGTGTTGCCTATGAGCGAGGTCGTGACCAGCTACTACTTACGCCTGCGCGTTGCCGACCAGGCTGGCGTACTGGCCAAGGTGACCGGCCAACTGGCCGCAGCGGGCATCAGCATCGATGCGATGCTGCAGCGCGAGGCCGGCGAGGGCGAGAAGCAGACCGACCTCATCATCCTCACGCACAGTGTGCGCGAGGGCACGATGAACGAAGTGATCGCGCAGATGCAGGGCCTGCCCACCGTGCTGGCTCCGATCACGCGCATCCGCAAGGAAGAACTCGCCTGATGTTCTACGTCTCCACGCGCGGCCACCCCGACCGCAAGCATTTCTGCGAAATCCTCCTCGAAGGTCTGGCCCCGGACGGCGGCCTGTATTTGCCTGAGCGGTATCCGCACGTCGATGCGGCCACGCTCGCGAGATGGCGCGGTCTGCCCTACGCAGACCTCGCGTTCGAAATCCTCTCGCTGTACATCGACGACATCCCGGCCGATGACCTGCGTGCGATCTGCCGCAAGACATACACGACGGAAATCTTCGGCACGAAGGAAATTGTGCCGCTGAAGAAACTCGAGGACGGGGTTTACCTGGAAGGCCTTTCCAACGGCCCCACGCTCGCGTTCAAGGACATGGCGATGCAGCTGCTGGGCAACCTGTTCGAGTACGAACTGGCACGCCGCGGCGAGGAGTTGAATATCCTGGGCGCAACTTCCGGCGACACGGGCAGCGCCGCCGAGTACGCGATGCGCGGCAAGAAGGGCGTGCGTGTCTTCATGACATCGCCGCACGGGCGCATGAGCCCCTTCCAGCAGGCGCAGATGTTCAGCCTGCAGGACGAGAACATCCACAACATCGCCATCGAAGGCGTATTCGACGACTGCCAGGACATCGTCAAGGCCGTTTCGAATGATCTCGAGTTCAAGCGCAAGTACCGCATCGGCACGGTGAATTCGATCAACTGGGCGCGGCTGGTGGCGCAGGTGGTTTACTACTTTGCGGGGTACTTCCAGGCGACGAGCCCTCACCCTGAGGGGACAAGGCAAGTGAGCTTCAGCGTTCCGTCCGGCAATTTCGGCAACATCTGCGCCGGCCATGTGGCCCGCATGATGGGTCTGCCGATCGAGAAGCTCGTCCTGGCCACCAACGAGAACGACGTTCTCGACGAATTCTTCCGCACGGGGGTGTACCGCGTTCGCGCAGCCGCGGATACGCACGAGACTTCCAGCCCCTCGATGGACATCAGCAAGGCCAGCAACTTCGAGCGCTTCGTGTTCGACTTGCTGGGCCGCGATGGTGCGCGCGTGAAGTCCTTGTTCGGCGAGCAGCTCGGGCGTGAAGGCCGCTTCGACCTGAGCGGCGATGCGGCGTTCAGGCAGGCGCGCGAGCGCTATGGCTTCATCAGCGGCAAGAGCACGCATGCCGACCGCATTGCCACTATCCGCGACACGCACGCGCGCTTCGGAACGACGATCGACACGCACACGGCCGACGGCCTCAAGGTGGCCCGCGAGCACTTGACCCCCGGCGTGCCGATGATCGTTCTCGAGACGGCCCTGCCGATCAAGTTCGCGGCCAGCATCGTCGAGGCTCTGGGGCACGAACCCGAGCGGCCCGCGAAATTCGAGGGCATCGAGCAGCTGCCCAAGCGCGTCACGGTGTTGGCATCCGGCGCGCAGGCGGTCAAAGGATTCATCGCCCGGCACTGTGGCTGACGTCTCGATGAAGGTCGTCGGCTTCGCAGGTTTCTCGGGTTCCGGCAAGACCACGCTGGTGGAGGGCCTCATTCCCTCGCTCAAACTGCGGGGCCTGCGCGTCTCCGTCGTCAAGCATGCGCACCACAAGTTCGACATTGACCACCCGGGCAAGGACACGTACCGCCATCGCGAGGCGGGGGCGTTCGAAGTGGTCGTGGCCTCGGACATGCGGCTTGCGTTGATCCGCGAGTTCGAGCGGCCGGCACGACTCTCGGTGCATCACCTGATCGCGGAGCTGTACGAGGGGGTCGACTGGGTGCTCGTGGAAGGGTTCAAGGAGAGCAACCTGCTCAAGATCGAAGTCTGGCGGCCCGAGGCCGGCAAGCCCGCGCTGTACCCCGAGGACGACTTCATCGCGGCCATCGCCACCAACTCGGCTGGCAGCCTGCCCGAGTCCACCCTGCGGCCGGTGCTGGATTTGGACAACGCCGACGCCGTTGCCCAATGGCTGGTCGACAATGGAGACCGCTTCGACTACAACCCGGAGATGTATTCATGAGCGCTCCCCGTGCACCCCTGCGGCCCCTGGACGACGCGCTGGCCGAGTTGCTGGCGCATGCGCTGCCACTGGACGGCACGGAGTCAGTGTCGACCTTCGATGCCGATGGCCGCGTGCTGGCACATGACCTGGTGTCGGCGCTGCAAGTGCCGCCGCAGGACAACAGCTCCATGGATGGCTACGCCGTTCGCAGCAGCGAGATCGCGGACGAGGGTGTGCAGCTGCCGGTCAGCCAGCGCATCCCCGCCGGCGCCGCCGCGCAGCCGTTGACGCCCGGCAGTGTCGCGCGCATTTTTACCGGCGCGACAATCCCGCAGGGCGCGGACGCGGTGGTGATGCAGGAGGACACCGAGCCCGCCGGCGAGCACGCCGTGCGCATCATGCGCGTTCCCTCACCGGGGCAGTGGATCCGCCGCAGCGGGGAGGACGTCACCCGCGGTGCGGTGGTGCTGGCAAAAGGCGCGCGCCTGTCCGCCGCGGCCCTGGGGCTGGCTGCCAGCATCGGCATGGACCGGCTCTCCGTGGCCCGGCGCCCCCGCGTTGCGCTGTTCTCCACCGGCGACGAACTCGTCATGCCTGGCGACGTGCCTCCGGAGCAGATGAAGCCCGGCAGCATCTACAACTCCAACCGGTTCTTCCTTTCGGCCTTGCTGCGCCGGCTCGGATGCGAGGTCAGCGATTTCGGAATCGTCCCGGACCGACGCGACGCAACCGTCGCCGCGCTTGGCAAAGCGTCTCAGGAACATGACCTCATCCTCACCAGCGGCGGCGTCTCCGTCGGCGAGGAAGACCACATCAAGCCGGCCGTGGAGCACCTGGGCTCGCTGGACCTGTGGCAGATCGCGATCAAGCCCGGCAAGCCCTTCGCCTACGGCAAGGTGGGCGCCGCGCATTTCATGGGCCTTCCGGGAAACCCGGTTTCCAGTTTCGTCACGTTCCTGCTGCTGGTGCGGCCCTTCCTGCTGAAGCTCCAGGGCGCAACGCAGCTCACGCCCATCGCCATGCGATTGCCCGCGCACTTCGAGCTGCCGCGAGCCGACAAGCGCCGCGAGTTCCTACGGGCCCGGCGCGACGCGGAAGGCGGTCTCCAGCTCTTCCCCAATCAGAGCTCGGGCGTGCTCACCTCCGCCGCCTGGGGCGATGGGCTGGTGGACAACTCGCCGGGCGCGGCCATCGAAAGAGGCCAGCTCGTGTCCTTCCTGTCGTTCGCGGAGTTGCTCGCATGAAACTCACGGTGAAGTACTTCGCGTCGATCCGCGAAGCGCTGGGGCAGGGCAGTGAAGCCGTGGACACGGCCTCGCTCGACCTGGCGGCGCTGCGCGATGAGCTGATCGCGCGCGGCAACCCCTACTCTCAGGCACTGGCGCGCGGCAAGGCCGTGAGGGTGGCGATCGACCAGGTCATGAGTGACGAGTCCGCCGCTTTGCGCGAAGGCTGCGAAGTGGCGTTCTTCCCGCCGGTCACGGGAGGATGAAGCGATGACGGCCCGCGTCTCCATCCAGGCCGGTGATTTCGACCTCGCTGCCGAAGTAGCGGCACTGCGCCTGGCCGACAAACGCGTCGGCGCGGTGTGCGCCTTCCTTGGGACCGTACGCGACCGCAATGACGGCGCGGCCGTGAGCTCGATGGAACTGGAGCACTACCCCGGCATGACCGAGAAAGCCATCGAAGCCATGATCGACGAGGCGCACCGGCGCTTCGACATCTTCGGCGCGCGTGTGATCCACAGGGTGGGCCGTTTGCAGCCGCTGGACCAGATCGTGATGGTGGCGGTGACATCGGCGCATCGCGGCGAGAGTTTCAAGGCCTGCGAGTTCCTCATGGACTACCTCAAGACGCAGGCGCCGTTCTGGAAGAAGGAACAGACGCCCGAGGGCGCGCGCTGGGTCGATGCCCGCGTGACGGACGATGTGGCCCTTGCGCGTTGGGGCATCGAAAAACCCAATACCTGAGCTATTTGCGGCCCGGATGGACAAAAGCCGCGCGCGCGTCATCTTCGAGCTCACCCGTCAGCAGCTGTAACAGCTCGACCAACTGAGCCTGCTGCACCTTGTCAAGGGGCGCCAGCAGCCGCTTGTATGCCTTTTCCGCGGGCCGCTGGGCCTGCGCCAGCATGGAGTGACCATCGGCCGTGAGCGCGACCGACACGTTGCGCTTGTTGCCTGGCGCCGGTTGGCGCGTCACCAGGCCGCGAGTTTCAAGCCCGCGCAGGACGCGCAGCACGGTCACCTTGTCGAAACCCAACGCGCGAGCGAGGTCGGACTGCCCCAGCCCCGGGTGGGCCTTGAGCACGGTGAGCACGCCGAACTGGGCCGGGGTGAGCGAGAGTTCGCGGCATTCGTCCTCGAACACCGCGGCCGATATCTGGTGCGCGCGCCGCAGGAGGAAGCCGGGGCGCGCGTAGAGGCGGGACAAGCTGGCGGGCATGGAGTCGGAAGAGGGCACGGTCACGTCAGGGATTTAGGGAATGCATGGATTGTGCCTTCAGGCAGGCTCCGCATAATAGTTAGCATACAAACCTACGGGCAAGGCACCATGGTTGGCTTCTTCCGACGCATGGGCGTCTTCATTTTTTCCGCCGCGGCGGCATGGGGTGCCGCGGCACAGGCCCCGGCGGCTGCGCCCGATGCGTCCGCCACCCAGTCGCCTTTGCGGCTGATCGTTCCCTTCACGCCGGGCACTGGCATCGACCTCATTGCCCGCACCCTTGGCCCCAGGCTCGGCGAGCGGCTGGGCCGCCCCGTCGTGGTGGACAACCGTGCCGGCGCATCGGGCAACATCGGCACCGAAGCCGTTGTCCGGTCCGCGCCAAACGGATCCACCCTGCTCGTCAGTGTCAATACGCTGGTGATGAACCGCAGTCTCTACCCGCAGTTGCCGTTCGACCCGGTGAAGGACCTCGTGCCGGTGTCGCTCACCAGCTGGGGGCAGTTGCTGCTGGTGGCCAGCCCGAAGTCGGGCTTTCGGTCAACGGCCGGGCTCGTGGTGGAAGCCAAGCGCAGGCCCGGCGCCATCAACTACGGGAGCCCGGGCATCGGGACCCCGCACCACTTGTCGATGGAGCTCTTCAAGACGACCGCCGGCGTCTTTCTCACCCACATTCCCTACCGGGGCACCGCGCAGGCAGTATCCGACTTGCTGGGCGGCCAGGTCGATGTCATGTTCCTGCCGGTGCACGTTGCACTGCCGCAGGTCAAGGCCGGAAAACTGGTCGCGCTTGCGATCGGCAGCGACCGGCGTCACGCCCTGTTGCCTGATATTCCCACGCTCGCAGAGGCCAGGGTGGGCAACGTCAACGTGGACATGTGGTACGGGGTCTTCGCGCCGCCTGGTACATCCCCCGAGCTGGTCGCGCGCCTAAGCCGCGAATTGAAGGACATCCTGGCCACCCCCGAGGTGCGAGCCGCGTTCGAGACGCAGGGAATGGACCCGGCCAGCAGCACTCCGGAAGAGTTCAGGACGCTCGTCGAGAAAGACGCGGACCGCTGGGCGCGCGTCATCAAGGCGCAGAACATCAAGGCGCAATGAAGATCGCGGTCGTCGGCGGCGGCATCGGCGGCCTCGCCCTGGCGTTGTCCCTGCATCGCCATGGGCTGGAGTGCGACGTGTACGAGGCGGCGCCCGAGATTCGTGAGCTCGGTGTTGGCATTACCTTGCTGCCGCACGCGATGCGAGAGTTGGCCGGCCTGGGGTTGCAGCAGCGCATCGAAGCTCTGGGCATCGAGAACCTCGAAAGCGTGTTCTTCAACCGGTTCGGACAGTTCATCTACCGCGAGCCGCGCGGCCGTCACGCGGGCTACGCGGTGCCGGAAGTGGGAATCCACCGTGGGAAGCTGCACCGGGTGCTCCACGAGGCCGCGGTTGAGAGGCTAGGCCCCGGCCGCATCCACCTCAATCACCGATGCGTGCGGGTGGGCCAGGACGACAGCGCGGCCACCGTTCAGTTCCAGGACGCCGGCGGCGCACCACTGCAGCCGGTGCGAGCGGACGTGGTCGTGGCGTGCGACGGCGTCAATTCGGCGGTGCGGCGGCAGCTCTACCCTGACGAGAAACTAGCGTTCGCCGGCATCAATACCTGGCGAGGCGTCACCGTGCGGCCGCCCATCCTCAGCGGCAAGAGCTATCTGCGCATAGGCTCGATCGAGACTGGAAAGATGGTGATCTATCCCATCGCCGACGACGTGGACGGAAAGGGCAACCAGCTCGTGAACTGGGTGGCCGAGATCCGGCGCGAAGGCGCGCCGATGAACGACTGGAACAAGCCGGGCGCGCCCGGAGACTTCAACGGCATTTTCCGCAGCTGGCGCTTCGAGTGGCTGGATGTGCCCGAGCTGATCGAGGGTGCGCAGGGCATCTTCGAATACCCCATGGTGGACAGGGACCCGGTTGCCCGATGGACCTTCGGCCGCGTCACGCTCCTGGGCGATGCGGCCCACCCGATGTACCCGCGCGGCTCCAACGGCTCAGCCCAGGCCATCATCGACGCCCGCGTACTGGCGCAGCAGTTGGCGGCGTGCCACAACGGGCCCGCGGCGCTGTCGGCATATGAAGGGCTGCGGCTGGCGCCCACCGCGCGTATCGTCGAGACCAATCGCACGGTCCCGCCCGATTTCATCAATATCAAAGTGGACGAGCTGAGCGGCGGAAAGCCGTTCCACCATATCGACGACCTCATCAGCCAGGACGAATTGCGCCGAATGTCCGAGGAGTACAAGCGGATCGCGGGCTTCGCGCTGGAACCGAAGTACTAATTCAGGTACCGCGGCTTGCGCCGCGCGGCATGGTCGTCCTCGGCCATCGCGTCTTCCACCGCCTGGGGCGCACCGAAGGGTTCGCGCCATTGAGAGCGGCCCAAGGCCTGGTCGAGCAGATGCATGAGGCCTTGCATCAGCTTGGGTTCCATCTCCATATGGAAGCTGCGGGGCTTGTCCGTTCCCGGCGGGCGCTCGTTGAAGCTCAGGCGCAGGCGGCCATTGGGCAGGGGGGCGGCGTCCACGTCCGTCACCAGCAGCGGCTCGTCGCCGAGGGGAAGGGCCGACTGGTTTTCCTGATAGGGCGTGTCGAAGTCTGCGTCCCGCAGGAATTCCTCCTTGCGGAAATCCGCCAGCATCTTTTTCAGGTCCTCATCGGCGGTGTCCAGCGAGGTGCCGGCCGCTTCCAGCTTCAGCAGGTGCCTGGTCATCAGTTTGGAAAGTAGCGGCCACAAGCCCAGAAGCAGGCGCCGGGTGAGCCAAAGCCGCATCTCCTCCGACGAGGCCGTATTGATACGCACCAGGATGCGGTCCTGCTCGGCCAGGTAGGTCACGGACAGCTGGTGAATCTTCATAGCCACTGATTCTAGTCAGCGCGGATTCGTACGGTAGCTTACAGTGACCTTGAAAAGGCAGGGGACAAGCCTAAGCTGGAGGTGAGCCGGAGGACACCCCATGCGACTAGACAAACTTACGACCAAATTCCAGGAAGCCCTCGGCGAGGCGCAAAGCCTTGCCTTGGGCAACGACCACGCCTACATCGAGCCCGAGCACCTGCTGGTGGCCATGCTGCGTCAGGAGGATGGCCCGCGGGCGCTACTGCAGCGCGCCGGCGTCAACGTGCCGGGCCTCCTGGCCAGCGCTGAAGCGGCGATGCACAAACGCCCGAAAGTGGAGGGCCACGAGCAGGTTCAGGTAGGGCGTGACCTGGGCGCGCTGCTGCAGGCCACCGAGAAGGAAGCCATCAAGCGCGGCGACCAGTTCATCGCCGGCGAGCTCTACCTGCTCGCCCTGGCTGACACCAAGCAGGACATCGGCCGCATCGCGCGCGAGAACGGCCTGTCGCGCAAGACGCTGGAATCCACCATCGACACCGTACGAGGCGGGCAGAACGTCGACAACGCCGGCGCCGAGGGCCAGCGCGAAGCGCTCAAGAAATACACGTTGGACCTCACCGAGCGCGCCCGCCAGGGCAAGCTTGATCCAGTGATCGGGCGCGACGACGAGATCCGCCGCGCCATCCAGGTGCTGCAACGCCGCACCAAGAACAACCCCGTGCTGATCGGCGAGCCCGGCGTCGGCAAGACCGCCATCGTCGAAGGCCTGGCCCAGCGCATCATTGCGGGCGAGGTTCCCGAGACCCTGAAGAACAAGCGTGTCCTGTCGCTGGACATGGCCGCGCTGCTGGCCGGCGCGAAGTATCGCGGCGAGTTCGAGGAGCGCCTGAAAAACGTGCTGCAGGAGCTGGCCAAGGACGAGGGTCAGACGATCGTCTTCATCGACGAGCTGCACACCATGGTGGGCGCCGGCAAGGCCGAGGGCGCGATGGATGCGGGCAACATGCTCAAGCCGGCGCTGGCGCGCGGCGAGCTGCATTGCGTCGGCGCGACGACGCTGGACGAGTACCGCAAGTACATTGAGAAGGACGCCGCGCTGGAGCGCCGGTTCCAGAAGATCCTGGTGGGCGAGCCGACGGTTGAAGCCACCATCGCCATCCTGCGCGGCCTGCAGGAAAAGTACGAAGTTCACCACGGTGTCGAGATCACCGACCCGGCCATCGTGGCCGCGGCCGAACTCTCGCATCGCTACATCACCGACCGCTTCCTGCCCGACAAGGCGATCGACCTGATCGACGAGGCCGCTTCGAAGATCAAGATCGAGCTCGACTCCAAGCCCGAGGTGATGGACAAGCTCGACCGCCGCCTGATCCAGCTGCAGATCGAGCGCGAGGCGATCAAGCGCGAGAAGGACGAGGCCTCGAAGAAGCGGCTGGCGTTGATCGAGGAAGAAATCGGAAAGCTGCAAAAGGAGATCGCCGACCTGGACGAGATCTGGAAGGCCGAAAAGGCAACCGCCCAGGGCAGCGCGCTCGTCAAGGAGGAGATGGACAAGATCAAGCGCGAGATCGAGGAGTTCACTCGCAAGGGCGACTTCAACAAGGTGGCCGAGCTGCAGTACGGCAAGCTCCCGGAGCTGGAGAAGAAGCTCAAGGCCGCGCAGGATGCCGAGACCGGCAAGGCGAAGAGCGCCAAGGACGGCGGCCGCCCTCAGCTGCTGCGCACCATGGTAGGCGCGGAGGAAATCGCCGAAGTCGTGGCGCGTTCCACCGGCATTCCCGTGTCCAAGCTGATGCAGGGCGAGCGCGAGAAGCTGCTGGTGATGGAAGACAAACTGCACCAGCGCGTGATCGGCCAGGACGAGGCGATCGCCGCCGTGGCCAACGCCATCCGCCGCTCGCGCTCGGGACTTTCCGACCCGAACCGGCCCACCGGCTCCTTCCTGTTCCTCGGCCCCACGGGCGTGGGCAAGACCGAGCTGTGCAAGGCGCTGGCAACATTCCTCTTCGACAGCGAAGAGCACTTGATCCGCGTCGACATGAGCGAATTCATGGAGAAGCATTCCGTGGCCCGCCTGATCGGCGCGCCACCGGGCTACGTGGGCTACGAGGAGGGCGGTTACCTGACGGAAGCCGTGCGCCGCAAGCCCTACAGCGTGATCCTGCTCGATGAGATCGAGAAGGCTCACCACGACGTTTTCAACGTGCTGCTGCAGGTGCTCGACGACGGGCGCCTGACTGACGGACACGGCCGCACCGTGGACTTCAAGAACACGGTGATCGTGATGACGAGCAACATCGGCTCGCACATGATCCAGGCGATGGTCAACAAATCGTACGAAGACGTGAAGGAAGCGGTGTGGGACGAGCTGAAGAACCACTTCCGCCCCGAGTTCCTCAACCGCATCGACGAGACGGTGGTGTTCCACGGCCTCGACGCCAAGCACATCGCGAAGATCGCGGCGATCCAGCTGCGCATCCTCGAGCAGCGCCTGGCCAAGATGGACCTCACGCTACAGGTTTCGCCCGCCGCGCTGGAAGAACTCGCGAAGGTCGGCTTCGATCCGGTGTTCGGCGCGCGGCCCCTGAAGCGGGCGATCCAGCAGCGCATCGAGAACCCGCTGTCCAAGCTGATCCTGGAGGGCCGGTTCCCGCCCAAGAGCGTGATCCCGGTGGAAGTCGACCCGGTGCGCGAGCCGGGGGTCTTCCACTTCGGCGGTGCGCAGCCGGCGCCGCAAGAAACGGAAACGGCCTGAGCCTGGCCCGCTAACTACCAGCTAATGGCCGGAGTCGATACTCCGGCCGTTCCCTGTTCCTGATCGAAGCGCCACAATGCCTACCTTCATGACTTTCATCCTGCGTCTCTTCCTGCTGGTGGCGGGCTTGCTGTTCGCGGCCAGCCTGGTCGTGGCCGCGCTCTTGATGTTGGCCGTGTGGAGCGTGCGCGCTGGCTGGGCGAAGCTGACGGGCAAGCCGGTAGCGCCCTTCATCGTTCGCTTCAATCCGCGTGGCGGCTTCGAGCGCATGTACCGGCGCGCCGAGCCTGCATCCAGCCGCACGCCCAGGGCCGATGCGGTGCGCCATGGCCGACCTGTCGGCGATGTCACCGACGTGGAAGTCAGGTCGACCGAGCGCTAGGGGGACTTCTGTCAGGCGCAGATCTCTGAGTGCGCCTGCGCCAGGAACCCCGTATGCAGTTCGGCGTCGCGGAACCCTTGGTGCGCAAGAATGGACCTCAGGTAAGGCACGTTGTGCATGATGCCCGTGATCCGCGCGCCGGCAAGGGCCTCCTGAAGCCGTTCGATCGCGTGCAGCCGGCTCTCGCCATGCGCGATGACCTTCATGATCATCGGATCGTAGAAGGGCGTTACCTTGTTGCCCGCCCGGTAGCCCGTCTCGACGCGGATCCCCTCTGATTCCGGCACGCTGAACTCCGTCAGCGGGCCGGGGCTGGGCATGAAGTTCTTCATGGGATTCTCGGCGTATACCCGCACTTCGACCGAGTGCCCATTGGCGCGAATCCTGTCCTGCGCCAGTTCGGCGTGCAGCTGATCGCCCATCGCCAACCGCAACTGGGCGCCCACCAGGTCGATGCCGGTGATCATTTCCGTGACCGGGTGTTCTACCTGGATGCGCGTGTTCATCTCAAGGAAAAAGAACTCCTGTTTCATGGTGTCGAACAGGAACTCCACCGTGCCCGCCCCGGCGTAGTTGCAGGCGCACGCCAGGGCCACCGCGGCTTGCGCGATCTTCTCGCGCACCGACCCGTCGATGTCCGGCGCCCTGGCTTCCTCCACCACCTTCTGGTGACGCCTTTGCAGGGAGCAATCGCGTTCGAACAGGTGGACCGCCGTTCCGTCGCCGAAGCCGAAGATCTGGATCTCCACATGGCGCGCCCGCTCGACCAACCGTTCGAGGTAGACGGAGCCGTCGCCGAATGCCTTCCCGGCCATGCCTGATGTGGCTTGCACGGCGGCCACGAGATCGGCGGGCGCCCTCACCGTACGCATGCCGATTCCACCACCGCCGGCGGCGGCCTTCACCAGCAGCGGAAAGCCCGTCGCAGCGCCCGCAGCCACGATAGCCTGCTCGTCGGCAGGGTCGAGCTTGCCGGTTCCGGGAAGGACGGGCACGCCGGCTTTCGCGGCGGCCTGGCGGGCTTGATCCTTGTCGCCCATCAGGCGGATCACTTTGGCGCTGGGGCCGACGAACTTGAGCCCGGCTTCCTCACAGGCGAGGGCGAAGCCCGCGTTCTCGGACAGGAAGCCGTAGCCGGGATGCACGAGGCCGGCCCCCGTCTGCCGGGCCACGGCCAGCAGGATATCCGGGCGCAGGTAGCTTTCCGCGGCGCGGGCCGGCCCGATCAGCACGGCTTCGTCGGCCAGGGCAACGTGGGGAAGTTCGCTGTCCGCCTCCGAATACACGGCGACGGTGCGCAGGGAGAGTTTTTTCGCCGCGCGGATGACGCGGCAGGCGATTTCGCCCCGGTTCGCGACGAGCAGGGTGTGGGACATGGAAAACCTTTCAGCGCAAGGAAAAGCCTGATATAGTGTGACTAACGAATGAGCGTTAGTTTAACCGGATTTTTAAATCGCGGGGAAGAAAATGATCAAGGTCGTCTATTGCATGCGCCGCAAGGCAGACCTCAGCCACGAGCAGTTCCTGGCCCACTGGGCCGAGGTTCATGTACCCATCGTCATGGCCAATCTCGGCGTGCTTCGCCTGTCCGGCTATGTCCGCACACTTCCGCAATCCCACCCCTTCAGCGCTCGCGTGGAGCGCGCAGGCGTGATGCAGCCCCCGTACGACGGGATCGCCCAGCTGACCTGGGCCAAAGAGGAGGACATGCGCTTTGCCTTCGAGAGCGCCGAAGCCATGGCGGTGCAGAGGCTGCTGGCCAAAGACGAGACACTGTTTGTCGACGCGACGGGTTCCTGCCGGTTTGTGTCGCGAGAAATACGCCACGTCTGACGCATGAGCTCTAGAATGACGACGAACGGTTAGTCATACAAACGCACAGCCACCCAGGGGGTACTCCTTCATGCGCGCAGCAAATTCAAATGGCGAGGAAACCGAAAAAGCCATCCGGGAAGCGGCTGTCAAGGTCATTGCCAAGCACGGTTTTCAGGCCGCCAGCCTGCGCGAGATCGCCAAGGAAGTCGGCATCCGCGCGCCTTCGCTCTACAACTACATCAAGAGCAAGGAGAAGCTGCTGTACGACCTGCTGAAGGTGCCGGTCTCCGAGATGATCTCCGAGTATGAGATGAAGACCCGCGACGTGACCGACCCGGTAGCCCGCCTGCAGATCTTTGTGCAGGTGCACCTGGATTTTCACCTGAACCACCGGCTCGAGGTGTTCATAGGGAACATGGAGCTGCGCAGCTTGAGCTCTGCGCACTACCGGACGATCACCGCCCTGCGCGAGGAATATGCGACCTTGCTCAACAAAATCATCGACGACGGCGTGAAGGCGGGGGTGTTTCACGCGCCGCATTCGCGCGTGATCACTCTTGTCATGCTGGGCATGCTCTCCGGGGTCTGCAACTGGTATCAGCCTGGCGGCGCCATGTCGGCCGACGAGATGATGAAGCTGCACACCGACCTGGCCTTCCGGATGCTGGCCGCCAAGTTGCCAGCCGAGGCCGCCAAGCCCGCACGCCGCAGGGCGGCGTAGCCTATCGCTTCCGGTGGAACTGAGGAAAGTACACGGCCACCACGGGGCTGGTATGTGCCCACGAATAGCATTGGTCCAGAAAGAACGGCTGCTCGCCGTCGTTCGCCTTGGGCGGGCCGAGTTCCGGCATGTGCTGCTCGCGGTAGGCGGAGATGGTCTGGAAGGCGGTTGTGGCGAGCGCATAGAACAACTCGCGCATGTGGGTGCAGCCGCGCGTGGAGCCCATCACGGCGTCCACGGACCGGCGCCAGCCCGCGCCCATCGAAGTGCCTTTGAGCTGCGCAACACCCCCCAGTGCCCCGGCGCAATAGCCGAAGGGGATGGCGGGCACGGCGGCCTGCGCATCCACCACTTTCATGTCATTGTCCACCGTGACGCGTGCCCGCATGTGATGCATCGGCTGGCCCGGCGCAAGCGGCCCGCGCTCGCGGTCGGCATAGGTGTAGCTCTTCTCGTCGAAGAGCTCGCCGTCGATATCCCATAGCCCGTCGTCACGCAGGAACCCCTGGGTCGTGACCCGGCGTGTGTGGATGTGCCTTCTGGGCGCCGGCTGCGGGAGGTCGCGCGGAGTGTCGGCCATCAGAAAGCGCGCTTGAAGCCGAAGTAGCGCTCGGCGATGAGGTTGCGGCACATCTCGTCGTTGAGTGGGGCGAACGAGTAGAGCCGGTGGTCGCGGTAGTAGCGCTGCATCGGCCCGCTGGTGTCGAAGCCGGCGCCGCCCAGGATTTCCATGCCGACATCGGCGGCGCGCTTGGCGACGTCCGAGGAAGCGAGCTTCACCATCGAGCTGGCGACATCGACGGGCTTGCCTTCATCGTCCAGCACGGCCGTCTCGAGCAGGTAGGACCAGGCCATTTCCAGCGAGGTCGCGACGTTGGCCAGCTTGTGCTGCACCGCCTGCAGCTCGGAGAGGGTTTTGTTGAAGGCCGGCCGTTCTTTGGCGTACCGGGCCGCGTACTGGATTGCGCCCTGCGCGATACCCAGCGCCACGGCGGATGCGTTGATGCGTTCCGAGTTGAGCGTGGCAAGTACCTGGCGGAAGCCCTGGCCCTCGACGCCCAACAGGTTTTCTGCCGGGACTTTCACGTCGTCGAAGAACACCTGGCAGGTGTCGTAGCCGTTGATGGCGAAGGTGTCGACCTCCTTGGCCGTGATGCCCGGCGCGTCTCTCGGAACCAACAGCATCGAGACGCCCTCGGTCTTGCCTTCCGAAGTACGGGCCAGCACCACATAGAAATCCGAAGTCGTGGCGCCGCTGATCCACATCTTGGTGCCGCTCAGCAGCCAGCCGCTGTCGGTCTTGCGGGCGCGGGTCTTCATGGCGCGCAGGATGTCGGTGCCACCCCCCGCCTCGGTCAGGCAGAAGGAGGCCTTGACCTCGCCGGCTGCCAGGGGCCGCAGCCATTTGCGTTTCTGCTCATCGTTGGCGTTGTCCTTCAATAGCCGAGTCACAAGGTACTGGACGACGCAGAACACGGCCGTGGAGGTGGACAGGTTGCCCAGGGTGCGCAGGGCTATGAGCTGCTCAATGTTCGTGCCGCCGGTGCCGCCGTCTTCCTCGTCGACACCCAGGCCCCAGACCCCCAGGCTGGCGAGCAAGGCGTACAGCTCGGCGTCGAATGTCTTCGCGGCATCCAGGCGGGCGACTCTTTCGGGCGGCGACGTCTTGTTGATGGCCTTGATCAGTGTGTCTTCGAACAGAACCTGTTCCTCGGAGAAGCTCATGGATAACCCCTAATTGCCTGAAGCCTCGATATTAACTAACTAACGGACGTTAGGCAACTCAAATTTGGCAAAAACTCCTTGACAAGCCATCCCCACGGTCAATAAACTAACGACTGATAGTTCGGTGACGGTACCGGATCAGAACCAGGCGGCCTTCGCGGCGCCCCAACCAACAGGAGATGAGCATGTTTCGCAGATTCGGAGTTTCGGGTTTCAGGGGTGTGCGGCTGGCGTTGGCCGCCGCTGCCGTAGCGGCCGCCACTGGCGTAGCCGCGCAGGAAGTGATCAAAATCGGCGCGATCCATTCCACCTCGGGGCCCGGCGCTTTCCTGGGCGTGCCGGAAGATCGCGGCCTGCGCCTGAAGATCGACGAGATCAACAAGGCCGGCGGCATCAATGGCAGGAAGATCGAGCTCGTCAGCTACGACACCGAGGGCAATACCGCCAAAGCCGCCCAACAGGCGCGCCGGCTCATCGAGTCGGACAAGGTGGTCGCCATCATCGGCCCGTCCAGCTCAGGCGAGAGCCTGCAGGTGCTTCCGATCGCGAATGAATCGAAGATTCCGTTGATCGCTCACGCAGGCACCGAGAAGATGACCAACCCGGTTACGCCCTGGGTGTTCAACACGCCGCCGACGGACCGAGTGGTCGCGGCGCACCTGCTGTCTGTCTTCAAGAAACGCGGCATCACGCAGGTGGGCCTGATGTCGTCGGCCGACGGCTTCGGGCAATCAGGCGCGAACGTCATAAAGGAACTGGCGCCCAAGTACGGCGTCACCCTGGCCCGCCATGAGGAATTCAATCGCACCGACGCCGACTTCACCGCCCAGGTGCTCAAGGTGAAGGAGTCGCCCGCGCAGGCCATGCTGGTCTGGAGCGCTTTCCCTGCGCCGACCATCATCGCCAAGAACTCGGCGGCGGTGGGCTACAACAAGCCGATGTACAACAGCTTCGCGGCCGCGAGCAAGGACCTGCTGGTACAGGCAGGCCCGGCCGCGGAAGGCTCCTTCGTTTCCTCGATGCGCCTGCTGGCTCCCGAGACGCTCAAGGCCAACGACCCGATGCGCGCGGCGGTGATGAAGATCTACACGGAGTACAAAGCCAAGTACAACGAGCCGCCGGCGACGTTCGCGGCCCACAGCCATGACGCCATGTCTATCGTCGAGGCCGCCATCAAGAAGATCAACGGCCCCGTCACGCGCGAGAACCTGCGCGCCGCCATGGAGACCGTGTCTGTCACCGGCGGCAACGGCATCTATCGCCTGTCGCCAACGTCGCACGGCCTCGAGCCCGACTCCCAGTCCATGGTCCTGATGGTCGCGCGTGGCGGCCAGTGGGTCGTGGCCGAAGACTGAGCCCGTCGCCCGTCCGGGCAACGCAACTGACAACAAGAGACAACGACCGTGCTCCAGCAAATCATCATCTCCGGCCTGACGGTGGGCGCCATCTACGCGCTTATCGCCATCGGCTTCACCATCGTCTTCTCCACGGTGCGGGTCGTGAACTTCGCCCATGGTGAGTTCGTGATGGCCGGGGGGATGATCTACGCCTGGCTCAACGCGGTTCACGGGGTGCCCGTCTTTCCGGCCGTGGCCATCGCCATCCTGGCGTGCATCACCCTGGCCTGGCTCGTCTATGAACTCGGCCTCGCGAGCATGGACAAGGACAATCACATCGCCCAGGTCATGGTGACGCTGGGCGTGGGCATCACACTAAAGGGCCTGGCCCAGGTGTTTATCGGCAAGGACACGCATTTCCCGCCGGCCTTCAGTTCGGGCGGCCCCCTGACCGTCGCCGGCACGACGATTTCGCCGCAGTCGGTTTGGATCGTCTGCGTGCTGGTGGTCTTGCTGCTGGGGCTTTACCTGCTGCTTCAGCACACTCGCATCGGCAAGGGCATGGTGGCCGTATCCATCAACCACTACGCCGCCACGCTGATGGGTATTTCTCCGCGCCGCTCCGCCGTCATCGCATTCGCGCTGGCGGGGCTCATCGGCGGCGCAGCGGGCGCTCTTCTGGCCCCGGTGGCGTCCGCCCACTACGACAACGGCATCTTCCTCGGGATCAAGGGGTTCGCCGCCGCCATTCTCGGCGGGCTGGGAAGCCCGGTCGGCGCCGTTGTAGGTGGGCTCATCCTCGGCCTCACCGAGTCCCTTACCGCAGGCTACGTGAGCTCCGTCTACAAGGACGCCGTTTCTCTGGTCCTGCTTCTGCTGATCCTGCTGCTGCGGCCCCAGGGCCTCATCGGCAAGCGGCTTCCGCAAAAATTCTGAGCGAGACGACATGATCCTCACCACCGATCGCAAGCTCACCATCGCGTTGCTCATCGTGCTGCCGCTGGCCGCGGCGCTGACCGACAACGCTTTTTACAAGTCCATGCTCGTTTTCGGCATGATCAACGCCATCGCCGCCGTGGGGCTGTGCCTCATGCTCGGCTTCGCGGGCCAGATATCGCTAGGGCAGGCAGCGTTCTACGGCCTGGGTGCCTACTCTACGACGCTGATGGCCAACCGCTTCGGCTTCGAGCCCGTGCTTGCCATCGCCGCCGGATCGCTCCTTTCCATGGCCGTCGGCTGGGGCATCAGCCGGCCGCTGTCCCGCCTGCACGACCACTACCTGGCGATGGCCACGCTAGCGCTGGGCATCATCATGTACATCGTCTTCGCCAACGCGCGCGGCCTCACCGGCGGGCTCGATCCCGGGACCAGCATCGCCAAGTTCAGCCTGTTCGGGCGAGACCTGTCCTCGATGAGCCAGCTATTCTGGGTGGTCTGGGTGGCACTGTTCCTGGCCGCCTTCGCGGCGGGCAATATCGCCTCCAACCAGATCGGGCGTTCGCTGCTGGCCGTGAAGATGTCGGCCGCGGCCGCGGCGAGCGTGGGGATCGACGTGGTGCGCGCCAAAGCCTTCGTTTTCGCGGTCGGGGCGCTCCTGACGGGCTTCTCGGGTGGGCTCTATGCGTATTTCGCACGCTCGTTCAACGCAACATCGTTCGGCATCGGCTACTCGATCGAACTGCTGATGATGGTTGTGTTGGGTTCGCTCACGCGGGTCTCGGGGGCGATCATCGGCGCCTTCATCATCACGATCCTGCCGGTGGTCTTCGAGCACTTCGAGGACTACAAGACGCTCACCTTCGGCATCACGATGGTGGTCATCATGAAATACATGCCGTCGGGCCTCGTCGACGGCCTGCTGAGCCTGCCGGCCCGCTTTGCGCGTGGCGTCAAGGCGAGGGCCTGAACGTATGCTGGCCATCAAAGACCTGAGCAAGCGCTTCGGCGGTCTCCTTGCGCTGCGCGACGTGTCACTCGAGGCCGCGCCCGGCGACATCACGGCCGTGATCGGGCCCAACGGCGCCGGCAAGTCCACGCTCATGAACGTCATCTCCGGCTTCATCGCTCCCAACAGCGGAACGATCACGGTCGGCGGCGAGCCCATCACCGGCATGAAGCCGCACGAAGTCTGCCGCAAGGGCCTCGCGCGGACGTTCCAGAACCTGCAGATGTTTACCGACATGAGCGTGGTGGAGGCCGTCGTCACTGGCCGGACCCGCCATCGCCGGGCCTCGCTGGTGGCCAATCTGCTCATGACCCCGCGCGTATGGCGTGAGGAAGAAGAGGCGGCGGATCAGTCCCGGGCCCTGCTCGAAACCATGGGGATCGGTTCGGCCTATTGGGAGCGCCGCGCCGGCGACCTTCCGTACGGTCTGCAGCGCCGCGTCGAGATCGCACGGGCCCTCGCGACCGAGCCGACCTACCTGCTGCTGGACGAGCCGGCCGCCGGGCTCAACGACGACGAGAGCACGGCGCTGGGAGAAACGCTGTGCAAGCTCGCCGAGCGCGGCATCGGCGTGGTGCTCATCGAGCACGACATCGAGCTCGTCATGAAAGTTTCCCGCCACATCCATGTCATGGATGCCGGCACCGTGATTGCCAGCGGCTCGCCCGATGCGGTGCGTGCCAACCCGGACGTGGTGAAGGCCTACCTCGGAGAAGAGAATGCGAGCTGAGCCCGTCCTGTCGCTGCAGAAGGTCTCGGCCTACTACGGCAACCTGTGCGCGGTGCGCGATGTGTCGCTGCAGGTCGCGGCCGGCGAGACCGTCTGCATCATCGGCCCCAACGGCGCAGGCAAGACCACGCTGCTCAAGGCCATCAGCCGGGTGTTGCCGAAGGTCGAGGGCGCCATCCACTACCGCGGCGCGTCGACCGCCAGCGTGACGCCGCAGGCGCTGGTGGGGCGGGGCCTCATCCACGTGCCCGAAGGCCGCCAGATCTTCGCGTCGATGACGGTGGAGGAGAACATCGAGGTCGGCGCCTTCGCCGTGCCCGGCGGCGCACGCAAGGAGGAAGTCGAAGCGGCGCTCGACATGTTTCCCAAGCTGCGCGAACGCAGCAGGCAGCTGGCCGGCACCTTGTCCGGCGGCGAGCAGCAGATGCTCGCCATGGCCCGGGCGCTGATGGGCAAGCCGCAGCTCTTGATGCTGGACGAGCCCTCGATGGGGCTCGCCCCGATGGTCGTCACCGAAATCTACCGCCAGGTCGATCAATTGCGCCAGCGAGGCGTCACCATTCTGTTGGTCGAGCAGAACGCGCGCATCGCGCTTCGCAACTCGGACCGGGCCGTGGTGATGGCCTCCGGCGAAATCCGCCACCAGGGCACGTCGGCCGAGCTGCTCGAGGGCGGCTCCATCGCGTCGCTGGTGTTCGGGCACTAAACCGCCCGCTTGCAGACATTCTTCAAGGTTTCTTATCCATGGACGCATACGCAAAACTCGCCGAGAAACAGGCCTGGGCCCTGGCCGGCGGTCGCAATTC
>JAQZBU010000175.1 GCA_029237735.1 Ramlibacter sp. | reverse complement strand
ATGATCAGCGCCGCCACGCCCAGCGCGATGCCGAGCATGGACACGCCGGAGATGAAGGAGATGAAGCCGTTGCGGCGGGTGGCGCGGCCGGCGCGGGTGTAGCGCCAGCCCAGGACCAATTCGTAGGGGATTCGCATGCTGGGGTTGTTGTTGGGCAGGATTGTGGCATCCCGGACAATACGCGCATGTCAGACGGCGTCCACTTGTTAATCCCTTTCGCTTCATCCATGGATGAAGGCTGTGTCCAGGCGCTCCGGGCGCTGGACTTGCCGCAGCTGGAAAAGCTGCTGGCGCGGCTCTCGCCCGGCGAGCCCGAGACCGGGAGCGAGCTCTCGCTCTCCATGCCCTGTGAAACCGTCCTGGCCCGCGAATTCGGCCTGCCGGTCGAAGACGGCCACATCCCCTGGGCGGCCTGGCAGGTCCACGAGACCGGCCGCGACGCCGGTTCCCACGCGTGGGCCTTCATCACACCCTGCCACTGGCGCGTGGGCACAGGCCATGTGGCGATGGACCATCCGCACAACCTGCAACTCGATGCGCAGGACTCGAAATCCCTGCTTGCCGCGATGCGGCCGTACTTCGAAGCGGACGGCATCGCCCTCGAATACCACGCGCCCACGCTCTGGCTGGCGCACGGCGAGGTCTTCCGGGGTCTGCCCACCGCGTCCCTAGACCGCGTGGTGGGCCGCACCATCGACGACTGGATGCCGCGCACCCCGCAAGCCGGGCCGCTGCGGCGCTTGCAGCAGGAGATGCAGATGCTGCTGTACACGCACCGGGTTAACGAGGAGCGTGGGCGCGGCGGGCTGCAACCGGTCAACTCCTTCTGGATCAGTGGCGCCGGCGCGTTGCCCGCGGCCGCTGCCACGGCCCCGCCCAGCCTGCAGATCGTCAACTACCTGCGCGATGCCGCCCTGCTGGGCGACTGGCCGGCCTGGGCCGCAGCATGGAAGCAGCTCGATGCAAAGGAATGCCCGCGCCTGTTGCAGGCTCTCGGCGAAGGCCGGCCCGTGGCGGTCACGCTGTGCGGCGATCGCAGCGCGCGGACCTGGTCGAGCGCGGGCGCCGGATGGCTGCACCGGTTGTCCGCTCCGTTCGCGCGCAAGCAAGCGGCTATGCTGCTCGAGCCCTTATGAAAATAATTACTCGAGAAATCCCGCCGCGCGCCGCCTGGGCGCTGGAGCAGGCGGGCGTTCACCCGCTCCTCGCGCGCCTTTACGCGGCGCGCGGCGTGCTGGGCAAGGACGAACTGGACGATGGCCTCGCCCGCTTGCTGCCGCCTGCCGGCATGAAGGGGCTGGCCGAAGCGGCCGTGCTGCTGGCCGACGCGATCAAGGCGGGGCAAAAGCTGTGCATCGTGGCCGACTACGACTGCGACGGCGCGACCGCCTGCGCCGTGGCGATGCGCGGCCTGCGCCTGCTGGGGGCGAAGAACCTGGACTACCTTGTGCCCGACCGCGTCGTGGACGGCTACGGCCTCACTGCGCCTATCGCGCAACGCGTCAAGGACCGGGGCGCCGACATCCTGGTCACCGTGGACAACGGCATCGCCAGTGTCGAGGGCGTCGCCACGGCCAATGCGCTGGGCCTGAAAGTCCTCGTCACCGACCACCACCTGCCCGGCCCTACCCTGCCGGAGGCCGCCGTCATCGTCAACCCCAATCAGCCAGACTGCACATTCGAGAGCAAGTCGATCGCAGGCGTGGGCGTGATGTTCTATGTGCTGCTGGCCCTGCGCTCCGAGTTGCGCCGGCGCGGGGTGTTCGATGTGCAGAACCAACCCAAGCTCGACGCGCTTTTGCCGCTGGTCGCGCTCGGCACCGTCGCCGACGTCGTCAAGCTTGACGCCAACAATCGCCGGCTCGTGGCCCAGGGCCTGAAGCGCATCCGCGCCGGCGCCCTGCCCTGCGGGCTATCGGGCCTGTTCACGGCGGCGGCGCGCAATTCAACAGTGGCCACCACCTTCGACTTCGGCTTCGCGCTCGGTCCGCGCATCAACGCGGCCGGTCGCCTGTCGGACATGACACTGGGCATCGAGTGCCTGCTGACGGACGACGCAGCTCGCGGCGACGAGCTGGCCCGCGCGCTCGACGCCATCAACCGCGAGCGCCGCGAGATCGAAGGCGGCATGCGCGAGCAGGCAATGGACATCGCCGAGTCCTTGTTCGACGAAGGCGACGAGCCCCCCGCGGCCATCTGCGTGTTCGACCCGGATTTCCACGAGGGTGTGGTGGGCATCGTCGCCTCGCGCATCAAGGACAAGTTGCACCGGCCCACGTTCGTCTTCGCGGCCAGTGGGGCGCCTGGCAAAGAGCATGAGCTCAAGGGCTCGGGCCGCTCGATCCCGGGCTTTCACCTGCGCGACGCGCTGGACCTCGTGGCCAAGCGACACCCTGGGGTGCTGCTGCGCTTCGGGGGCCACGCCATGGCTGCCGGGTGCACCGTCGCCGAGGACCAACTGGATGTTTTCGAACAGGCGCTGATCCAGGTAGCGCTGGAAAGGCTGGACGCGCCCACGCTGTTGCGCCGCCTGGACACCGATGGCCCGCTGGCGCCCGAATACCGCCGCGCCGACCTGGTGGACACGCTGCACCACGAAGTCTGGGGCCAGGGGTTCGCGCCGCCTGTCTTCAGCGAGGAAGTGGAGATCATTTCGCAGCGACTGGTAGGAGAGAAGCACCTGCAGCTCAAATTGAAGCACCAGGGGCAGCCGGTGGATGGCATCTGGTTCGGCCACACCGAGCCGCTGCCGGCGAGGGTGAAACTCGCCTTCCGGTTGGATGCGGATGAATGGCAGGGGGTGAGGCGCGTGCGCTTCCTGGTGGAAGGCGCGGAATACTAGGTTCGTTAGAAGAACCTTAGGCGTGCAGTCCCGCGGGCACCGGCGCCCGCTCGTCGTCGAAGTAGGCGAAAAGCTTGGCGGCCACTTCCCGCAGTTCGCGGTCTTGCAGGGTGTGAGCTCGTGCGAGCTGCCACATCGCGTATTCACGATCTCCGAGCATCATGTCGGCACTGACGCACCGGCCATGTCCCGACATCAGCAGCGTGAAAGCCGCGAGGAGCCGCGTCGGGCAGTAACGCATCGAGCCCGTCAGCTCGTCCCACTCATCCGAAGCATCCAGCGACGTGATCGAAACATCCCAGGGCAGTTGAGCAGAGGCGACGGCGTTGTTCATGATGGAACTCCCTTGATGGCAGCTGTGATTCCATCGTAGGCGAGCCGGGGTGCCTGTGCAGTCGGCGAGCATGCCCGGAAACTGTCGGACGCCCGCCCGGCACGGCCGTCGCGATTGGACGGCGCCGTGTCAGAGAATCAGCGGTAGGCGAAGCTGACGGGGACCGTCGTGCTCATCACGGTGCGGGCCGCGCCGGGCGCGCCGGTTTCCGCGGACATCATCACATCCGGAGTTCTGGTCGGGTCCACCCGGTTCGCGCAACTGTTGAGCGTGGCGCGCGGAATGTAGCGCAGGCAATCCGCCACGGCCACACGCTGCACCTGCAAGGTGGCGTCTCGCACCTCGGCCTTGCGAACCTGGTGACTGCACAGCATCCAGAACGCCAGAAGCTGCGCTGCGACGAGCGTCACCAGTACCGGCCAGAGAAGCTTGTCGCGCGGCATGGCGGCAATCTTTTCTAACGGCGTGCGGTGCATCGGGGAGCTCCTGTTGGGTTGTAAGCCATACTAGAAGCGTGTCGAAAGGCCGTAACGCGGGATATGGCGCGTGCTGTTGTAGGACAAAATCGCCTTGCTCAGCCATGCGTACGTTTCAGCCCATGAATCGCTTGCTCGACCCTGCCGAAGCCGCCTCACGCCTGTCGCATACAGCGCTGGTGGCCGAGCTGCGGCTGTTGCTCGCCGACGAAGGGCAGGATGGATCTTGCCGCCGCACGGGCTGCCCTGCGCTGAGCAGCCGCGTCACGCCTTGGGCAGCGTCACGCCTTTTTGGCCCTGGTACTTTCCACCCCGGTCCTTGTAGCTGGTCTCGCAGACCTCGTCGCTCTCGAAGAACAGCACCTGCGCGCAGCCTTCGCCGGCGTAGATTTTGGCGGGCAGCGGCGTGGTGTTGGAGAACTCCAGCGTCACGAAGCCTTCCCACTCGGGCTCGAAGGGCGTTACGTTGACGATGATGCCGCAGCGGGCATACGTGCTTTTTCCCAGGCAGATGGTGAGCACGTTGCGTGGAATGCGGAAATACTCCATCGTGCGTGCCAGCGCGAAGCTGTTGGGCGGGATGATGCAGTAGTCGCCGTTCATGTCCACGAAGCTCTTCTCGTCGAAGTTCTTCGGATCCACCACCGTGCTGTGGATGTTGGTGAAGACCTTGAACTCCGGGGCGCAGCGGATGTCGTAGCCGTAGCTGCTGGTGCCGTAGCTGATGATCTTGTGGCCCTCGCGCTCGCGGATCTGACCGGGCTCGAACGGCTCGATCATGCCGTGCTGCTCGGACATGCGGCGGATCCATTTGTCGCTCTTGATAGACATCGTGCGTTCCTCTTGCCGGCATTTTACGTGCGCGGCCTGGCGCACCTCGATCAGGAACGGGCGACGAGCGCGGCGGGCTCCCCCAGTGCCTCCTTGGACGGCAGGCGCAGTACGACCGCGGCGGCTAGCAGCAGCAGCACGCCGGCCGAGCCGAAGGCCGGCCAGTGCGTGCCCCAGGTGTCGAAGCCCCAGCCCCCCAGCCAGGAGCTGATCATGCCTCCGACCTGGTGGCCGACGTACGTCCAGCCATAGAGCACCCCAACGAGGCGGATACCATAAACGTCGGCCAGGATCGCCGAGGACAAGGCGATGCTGCCGGCCCAGACCAGCCCGCCGATCACGCTCACGGCGTACAGCTCCATATGAGTGCCGGCGACAACCAGCGCGAAGAAACCGAGCCCGCGCACGAAGTAGATGGCCGCGAGCAGGTTCTTGCGCGGCAGGCGATCAGCCATTCGCCCGAGGATCAGCGTGCCCAATATGGCCACCGCGCCGATCAGGCCGATGCCGAGCGAACTGGAAGCGGCGTCGAAGCCGTGGTCCATCAGCATCGGCATGCCATGCGCGCCCAGCAGGTTCATGCTGTAGCCGCAGGCGAAGAGGCCCAGCGCAACCATCACGAACGGCGCGGTGCGGATCGCCTGCATTAATGAGAGGTGCGCCAGCGGCGCCGGCGCCACCGCGATCCGATGGCCGCCTTTGCCGGGCGGCACATCCTTGTGTTCGGGCGCATCGTCGCGCACCACGAGCAGCGCCAGGGGCAGGGCCAGCACCAGGAACGTGCCGGCGAAACCAATCAGCGTGCGTTGCCAGCCGAACGCGCCGATCGCCAGCGACAGCACCGGCGTCATGATCGCCATGCCAGCCATCGACCCGGTGGAGAGGAACAGCAGCGCCATGCCGCGCTGCCGCTCGAACCACTTGCTGATGACAGGTGTCATCGCGACCGGGCCGGTGAAGGCCAGGCCCACCGACAGCAGAACGCCAAAGGCGAGCAGGAAGCTTGCAGCGTCGCGCGCCACCACCGTCCAGCCTGCCCCGGCCACTACCATCGCCGTACCGCAGAGCAACACGAACCGGGTGCCGCGCAGGTTGACGAGATGTGCCGCGAGCGGCATCGCTACCCCGTACACCAGCATGCCGACCGCGACGATGGCGGCGAGCAGGCTGCGGCTGAAACCCAGGTCCGCCGCGATGGGCAGGAAGAACGGCCCGATGCTCATGCGCATGCCCACCGTGAGCAGCGTCAGCAGCGAGCCGGCCGCGACGATGTTCCAGCCGAAGTACCAGCGGCCGGTGGCGTGGCGAGCCGCGGCGGGCGTCATTCAGTCTCCATGCCCTGCGCCGCGTCACGCCCGTCCACCACCACCCGCTCGATCGCACGGTCGTCTGCCAGCACGATCAGCGAGAACAGCAACTCATCCAGGCTGGCCGATTGCCCCGTCTTTCGCGCCAGAAGCGGCGTGGACTGCGGGTCCAGCACGATGAAGTCGGCTTCGCAGCCCGGCTGCAGGTTGCCGATCACCCCATCGAGCCCCATGGCGCGCGCGGCGCCCGCCGTGTGCTGCCACCACAGGTTCTGCGGCGACAGCGACACGCCGCGCTTGGTCTGGCCTTCGCGGCCGACGTAGTACGCAGCCAGCATCGTGTGGAAGGGGCTGAAGCTGGTGCCGCCGCCCACGTCGCTGGCCAGCCCGTACTTGTCCAGGTGGATGCAGTGGGCGTAGATGGCGCGGTCGCGCATCAGGCCGAAGTCGTCGTAGATGGCGAGGTAACTGCGCGATTCGGGGAACAGCAGGCGCGCCCACTTCACTTCGTCCAGGTTCTCCGCCACGTGGGACTGAATCCACACGTCGGGGTACTTTGCGGCCAGTTCGCCGGCGCCGCGCAGTTGCGCCTCGCTGCAGCTGGGCGCGAAGCGGGGCGTGAGGGCATAGCCCAGCCGTTCCTTGCCGTGCCATTGGCGGATCAGCGTCTCGCTGTCGACGAGGGATTGCTCCGTCTCGTCCCGCACGCCGTCGGGCGAGTGCCTGTCCTGCAGGACCTTCCCCGCGATCAGCCGCAGGCCGCGCCGCTGCGCCTCTTCCATGAGTGCGTTCACTGACGACGGATGCGAAGTGGCGAAAGCCAGCGGCGTGGTGACGCCGTGGCGCAACAACTCGTCCAGGAAGAAAGTCGCGAGTTCCTGCGCATGCGCCTCGTCGGAAAAGCGCGACTCATGCGGGAAGGTGTAGTCCTCCAGCCAAGGCAACAGGCCCGCTGCGGGC
>JAQZBU010000039.1 GCA_029237735.1 Ramlibacter sp. | reverse complement strand
TTGGCCGGGCTGTGCGGCGCGGCGACGTACGGTTCGAGCGCGGCGGCGTCGAAACGATGCGTCTCGCAGCCCGGCGCGTCGATGGCGCCAGCGTCGGTGTGCAGGTCGGTGATGTCCACCGGCGGCGCGCCGGTGGCCGCCAGCCACTGCTGCGTGACGCCATCGGGCGCGATCAGGCCCGCCTGCGCGCCGAGTTCGGCGCTCATGTTGGAAAGCGTCATGCGCTCGGCCATCGACAGGGCCTGCACCGCGCTGCCGCAGAATTCCACGGCCTGGTACTCACCGCCATTCATGCCGAAGCGGCCGATCATGTGAAGCATCATGTCCTTGGCAACAACGCCGCGCGCGAGCTGCCCGTCCCACTGCATGCGGATGGTGCGCGGCACGCGCAGCCAGATCTCGCCGGTGACCACGACGCCGAGCATTTCGGTGCTGCCGATGCCGAACATGTAAGCACCGAATGCACCGCCGGTCGGCGAATGCGAGTCGCCGCCGACGCAGAACATGCCCGGCCGGATGTGACCATGCTGCGGCACTACGACGTGGCAGATGCCTTGGCTGTCGTACACATGCGGCAGGGCCTGGTCCCGCGCCCAATCCCGCGCAATGCGCACGATGCGGCGCGACTCCTCGTCGCGCTCGGGCACGTAATGGTCCATCACAAGCACGATGCGTGAGCGGTCCCACACCGACGCGCCCAGCGATTCGAGCATGGGCTTCAGGCGCCTTGGCCCGGACGAGTCGTGAAACATCGCGAGGTCGACGCGGCAGGTCACGATCTCCCCGGGCGCGACTTCGCACTTGCCGGCCGCGCGCGCGATCAGCTTTTGCGCGAGTGTCTGGGGCCGGTTCATTCCGGCTTGGCTCCTGAGTACTTCACCACCTTGGCCCAGCGCTCGATTTCAACGTGGACGAAACGCGCGAATTCGTCCGGCGTGTTGCCGACGGGAGTCGCACCTTCTGCCTGGATGCGCCGCTGCACCTCCGGCGTGGCAATGGCCTGCCGCGCGGCATCGCCGACGCGCCGGGCGAGATCGGGCGCCATGCGGCCGGGACCGAACAGCCCGAACCAGGCGCTGGATTCATAGCCCGGCAACACCTCGCCGATGGCCGGCACGTCGGGAAAGGCGGCGAGGCGTTTGGGACTGGTCACCCCCAGCGCCTTGAGCTTGCCCGCGCGCAGATGGGCCTGCGCGTTGCCGATGTTGGCGAACATCATCTCCACCTGGCCGGCCAGCACGTCCTGGATCGCGGGCGCTGTGCCGCGGTAGGGAATGTTCACAATGTAGGCGCCCGACATCATCTTGAACAAATCGCCCGCCATATGCAGCGACGAACCTAGCGCGCCGATGGCAAAGTTCAGCTTGCCCGGCCGCGCCTTCGCCAGGGCGATCAGTTCCTTCAGGTTATTGGCGGGCAGCGAGGGATGCGCCACCAGGATGGCCGGCGACGTGGACATCATGGTGAGCGGCGTGAAGTCGCGCTCCGGGTCGAACGGCAGGCTCGGGTACAGCGACGCGTTGATCGCATGGCTGGTGAAGCTCATCAACAGCGTGTTGCCGTCGGGTGCGGACTTGGCAACGGCGTCGGCCGCGATGTTGCCGCCGGCGCCAGGGCGATTCTCAACGACAACGACGCGTCCGAGAATCCTGCCCAGCTCGATGGCGAGCGTGCGCGCCATCGTGTCGGTGGTACCGCCGGCCGGCGCGCCTACCAGGATGCGCACCGGGGCGGTTTGCGCGTGCAGCGCAGGGGTGGCCGAGGCCAGGGAGGTTGCCGTTGCCAGCAGGAGATCACGACGTTTCATACAACTACTTCCAGATCGAATTTCGTTCAGAGCCCGAGATAAGCGCGCCGCAACTCGTCGCTGCCCAGCAGCTGCGACGGCAGTCCCGCGAAACGCATGGCGCCGTTCTCCAGCACGTAGGCGCGATCCACGACTTCCAGCGACTGGCCCACGTTCTGCTCCACCAGCAGCACCGCCAGGCCATCGTCACGCAACTGGCGGATCAGCGCAAAAAGTTCCTCCACCAGCAAGGGGGACAAGCCGAGCGACGGCTCGTCCAGGATCAACAGGCGAGGCTCGGCCATCAGGCCGCGCCCGATCGCCAGCATCTGCTGCTCGCCGCCACTCAGGGTACCTGCGGTCTGGCGCGATCGCTCGCGCAGGCGCGGGAAAAGCGCGAAGGCCCGTTCCAGGTTGCGCGCACGATTCTCCCTGGCCCGGGTGAACGCACCCAGTTCCAGGTTCTCCAGCACGGAGAGATTGGGAAATATCCGGCGGCCCTCGGGCACCTGGATCAGGCCAGCCTTCACAACGTCCCGGTAATGCGCGTGCGTTAGGTCCGCGCCGTCGAAACCCACACGGCCCGACCATGCGGGGAAGATGCCGCTCATCACGTTGTTCAGCGTGCTCTTGCCAGCGCCGTTGCTGCCGAGCAGGGCCACGGCCTCGCCCTCGCCCACCTCCAGGTCGATGCCGCGCAACACTTCGACGGCGCCGTAGCCGGCATGAAGCGCGCGCACCTCCAGCAGCGAGCTCATGCGAGCACCTCCGCGGCACGCAGCCTTGCCGCCATGCCATGCCCGAGGTACGCCTCGATGACACGCTCGTCGCGCGTGACTTGCGCGGGCGTGCCCTGCGCGATCAACTGCCCCTGGGCCAGAACCCAGACCTGCTGTGCAAGGTTCATCACGGCCTGCATCACATGTTCGATCATCAAAACGGTGATGCCGCTGTCCGCGATGCCGCGCACGACCGGGATCATTTCGGCGATCTCCGTGGGGTTCAGCCCGGCCAGCACCTCGTCGAGCAGCAGCAGTTGCGGCCGGGTGGCAAGCGCGCGGGCGAGTTCCAGGCGCTTGCGGCCCGCGATAGTCAGGTCGGTGGCGGGCTTGTCCAGTTGCGCGGCCAGCCCGACGCGCGCGGCGACCTCCTGGGCCTCTGCCAGCGCTTCGCGCCGGCCCGCCGTGCGCAGGTGCGCGCCGACGGCAATGTTCTGCCGCACGGTCTGTTGCGCGAACGGCTGCACGATCTGGAAGGTGCGCGTCATGCCCAGCAGGGCGTTCCGATGCGGCTCGCGCCCGGTGATGTCCTCGCCGCGGAAACGCACGCTGCCGCTGTCCGGCCGGAGGAAGCCCGACACCAGCGCGAACAGCGTCGTCTTGCCGGCGCCGTTGGGGCCGATCAGCGCGCACAGGCTGCCTTGCGGCACGTCCAGGCTCACGTTGGTCACAGCTTGCAGCCCGCCGAAGGAGCGCGACACGCCCTGCACCGCGAGCAAGGTCTCAGCCATTGCGGTCCCCTCGCCGCATGGCGCGAAGCCAGCGCACCGGCACTCCGATCCCCGCGATGCCGCGCGGCAGGAACATCACGATCAGCACCAGCACGCTGCCGTAGATCACCATGTTGATACCGGGCAGCTGGCCGAACAGGTTGCGCGTGAGGTCGGCCAGCACGTGCAACACCAGGGCGCCGAGCACCGGCCCCCACAGCGTTCCCATGCCGCCCACGATCGCAGCCACCAGCGCCTCGACGGAGGTGGAAGGGCCGTACGCGATGCCAGGGTCGATGTACTGGAACACTTGCACGTAGAACGCCCCGCCCGCCCCCATCAGCGCACCGGACAACGCGATCGCCGCGAGCTTGACGCGGAAGGGATCGACGCCGACCGCGCGCGCCGCGTCCTCGTTGTCGCGCACTGCCTGCAGGTACGCACCGAAGCGCGAGTGGCGCAGCCATGCGCTGGCCAAGAGCGCTACTGCGACCAGCGCCAGCACCAGCCACAGGTAGCCGGCGCGCGTCGCGAACTGCATGTTCGCCGCCGATTCGCGCAGCGGCACCATCAGGCCCACGCCGCCGCCCGTGAACGGGACGGAGAGCGCGACGATTCGGAACACTTCGGCGAAAGCCAGCGTGACCAGCGCGAAATACGACCCTTTGAGGCCATAGCGGAACGTGAGTGCGCCGACGATCACGCCCACCATTGCGCTGGCCACCAGGGCCAGCACCAACGCGGCCCAGGGGTTCACGCCGTATTGCTGGGCGATCGCCTGCGCATAGGCGCCGGTGCCGAAGAACAGCGCGTGGCCGAAGGAGAACTGCCCGCCGAAACCGCCCAGGATGTTCCATGCCTGCGCCAGGAGGCAGGCATACAGCGCCATCATGATGAAGTTCAGCGCCACGCCGGACTGCGTCACCAGCGGGACGCAAGCCACCACCACGACGAACAACGCGATCGACGCGAGGTCTCTCATGTGCGCGCCCCGAACAGGCCTTGCGGCCGGAAGAGCAGCACCGCGATGAAGATCGCGAAGATGCCGACCTGCCCCAGCGATTCACCGAAATACAGGCCCCCCAGCGACTCGACCACGCCCACCAGCAAGCCGCCGACCAGCGCGCCCGCGAAACTGCCCATGCCGCCGAGCACGACGATGGTGAAGGCCACCAGCACGAAGCCGCTGCCCACCTGCGGGTTGACGTAATAGGCGGGCATCAGGAAACAGGCGGCCGCCCCGAGGCAGGCGAGCCCGATGCCGAAGCTCATGGCGTAGACATGGTCCACGTCGATGCCCATCAGCCGGGCGCCGTGCTTTTCCTTGGCCACGGCGCGGATGGCCCGGCCGAGGTCGGTGCGAGCCATCAGCAAAAGCATGAGCGCCGACACCACCAATGCGCCGCCGAAGGCGATCAACTTGGGCAGCGCGATCATGGCCGGCCCGATCGCCACGGTGGTCAGCGTGTACGCCGTCTCGATGGTGCGCGTATCGCTCTTGAAAGCCAGCAGCGCCAGGTTCTCCATCACGATCGCCAGGCCGAGTGTGACCAGCAGGATGTTCTCGTCCTTGCCGTGGCTGGCTCGGTTGATCACCACGCGCTGCAACAGGTAACCCAGCGCGAACATGCCCGGCACCACCGCCACCAGGGCGAGGTAGGGGTCGATCCCGAGCTTTTCCTTCAGCAGGTACACGGCGTACAGCGCCAGCATCAACGCCGCCCCGTGTGCGAAGTTAATGATGTGCAGCACGCCGTAGATCAGCGTCAGACCCAGCGCCACCAGGGCGTAGACCGCCCCGGTGGTCAACCCGTTCAGGACCGCCGGGAACAGGATGCCGAAGTCGAGCATGGGGCGCGGATGGCCTTCACGCGCGCAGCGGGAACACGGGGTCGACCTCGCGGTACTCGCGCGGCACGATCACCTTGATGTCGTTCTTCAGAACCTGCGTCATGAGCGGCTGTGCGCCGGTGTTCTGGCCGTTGACGAATTTCGTGGCGCCGTAGGGCAGGAAGTGGTCGGAGAAGGTGCTCTTTTCCAGCGCGTCCGTGATCGCAGCGCGGTCGGCGCTCCTGGCGCGGTTGATCGCGTCGGCCAGCAGCATCATGGCCGTGTAGGTGTTGAAGACCTCGTACGTGTAGAACAGGCCCTTGGCCTCCACGCGCTTGCGCAGCTCGGCCGAGCGCTTGTCCTTCGGGTTGAACCAGTGGTTGCAGTCGATGATGCCGTTGGCCGCCTCCGGGAACTCCTTGACGAACTTGTAGCTGGAGGCCGCGCCGCCCAGCACGGAGTAGATGGCCTTGGGCGTCACCTTTTGCTGCTGCATGGTGCGCACCAGCAGCGCGTACTCGTTGTAGTAATTGGCCGGGATCACGATGTCGGGGTTCACCGATTTCATCCGCAGCACGATGTTGTTGAAGTCGCGCGTTGGGTTGGCGTGCTTGATCACCTCTTTCACCTCGTAGCCGTAGCCGGGCAGCTCGCGCGCCAGCAGATTGGCGGTTCCAGTACCGAACAGCGACTCCTCGTGGATGATCATCACGGTGCGCGCCGGCTTGCCCGCCGCCGTGTTGAGCACGTGCAGGTTGGCCACCGCGATCTCCGCGCACTTCTTGTAGCCAGGGCCGAAGCGGAATGTGTTCTTCAGGCCCCGCTCGACGATCTGGTCGGCCACGCCCACGTCCACCACATGCGGCAGGTTGTACTTGGCTGCCGCCTGCGTGGTGGCCAGGCAAATCGCCGAAGCGTAGGCGCCGACGATGGCGGCGACACCCGCCTCGTTCATCTTCTCGACTTCGGCCGCGCCCGCCTGCGGGGTCGACTGCGCGTCGCCCAGAAGCGCTTCGATTTTCGCGCCGCCCATCGACTTGATGCCGCCGGCCTTGTTGATGTCCTCGATCGCCATCAGCGCGCCCTCGCGGCATTGCTGCCCGGAATACGCCAGCGCCCCCGTGACGGGGTGCAGCACCCCGACCTTCACGGCCTTGGGCTGCGCGCCCGCGACCAGGGGAAAGGCCAGCGCCGACGCGGCGGCGGCGGATTGGGACATGAAATGGCGACGAGTGCTCATGGTGTTCTCCTCACGGGTTAGGGCCTGTTGACAAGTTCATAGTCTGCGGCGGGATCAGGGCAACGGGGCGCTCTACTCCGCGACTGTCCCCCGCCGCCGGGAGGGCGGCTCCTCCTTGATGTCGCTGCGTAGAACGCCCCGCCGCCCTGATCCTTCCACCGCTGTGGGTGTTCAACGCGTCGAGCGAGCTAACGCTGCCTAAGGGTCGGGGATGGCGGGTGGCCGACGCAGTGAGGTCAAGGAGGAGCCGCCCTCCCGGCGGCGGGGGACACGAACGGAGTTGGCCACCCGCCATCCACGGCCCGCCGCCACAGCCAAGGCTTTCTGCCGTGGCAAGGAATGGAACGACGAGTTCAGCGGTTTTAATCACGTTCCCCTAATGAAACTGGGCGGACAAATCCCTGCTGACCCACACCTTGGCATCGATGCTGCCAACGCGTGACAACTGCATTTCGTATTCGTAGCGATCGGGGCGGTACAGGCCATGCAGCCATTGCACGGGCCGCTCCTGCTCGTCGTAGATCAGCCTGCGCACGGCCAGCAGCGCGGAACCCACGGCGACTTCCAGGTGGCCGGCGACCTCCGCGTCGGCAAGGCGCGCCGAGACGGTCTGCACCGCACGCCCCACCTGCACACCGGCTTCCTCGAGCAGCAGCAAGATGGGTTTGCGTGAAAGCTCCCGGCGGCCGAAGCGCCGCGCCAGGTCGTCCGGGACATAAGTGGTGATATGCGAAAGCGGCCCCTCACGTGTGCTGCGCACGCGGATGGCCTTCTGGACAGCGTCGCCCGGCGACAGGCCCAGCGCCGACGCCACGGCTTCGGATGCCGTCACCGTGCTGACTTCCAGGACTTTCACCGACGTGCGCAGGCCCATGCTCACCAGGTTTTCCAGGAGGCCGGTGAGGTTGGTCCGCATCGGGTCGTTGGCCGCGCCGGCGGGCCGGCGGACAATGGGCCGCGTGCCGCGCCCGGGCTCCCGGGAGATAAGCCCCTCGCTCGCCAACTGCTCCAATGCGCGCCGGACGGTGACCCGGGCCACGCCGAACTGCTGCATCAACGCCAATTCACCGGGCAAGCCATCCGCGAAACGTCCTTCGTCCAGTTGCTCGCGCAACACCAGGTAGATGCGGTGGTATTTGGGAAGCGGCAAGGCGGCAGCCATCGGCGAATGCTAGGTTCGCTGTTAATGTCCTGTCAATGGGACAATTACCGCACCGGCAGGCAGCCACTTTTACGGCATCTTTACCCTCAAACCATGACGCAGCGCAATCCCCGGCGCTTGACGGTCTCATCCCTGAAAGTTACATTACTAACCAGTCAGTCATTAACTACTCCATGTCCCTCACCAAGTTTATCGCCGGGCGCAGCGACGACGTTCAAGCCAAGCGCGAGCGCCGCAAAGAGGCGCGTCCCGGCGAACTGCTCGACGCCGCGCTCGACCTGTTCGTCGAAAAGGGCTTCGCCGCCACCCGCGCCGAGGAAGTCGCGGCGCGCGCGGGCGTGTCCAAGGGCACGCTGTTCCTCTACTTTCCCAGCAAGGAAGAGCTGTTCAAGGCCGTCGTGCGCGAGAACATCTCCGGCCGCTTCCAGGAGTGGAACGACGAGTTCGAAAAGTTCGAGGGCGATACGCCCGACATGCTGCGCTATTGCATGAAGGTATGGTGGGAGCGCATTGGCGCGTCCCGGGCGTCCGGCATCACCAAGCTGATCATCAGCGAGGCCCGCAATTTCCCCGACATCGCCGCCTTCTACCAGCACGAGGTCATCGAACCCGGCCAGAGGCTCATCCGGCGCATCCTGCAACGAGGCGTGGACCGCGGCGAGTTTCAAGTTGCTGACATGGACTACGCCACCTTCAGCATTACCGCGCCCATGGTGTTCCTCATCATGATGAAGCATTCGATGGGCGCATGCGTGGCCAGGGATTTCGTGATGGACCCTGAGCGCTATATCAATTCCCAAGCGGAAACATTGCTGAAGGGCTTCCTGGCGCGACCGGAAGACGGAAAGAACAAGCCTGAGGGGCGGTCCCGCAAATGACCAAGCGCCATTACAGGTGGCTGGCCCTCGCGCTGGCCGTACTTCTGATCGGCTTCGGCGTGATGAGGGCGCTGTCGGCGCGCAAGGCCCAGCAGGAGGCTGTGGCGCAGGCCAGCGTGGCCAAGGCGCAGACCGTGGTGGAGCTGGCCGCCAGCGATGTGGTGAAGGCCGAAACGCGCGAGCTCTCGCAGGGCCTGCCGATCTCCGGCTCGCTGAAGGCCTTCAACTCAGCCGTTGTCAAGGCGCGGGCCGCGGGCGAACTCCAGGGCCTCACGGTGCGCGAAGGCGACACGGTCAAGGTCGGCCAGGTGATCGCGCGCGTCGACGCCACCGAGTACAACGCGCGTGTGCGGCAGGCGCAGCAGCAGGCCGATTCGGCCAAGGCCCAGATCGACATCGCGCAGCGCCAGTTCGACAACAACAAGGCGCTCGTGGACCAGGGCTTCATCTCGAAGACGGCGCTGGAGACTTCGATGAACAACCTGGCCGCCGCGCGGGCTAATCACCAGGCCGCTCTCGCCGGGGTGGAAGTGGCGCGCAAGACACTGAACGACACCGTCTTGCGCGCGCCGATATCGGGCGTCGTGTCGCAGCGCCTGGCGCAGCCGGGCGAGCGCGTGGCCATCGAGGCGCGCGTGATCGAAATCGTGGACCTGAGCCGGCTCGAGCTGGAAGCCTCGCTCAGCGCCGCGGATTCCGTCGACGTGCGCGTCGGCCAGGAGGCAAGCCTGCAGATCGAAGGAAGCGTCAAACCCGTTCTCGCGAAAGTCGTGCGCATCAACCCGAGCGCGCAGGCCGGCAGCCGCAGTGTGCTCGCCTACCTGGCGATCGCCGACGCCACGGGCCTGCGCCAGGGCCTGTTCGCCCAGGGCACGCTGGCCACCGGCCGCACGTCCGCCCTGGCCGTCCCGCTTTCCGCCGTGCGCACCGACAAGCCTGCGCCCTACGTGCAACTCGTGGAGAACAACAAGGTCGTGCACAAGGATGTCGAGCTTGGCGCGCGCGGGGAAGCGAGCAAGGAAACCATGATCGGGGTTAAGGGCATAGCGCCCGGTTCCGTCGTGATCAATGGCAGCGTGGGCACGCTGCGTGAAGGCACTGCCGTGCGGTTCACGCAGCCTGTCGCCAAGACAGCTCCGTAAGCCCGCCTATGTGGTTCACCCGCATCAGCCTGAAGAACCCAGTCTTCGCGACCATGGTCATGCTGGCCATCGTCGTGCTGGGCCTGTTCTCGCTGCAGCGCCTGAAGGTGGACCAGTTTCCCAACATCGACTTCCCCGTCGTCGTGGTGATGGCCGAGTACCCCGGCGCCTCGCCCGAGATCGTCGAGAGCGAAGTCACCAAGAAGATCGAGGAAGGCGTCAACTCGATTGCGGGCATCAATGCGCTCACCTCGCGCAGCTACGAGAACCAGTCGGTCGTCGTGATCGAGTTCCAGCTTCACATCGACGGGCGCAAGGCGGCAGAGGACGTGCGCGAGAAGGTCGCGGCCATCCGACCGAACTTCCGCACCGAGGTGAAGGAGCCGCGTGTGCTGCGCTTCGATCCGTCCGCACGCGCGATCTGGTCGGTGGCCGTTTTGCCCGACCCATCGAAGGGCAAGGCGATGACAGCGGTGGAGCTCACCAACTGGTCCGACCAGGTGCTCAAGAAGCGCCTGGAGAACGTGCGCGGTGTCGGATCGGTGACGCTGGTGGGCGGCACCAAGCGTGAAATCAACGTCTACCTCGACCCAGCCGCCATGGAAGCGCTGGGGATCACGGCCGACCAGGTCGTCGCCGCCGTGCGCAATGAGAATCAGGATCTGCCGGTCGGCGCGATCCGCTCGCTGGCGCAGGAACGCGTGGTGCAGATCGACGCGCGCATGCAGCGGCCGGAGGATTTCGGACGGATCATCGTGGCGAGAAAGAATGGCGCGCCGGTGCGCGTCGAGCAGGTCGCCCGCGTCGCCGACGGCGCGCAGGAAATCGACAGCCTGGCCCTCTACAACGGCGGCCGCACGCTGCTGCTCACGGTGCAGAAGTCGCAGGACGAGAACACCATCGAGGTGGTCGACGGGCTCAAGAAGACCGTCGACGAGATGGCCGCGCAGATGCCTCCGGGCGTGCGGCTGGAGCAGATCACCGACAACTCGCGCCCGATCCGCGTTTCGGTGGAGAACGTCCGCCGCACGCTGATAGAGGGCGCGCTGCTGACGGTGCTGATCGTCTTCCTTTTCCTCAATTCGTGGCGCTCCACGGTCATCACGGGCCTGACGCTGCCGATCTCCATCATCGGCACCTTCCTCTTCATGAACCTGTTCGGGTTCACGATCAACATGATCACGCTGATGGCGCTGTCGCTGTGCGTGGGCCTCTTGATCGACGACGCCATCGTGGTGCGCGAGAACATCGTGCGCCACGTGCAGATGGGCAAGAACCCCTACCAGGCCGCGATGGACGGAACGCAGGAGATCGGACTGGCCGTCCTGGCCACCACGTTCTCCATCGTCGCCGTGTTCCTGCCGATCGGCTTCATGGGCGGCATCATTGGCAAGTTCTTTCACGAGTTCGGCGTCACCATCGTCGCGGCGGTGCTGATCTCGATGTTCGTGAGCTTCACGCTCGACCCGATGCTGTCGTCCGTCTGGCACGACCCGGAAATCGAGGCCCACGGCAAGCCCAAGGCCAACCCGAACTTTTATGACAAGACCATCGGCCGCGTGACGGGATGGTTCGACCACGCCACCGATTGGGCGGCCGAGGCCTACCAGGGCATCCTGCGCTGGTCGCTGGTGCATAAGCTCGCCACGGTGCTGCTGGCAGTCGCGGTGTTCGCGACCAGCGTCGTCATGGTGCCGCTGCTGGGCACGGAATTCGTGCCCAAGGCCGACTTCTCGGAAACCTCGCTGAACTTCTACACGCCGGTCGGCTCCTCGCTGGAGGCCACCGAGGCCAAGGCACGGCAGGTCGAGTCGATCTTGCGCGAGTTCCCGGAGGTAAAGTACACCCTCGCGACGCTCAACACCGGCAACGCGCAGGGCAAGATCTACGCGTCGATCTACGTGCGACTGGTCGACCGCAAGGAGCGCACGCGCAGCGCCGACCAGATGTCCGGCGTGCTGCGCGAGCGGCTCAAGCAGGTGCCGGGCGTGACGGTGACGCACGTGGGCCTGCTCGACCCGGTGGGCGGCAACAAGCAGATCGAGTTCTCGCTCCAGGGGCAGGACCTGAAGGAACTGGAGCGCCTGTCGCGCCTCGTTATCGACAAGGTGCGTGATGTCCCCGGCCTGGTGGACCTGGATTCCAGCGTCAAGCCCGACAAGCCCGTGATCGACATCGAAGTCAAGCGCGACTCCGCCTCCGACCTGGGCCTGTCGGTGGCGCAGATCGCCGGATCGCTGCGCACGCTGGTGGCCGGCCAGACGGTGGGCAACTGGCGAGCGCCCGACGACCAGACCTACGACGTGAACGTGCGCATGTCGCCCGACGCGCGCAACACCCCGCAGGATCTGGAGCGCCTGCCTTTCGCCACCGGCACCAACGCCGACGGATCGACCCGCATCGTGCGGCTGAACCAGGTGGCGGCGGTGAAGGAATCCACCGGCCCGAACCAGATCAACCGGCGCGACCTCACCCGAGAAGTGGCGATCAACGCCAACACGTTCAACCGCTCGGCCGGCGAGATTTCCGCCGACATCCGGGCCCGGCTCGACACCATCGCCTTCCCGCCCGGCTACCGCTATTCGTTCAGCGGCTCCACCAAGAACATGGCCGAATCGTTCGGCTACGCGGTGTCGGCCCTGGCCATGGGCGTGATCTTCATCTACATGATCCTGGCCAGCCAGTTCAAGAGCTTCCTGCAGCCCATGGCGTTGATGACGTCCCTGCCACTCACGCTGATCGGCGTGGTGCTGGCGCTGCTGATGTTCGGCTCCACGCTCTCCATCTTCTCCATCATCGGTATCGTCATGCTGATGGGCCTCGTGACCAAGAACGCGATCCTGCTGGTGGATTTCGCGATCCGCATGCGCGAACAAGGGCAGACCCGCACCGACGCCCTGCTGCACGCCGCCCGGGTTCGGCTGCGCCCGATCCTGATGACCACCCTGGCCATGATCTTCGGCATGGTGCCGCTCGCCTTCGCCCTGACCGAGGGCTCGGAGCAGCGGGCGCCCATGGGACAGGCCGTGATCGGCGGGGTGATCACCTCGTCGCTGCTGACGCTGGTGGTCGTGCCCGTGGTTTACTGCTACCTGGACGACCTGGCAAACTGGTTTTTGAGGAGGCGCAAGTCCGCCGGGGGTGGAGGCGGCATCGACGCCGTCCCGGCATCTAAAATCGATCATTTGCCTTAGCACGAACTCACGGAAAGCATCATGAACGCACCAATCAACCTCGAACAAGCCCGCTTCAAAATGATCGAGCAGCAAATCCGACCCTGGAATGTGCTGGACACCTCGGTGCTGGAACTATTGTCCGTGGTGCACCGCGAGGACTTCGTGCCGCTGGCCCACAAGGCCCTGGCCTTCGTGGACATGCGAGTCCCGCTGAAGGACCCGGCCGACGAGGCGCTGCAGCGCGGCCAGTGCATGCTGGAACCCAAGGTCGAGGCGCGGCTGCTGCAAGACCTGCATGTACTGCCGACCGATAAAGTCCTGGAGGTGGGCACGGGCTCGGGTTACATGGCCGCCCTGCTGGCACACCGGGCCCAGCGGGTCATCACGATGGAGATCGATGGCGAGCTGGCCCGCACGGCACGCGGCAACCTGCAAAAGGCCGGTATCACCAACGTGGAGGTGCGCGAAACCGACGGCTCCAAGGGCCTGCCGGCCGAAGCGCCGTTCGACGTGATCGTGCTCTCCGGCTCCGTCGCCGAAGTGCCGCAGGCGATGCTGTCGCAGCTCAAGGTGGGCGGCCGCCTGGCCGCGATTGTCGGCTTCGAGCCCGTGATGCGCACGACCATCGTCACGCGCACCGGCGATGCGTCTTTCGACACCGCCCAGCCCTGGGACACCGTGGCGCCGCGCCTGGCGCATTTCCCCGAGCCCTCGCGCTTTCACTTTTAATGTATCGATGATCGACCAAGTCCGACCCGCCGACCTCGAAGCCTGGATCCAGTCGCAGCCCGCCGGCAGCAAACCGGTGGTGCTGGACGTGCGCGAACCCTGGGAAGTACAGACTGCCAGCGTCAAGCCCGAAGGCTTCGAACTGGTCGCGATCCCCATGAACGAAGTGCCCAACCGGGTCGCCGAACTGGACCCCGATCAGCCCCTCGCCGTGCTGTGCCATCACGGCCACCGCAGCCAGCGCGTCGCGATGTTCCTGGCCGGCAACGGCTTCGCCCGCCTGGCCAACATCGCAGGCGGCATCGACGCCTGGTCGGGTGAGCGTGACCCCGCGGTGCCGCACTACTGACGCACTACTGATCCACCGTACAACTCTTCTCACAAGGACGGACCATGAAACTGTTGCGGCCCTCTATGCGGCTCTTGCCCCTGACGGTGGCCCTGGGCGCGGCTTTCGCCGGCCCGGCGCATGCCCAAAGCCTGCTCGACCTGTACGAGTCGGCACGCGCATACGATGCCACCTGGCAGTCGGCCAAGGCGCAATACGACGCCAACCTGTTCCGTGCCGAGCAGGCCAAGGCGGGCATCCTGCCGTCGGCCAACCTGTCGGCCGGGGTGAGCCGCTCCAACTTCGAGAACACCGTCCCCGCGGTCGACCGCGGCATCACCACGCAGACCGCCACCGTCAGCGCGTCGCAGCCGCTGTACCGTCCGGCCAACTTCGCGACCTGGGAGCAAGGCAAGCGCCAGGTGGAACTGGCGCAGGCCCAGCTCACCGCCGCCAGCCAAGACCTCGTCATCCGCGTGAGCCAGGCCTACTTCGACGTGCTGGCGGCGCAGGACACGCTGGCCTTCGTCAGTGCGCAAAAGACCGCCGTCAACGAGCAGCTGGCTTCGGCCAAACGCAACTTCGAAGTCGGCACCTCGACCATCACCGACACGCGCGAGGCGCAGGCCCGCTTTGATTTGGTGACCGCGCAGGAGATCGCCGCCGAGAACGACCTGCGCGTGAAGAAGCTCGCGCTCGACTCGCTCGTGGGCAAGCCCGACGTCAAGCCCAATCCGCTGGTGGTGCCGGTCGACGTGCCGCCGCCGCAGCCCTCGGACGTCAACGTCTGGGTGCAGCAGGGCGATGAGAACAGCCCATCGATCCGGCAGGCCAAGACCGCGGCGGAAATCGCGCAACTCGAAACCGTGAAGGCCAAGGCCGGCCACAAGCCGACGCTCGATTTGACGGCCAGCTACAACGTGAACCGTTACCCGAGCGGCAACACGCAGGTGCCGGGCTCGACACGCAACGACACCGGCACCGTGGGCGTGTCGTTCAACCTGCCGCTGTTCGCCGGGTTCGCCACGCAAAACCGCATCCGCGAGACCTTGTCGCTGGAAGAAAAAGCCCAGGCCGACCTGGAGGCGATACGCCGCACCGTGGCGCAGGCGGTGCGCACTGCTTACTTCGGGCTGGTTTCCGGCCAGAGCCAGGTCAAGGCACTGGAGGCCGCCGAGGCCTCGAGCCAGAGCGCGCTGGAAGCCAACCGCCTGGGCTACCAGGTGGGCGTGCGCATCAACATCGACGTGCTGAACTCGCAGAGCCAGCTGTTCCAGACCAAGCGCGACCTCGCGCAGGCGCGCTACAACGTGCTGCTCGGCCACCTCAAACTACGGCAGGCCAACGGCACCTTGCAGCCGGAAGATTTGGCGCGGCTGAACACGCTGGTGGTGAGGTAGGGGCTGCCCGGTCAGAGCGTGTAGATCATCCCGTCCTGGGTAGCCCCGATCAGCGCTGCCTGGTTTTCCGGGGATTCGCTGAAGCCCACCAGCACGTCGGCGCGCGTGAAGCCGTTGTTGAGGTGGTTCAGGTGATACGCATACCCCTCTACCTCGGCCTCTCGGTGGAGCACGTTGGCATAGAGCTGCCGGACGAACTGCTCGTTGCTGAGGTTGCCGTACGTTGACTGGAATTCGGGACTCGCAATGAAGTTGCCCGCCACCTGCGCGAGATGCAGGCCGTTGTCGAGCGCCGACATCTGGAAGCCGAGCCCGGCGAGATCGGGCGTGCGGTTGAACGCGGCCTGGTAGAGGCGATAGGCCATGCCGGCGTCACCCTGGATGTCCAGCGCCACCATACCGTCCGTGAACATCAGGCGCTCCACGTTCGTCACCCATTGGCTGCCCTGGCTCGCGTGATGGATCGTGAAGCCCGTGGCTGTGTGCGTGATCGTGTACTGCGAACTCAAGCCGAAAATCGCCAGGGTGTCGATGCCCGTGCCGCCATCGATCGTGCGGGCCGCAGTGTTCACGACGGCGGACGATCCCCCACCGTAAGAGGCGAGATCGTCGAAGAGCACCCGATCCAGGTTTTGCAGCTCGTTTGTGGAAAAGGCGTTCTTGATCGTGACGGAGTAGCCGGTTGCCGTTGACACGACGGCGTAGCCGGAAGCGCGGCCTTGGTACATGGCCATGCCATGGCTTGTGTCGACGAACGGCACTTCCGCTCCGGAAGTCGCACCGATTGAACTGACGTTGATCGCCATCATGAGGAAGTTAGGACTGGCCAGACCCTGGTTGTCGATGGCTTCAATGGCAATGGTGTTGGTACCGGCGAGCGCCTCCGTGTAGTAACCCACCTGGCCCAGGTTGGCTGCAGACACCGTCACCGAATGGCCCGCGATCTGCGCGCCATTCAGCGTGAGGTACCCCGCGCCGGATACGTTGTCCGAGAAGCGGTATTGCGCCACAGTGCCATCCGCATCGCTGGCGCTGACCAACGAGGTGAAGTCGAAGGATTGGTTGATGCTCTTGCTGAGGCTCGAAGGCCCGCTGATGGTAGGCGCCTGGTTGGCTGTGGCCCCGGTTCCGCCCGTGGCAGCCGTGCCGGCGACGTTGATCGTCATCATCAGCACGTTGGGGCTGGTCTGCCCGAGGTTGTCGATGGCTTCGATGGCGATCGAGTTGCTGCCTGCAACCGCAGCCGTGTAGTAACCCACCTGGCCCAGATTCGCCGCCGAAACGGTGACGGACGTGCCCGCGATTTGCAATCCGTTCAGGGTGAGGTGCCCCGCCCCGGACATGCTGTCCGAGAACCGGTATTGGGCCACCGTGCCGTCCGCATCGGTGGCACTGATCAGCGGGGTGAATGAGAAGGATTCGTTCGTGGTCTTGCTCACGCTCGCCTGCCCGCTGATCGTAGGCGCCTGGTTGGCCGTGCCGCCTGTGCCCGTACCGCCTGTGCCGGGCGTGCCCGTGGTGCCGGCAACGTTGATCGTCATCGTCAGCGCGCTCGGGCTGGTCCGGCCCAGGTTGTCGATGGCTTCGATGGCGATCGAGTTGCTACCGGCGGAAGCACCCGTGTTGTAGCCCACCTCGCCGAGGTTCGCTGCCGCCACGGTAAATACGCTGGGCGCCGCCAAGCCGCCCCGGGTCAGGTATCCCGCCCCAGCCATGCTGTCCGAAAACCGGAACTGCGCCACCGTTCCATCCGGATCGCTGGCGCTGAGCAGCGAGGTGAAGGTGAAGGACTCGTTGATACTCTTGCTGACGCTCGCAGGCCCGCTGATCGTGGGCGCCTGGTTGCCCGTGCCGCCCGTGCCGCCCGTGCCCACGTTGATCGTCATCGTCAGCAAGCTGGAGCTGGTCTTACCCAGGTTGTCGATAGCTTCGATGGTGATCGAATTGCTGCCGGCAAAAGCCCCGGTGTGATAAACCACCTCGCCCAGGTTCGCGGCCGCTACGGTGAAGGGCGCCGCCACGCCGCCCAGCTCGAGGTGTCCCGCCCCCGCCATGCTGTCGGAGAAGCGGTATTGCGCCACGGTGCCGTCCACGTCGCTAGCGCTGATCAGCGAGGTGAAGGTGAAGGATTCGTTGGTGGCCTTGCTGACGCTGGACGGCCCGCTGATCGTGGGCGCCTGGTTGGTCGCGCCTCCGGCGCCGCCGACGTTGATCGCCATGGTCAGGAAACTCGGGCTGGCCAAGCCCATGTCGTCGATGGCTTCGATCGCAATCGAGTTGCTGCCGATAGACTCACCCGTGTAGTAGTTCACTTGGCCCAGTTCCGCGGCCGATACGGTGACCGATGTGCCCTCGATTCGCGTATCACCGCGCCTAAGATAGCCCGCACCCGGCATGTTGTCCCAGAAGCGGAACTGCTCGACAGATCCATCCGCATCGGCGGCGCTGATGAGGGAGGTGAACGTGAACGACTCATTGACAGTCTTGCTCACGCTCGCGGGCCCGCCGATCGTGGGCGCCTGATTGCCCGTGCCGCCTGTGGCCGAGACGTTGATCGCCATCGTCAGCACCGTGGTGCTGGCCAGGCCCAGGTTGTCGATGGCTTCGATAACGATCGAGTTGCTGCCTGCAACTCGCCCCGAGTGGTACATCACCAGCTCCAGGTCTGCTGCCGGAACGGTTTTCGACCGGCTCTCGACAAACGCGCCGTTGTAGACGAGGGACCCTGCTCCCGGCGTCATGTCCGAGAAGCGGTACATCGCCACGGCACCGTCCACGTCGTTGGCGACGAGCACTACATTGCCATCCGCCGCGGTGGTGCTGAACGTGAAGATCCCATTGGTGTCCATGTCGACGACTGCAGGCCCGCTGATCGTGGGCGCCTGGTTCCCTGCGCTGCCTTCGCCGTCAACGATGATCGTCATCGTCATGGAGGTAGCCAGTCCGAGATTGTCGACGGCCTCGATCGCGATCGAGTTGCTGCCTGCAGAAGACCCCGTGTTGTAGCCCACCTGATCCAGTTCAGCTGCGAGCACCCTGAGCGAAGTGCCCGTGATTGGCGCGCCGTTCAGCGTGAGCAAGCCGGCTCCCGGTGTGCTGTCGGTAAAGACGTACACCGCCACGCTTCCGTCCGCATCGGCGGCGGTGATTAACGAGCTGAATAGGGAGTCGGTCTCGTCGAAGGACAGGTTGGTGCCCAGAATGACGCTGGCGGGCCCGCTGATCGTGGGGGCCAAGTTGCCCGTGTCGGTCACGTTGATCGTCATGACCAGCACGTAGGGGCTGGACGCGCCCGCGTTGTCTATAGCCTCCACCGCAATAGCATTGGTGCCCACGATGGGCCCGGTGGAATAAGCCACTCGGCCGAGGTCAGCCGCCGACACCGTGACCGAGGTGCCTGCGATCATGCCCCCGTCAAGCGTGAGATGCCCCGCCCCCACCATGCTGTCGGTAAAGCGATATGACGCAATCTCGCCGTCCAGGTCTGCGGCGGTGATCAGCGCGCAGCCGGAGGTGAAGTCAAAGGTCTGGTTGGTGCCCTTGAAGACCCTCGCGGGCCCGGTGATCGTGGGCGCTGTGTTGGGGCCGGTGGCGATCGTCATCGTCAGCGCGGTGCTGACAAGGCCCAGGTTGTCCGTGGCCTGGATGGTGATCGCGTTGCTGCCGGGAGAAGTGCCTGTGTAGTAACCCACCTGGCCCAGGTTCGCCGCGGACACCGTGACCGATGTGCCCTCGATCTTCACGTCGTCGAGGGTGAGGTACGCATCCCCGGGGGTGGTGTCCGAGAAGGTGTAGCTCACCACCGTGCCGTCCGCGTCCGTGGCGCTGATCAGGGAGGTGAAGTCAAAGAGCTGGTAGGTACTCCTGATAATGCTCGTAGGCCCACTGATGGTTGGCGCCTGGTTGGCCACGTTGATCTGCATCGTCAACGTGCCAAGACCGAGGAGGTTATCGATGGCCTGAATGGTGATCCGGTTGCTCCCTAAGACAGTCCCTGTGTAGTAGCCCACCCTGCCCAAGTCAGCCGGCGCGATCTCAACAAGCGTGCTGACGGCCTGCCCGTCGAAAGTGAGATGTCCGCCGACGCCCGGTTCACTGTCGAGGAAGCGATATCGCACGACGGTGCCATCCGAATCGCTTGCGCTGATGGCCGCGTTCCCCGCGGCAAGCGAAGTGAAGGCAAACGACTCCAAGGTGTGCTTGTTGACCTCGGGGGGCCCGACAATCGTGGGCGGCCGATTGAGCACGGTGAATGTCGTCGTGACCGGAGCACTTGCCAGGCCCAGCTCGTCGATGGCCTCGATCGTGATCTGGTTGGTGCCGATCGTCGAACCCGCGGTGTAGTAATACTGGTCCAGCAAGTCTTTCGATACGGTCACCGAAGTGCCTGCGATCTGGACTCCGTTGGCATGCATGATGTGGCCCGCCCCCGGCGTGGCGTCCGTCAACCGGTATGAGACTACGGTGCCATCGACGTCCTGACTGCCGATATTCAGGGAGTCGCTGCCGAACCTGAGAGACGAGTTGGTGAACAGGCTCGCGGTGGCAGGCGCCGTTACCGTGGGCGCCACGTTGGCCAACACGTTGATCGTCATAAGCAGATCAAGACTAGACTGGTTCTCGTTGTCTACAACCGATATCCTGATCAGGTCGGTAAAGGCGGAAGTACCCGTGTAGTAGCCCACGCTGCTAAGCTCATCCGCGTACACAAAGAGCGTCCCTACGCCCGCCCACTTCACTCCATACAGTGTGAGCCACCCCGCCCCAGAGCCTTCGTCCGTAAAGTTGTACCCTAAGACGGAGCCGTCGATGTCCCAGGCGCTGATCATCGGTTCGAAGCTGAGCGAGCGCTGGACTCGCTCATTGACAACGCTGGGCCCCGAGAGTAGGGGGGCAATATTGGGCATATCGATACTCCTGCGATATTCGTTCGTCGTGAATGAGCTTTGCAGGAAGACAAATCGACCACGTCAATCCCGGCAAGCCAAGCGCACCTGACACAAAGTGTGCATGTATGCACGGGCTCCGACCATATATCTAAGTAGGGGGTCTGCCGATCTGGCGGGCGTGCCAGTCAGCCCATAGGAAGCGCCAAAAAAGGCAGCTGCTTACCGCGGCACCAGCGCCAGTACGGCCTCCGCCGTCTTCTGTGCCGCGCCCTGGTGCGCCTGCGCGAAATGCAGTGCGGCGTTCACCGCGACCGCTCGCCGCGGTTCGTCCGCCGCTAGCGCGAGGGCGGTGCGCACGCCCTCTTCCATCGAAGCCACACGCAGCGCCGCACCGGCCTCCTGCGCCATCTGCGCGGCTTCAGTGAAATTGAAAGTGTGCGGGCCCATCACCACCGGGCAGCCGCAGGCAGCCGCCTCGATCAGGTTCTGCCCACCCAGCGGCGCGAAGCTGCCGCCCAGCAGGGCCACGTCCGCCAAGCCGTAATACAGGGCCATCTCGCCCAGGGAGTCGCCGATCCACACATCGGCGCTTTCGGGCTGCGCGGTCCACTGGCTGCGCCGCGAGACGCTGAAGCCGTGCTTGCCCGCCATCGCCGCCACCTCGTCGAAGCGCTGCGGATGGCGCGGGACGACCAGCCAGCGCGCGCCCTGCGCCTGTGCGCGCTGGGTTTGCAGTAAACGGAAAAACTCGGCCTCCTCGCCTTCGCGGGACGAGGCGAACATGATTACCGGCAATTGCATGGCGGCCCGCCAGGCACGGCCTTGCTCCAGCTGCGCGGCGTCGGGCGTGGCGTCGAACTTGAGGTTTCCGAACACACCCTTGACCGTCGCCCCCGCCTGCGCCAGACGCTGCGCATCGCCTTCCGTCTGCGACCACACGGCCGCCAGCGACCCATAGGCCGGCCGCGACAGGCGCGAGAGCCTGCGGGCCTGCGTCAGCGATTTCTCGCTCAGCCTCGCATTGGCCAGTACCAGCGGCAGCCCACGCGCCTTGCACAGCGCGACGAGGTTGGGCCACACCTCGGTTTCCATCAGGATGCCGACGCTGGGCTGGAAGTGGTTCAGGAAGCGGCGCACGGCTTTGGGTGTGTCCCAGGGCAGCCAAGCCTGCGCGTCACCCTCGCGTAGCAACCGCTCGCCCTCGGCCCGGCCGGTGGCAGTGCCGTGCGTTAGCAGAATGCGCACGTCGGGACGCAGCTTGCGCAAACGCTCCACCAGAATCGCGGCGGCGCGCGTCTCTCCCAGTGACACAGCGTGGATCCACACCGCGCCCGGTTGCGCCGGCTTCGAATATTGGCCGAAGCGCTCCCCCACCGCGTGCAGGTAGCCCGGCTCGGCCGCCCCGCGGCGCCTGAGCTTGCGCCGCAGGAACGGCTGCGCGCTCATGACGAGGAGTGAATAAAGGGGACGGATCATCGAGAAGCTTGCGCCAAGGCCCAAGCTTGCCACACGGCGTCGACCGTCGGCGTGGGGTGCGCGAACACGGCGCGCTGCCGCCCCTGCGGAGGCAAGGGGCCGGTGCGCCAGGCCGTGTCGAAGTTGTAGATCTGAACATGCGGCAAGTCCAGTGCCACCGCGATGTGGCTGAGACCGCTGTCCACCCCGATCACACCGGCGCAGGCCGCGAGGCGATCGGTGAGTTGCCCCAGGTCAAGCCGTGGCCACACCTGCGCGCCAATGCCCAGCGCCTGTGCGATGCGTTCGCCGCGTTCACGCTCGCCCTCGCTGCCGTGCGGCAGTCCGATCGTGTGGCCTTCGGCGATGAGCCTGCGCCCCAGTTCGACCCAATGCGTTTCGGGCCAGCACTTGTCGTCGCGGGAGGTGCCATGGACGAAAGCGATGCAGCGCGTGTCGACTTCCGCTCGATCGGAAGAATGCAGGCCAAAGCGCATCCACTTCGGCGGCAGGTAGCCCAGCGCCTTCGCGCACAGCTCGCGCGAGCGCGTGATCGCGTGCACATGAGGCTCAATGCGCACGGCGACATCGGCCACCCACCGGGTCGGCGCCTCGTAGCTGGACCCTTCGGTCTGGTTGGCCAGTGCGAATCGCTTTCCGGCGGGAGCCAGCCGCGCCACGCGCGCCACGAGCGCCGACTTGGTCAGGCCCTGCAGGTCGATCACTGCATCGTACGAGTCGCTACGCAATTCTTCGCGGAAACTGCGCCATTCCGCGCGCGTTTGCGCGGCCAGCGGCGCCTTGCGCCACCGCCGTAACTCACAAGCAATGACACGCCGCACACCATCGCAGCGCTGCGCCAGCGGCGCGAACCCGCGTTCCGTCACCCAGTCGATCTGCGCATCGGCCCGAGCGGCGCGAATATCCTGAACCGCAGGCATCGCGTGGACCACATCGCCAAGCGAGGACAGCTTGACGATGAGAATCTTCAATGCGCGGCCTCGCCGACCGTCGCGTCGGGCTTGACCTCTCGCAGCAGCGCCAGCATGAGTTCCTCGATGCGTTCGAGCGCCGCCTGCGTGTGGCCCTCGAAGCGCAGCACCAGCACCGGTGTGGTGTTGGACGCGCGAATCAAGCCGAAGCCGTCGGGCCAGTCCACGCGCAGCCCGTCGATGGTGGAGAGTTCAGCCGGCGATTCGAAGTCCGCGTGGTCGACCAGCCGCTGCACAAGGATGTGCGCCTCGCCCTCGTCGCACTTCACGTTGAGTTCCGGCGTGGAGAAGCTCGTGGGCAGGCCGTCCAGCAGGGCGCTCGGATCCTGGTGGCGCGACAGGATTTCGAGCAGGCGCGCGCCCGCGTAGGTGCCGTCGTCGAAGCCGAACCAGCGCTCCTTGAAGAAGATGTGGCCGCTCATCTCGCCGCCCAGCGGCGAATTGACTTCTTTCATCTTGGCCTTGATGAGCGAATGGCCCGTCTTGAACATGAGGGGCGTTCCCCCCGCTTCGCGGATCGTGGGCGCGAGGCGCTGGGTGCACTTCACGTCAAATACGATGGTGCCGCCGGGCACGCGCGTGAGCACGTCACGCGCGAACAGCATCATCTGGCGATCCGGGTAGATGTTGTTGCCGCCGCGGGTGATGATGCCCAGTCGGTCACCATCTCCGTCGAAGGCCAGGCCCAGCTCCGCGCCGGACGAGCGGATGGCCGCGATCAGGTCCTTCAGATTCTCGGGTTTGCTCGGGTCAGGGTGGTGGTTAGGGAAGGTGCCATCCACCTCGCTGTAGAGCTCGACCACCTCACAGCCTAGCGCGCGGAATATGCCCGGCGCCGATGCGCCGGCGATGCCGTTGCCCGAATCGACGACGATTTTCAGCGGCTTGGCGAGCTTCACGTCCTGCACGATCCGGTCGCGGTACGGCGCCAGGATGTTGATGTTGCGCACGGTGCCGGGCTGCGCGGACACCGGCGCGCCCTGTTCCATCAATCTGCGTAGGGCCTGGATTTCCTCACCATAGATGGCGCGGCCGGCCATCACCATCTTGAAGCCGTTGTAATCCTTCGGGTTATGGCTGCCGGTCACCTGGATTCCGCTCGAGCACAGGGTGCTGGCCGCAAAGTAGAGCATGGGTGTGGTAGCAGGCCCGATGTCGATGACATCCATGCCGGACGCCCTGAGCCCTTTTGCCAATGCCGCGCTGAGCGACGGCCCGCTCAGCCGCCCGTCGCGTCCGACCGCCACCGTCTTTTCACCTTCACCCTGCGCGATCGTGCCGAATGCCAGCCCGAGCGCGTAGGCCACCTCCTCGTTGAGCGTGGAGGGCACCACGCCGCGGACGTCATAGGCCTTGAAGATGGTGGGCGAAAGCTGCATGAACCGTGTTCCCGTCGAGTGAAAGCGAAGGACAAATTGTAGGCTTGCACCGCTTGCGGATTGCCGAGGGCCAAAATGCGGGGCGCAGTCCTACACGGCGTCAAACGCTTCCTGCAGAGCCTGCGGGGGCCGAACAGACCTGCCGCTCAGTTGCCGGACTCGTTCGGATCCGGTTTCAAAGCGGCTTTGCGCCGCTCCATCATCTGCAGCCTCGAGAGGGCACTCATCGCACCCTGGCCCGATTTCTGGTCGTCCGCGACGCGGTGGCGGGAGCGGCGCTCGAGCTGGTCCGAGTCCTTTCGCTTCGACGCTCGCTCGGACGGGACGTTCGGCCCGCTGACATTCGTTTTCGCCATTTTATGGAATGTAGGCAAAAAGATGCCGACTGCGTGTAGGGGCGCAATGACCAATTCCGTAGTCCGCTTCCTATGCCGGTGTGCTCGACAGCGAAGCTCTCCTGCACATCAATCCTCCGCCGCCCTACAGCCGAGGCTGCTCGCACCATTTAAGGTTCCCCTTGCGGCCGAACCCATGAGCCGAACTGTCGAAGGAAACGGAATGCCGACAACCATCAATGCTGGCCGACCCATCGAGGTTGCCAGGGACAAGACCGATGCCGTGCAGGAAGACCTCGCTGTCGCCAGCGCGGAGCTCCACCTCACCAACACGGCGCTCGACCGGAGTCTTCCGCAGAGCGCCAGGCAGGGCGACGTTGGCAAGGCGCTGGAGCAGAACGGTATCGTGCAACAGAAGGTGACCCAGGCCGCCGAAGAGCTGGCGGAGGTGACCGAACTGTTGGAAGAGGAAATCGCCGAGCGCCACCGATTGGAGACGGAACTCGGGCAGAGGGGCATGTCCGAAAACGGCTAGCCCACCGGCGGGTGCTGCGTATGATCGACGCATGCATCCCGACTCCGCAGCCCTGCAACCCGACGCCTGCTATCTGGCGCTCCAGGCGCGCGACGCGCGCTTCGACGGCCGCTTCTTCATCGGCGTCACCTCCACGGGCATCTACTGCCGCCCTGTGTGCAAGGTGCGGCTGCCCAGGCGCGAAAACTGTCGTTTCTTCGGTCATGCAGCGCAAGCCGAGCGCGCGGGTTTCCGCCCCTGCCTGCGGTGCCGGCCCGAGCTCGCGCCACACTCCATCGTGTGGTCGATTCAGGATGCGAGCTACATCCTCGCGCACCAGGCGGCGCGGCTGCTGGACGAGCCTGAGGCGTGGGGCGGCTCGTCACCCTCCGTGGAGCAACTGGCCGCGCGCCTAGGCATAAGCGACCGCCATGTGCGGCGCATTTTCGAGGCGCAATTCGGCGTATCGCCGGTGCAGTACCTGCAGACACGCCGGCTCCTTACCGCCAAGCAATTGCTGGCGGACACCGACTTGCCGATCACGCAGATTGCCCTCATCAGCGGCTATTCGAGCGTGCGGCGCTTCAATGCCGCCTTCGTGGAGCACTACGGCCTCAACCCCACTCGCCTGCGCCGCGAAGGCGCAAGCTCACCGGCGCAGGGCATGGCGATCCGCCTCGGGTACCGGCCGCCCTACGACGTGGCGGCCATGCTCGGCTTCTTTGCCAAGCGCGCGATAGAGGGCGTCGACATGGCGGATCCCGCGAAGGGCGCGCTGGCCCGCACCGTGGCGGTGGAAGCCGGTGGCGAACTACACAAGGGCTGGCTCGTTGCCGAGTTCGACGAGCCGCGTCACCAGCTGGTGCTACGCGTGAGCGATTCGCTTCGTTCGGCCCTGCCGGTCGTGATCCACCGCCTCAAGGCCGCGCGATGAGCGGCTACGAGCTGGCGGTGCGCGCCGTGCTCGGCCAGCAGATCACCGTGGCGGCCGCGCGAACGCTCGCGCAGCGCATGGTGGACCGTTTCGGCGAGCCGATCGACACGCCCTTCACCCACCTCACGCGCCTGTTCCCGGAGCCGCCCGTGCTGGCCCGCGCCAGCGGTGACGCGCTCGGTCAGCTGGGCATCGTGAAGCAGCGGCAGGCGGCCATCGTTGCGATCGCACAGGCCGTCGCGGACAAGCGGCTGCAGTTGCATGGCGGCGCGCAGGTGCAGTCGACGATCGACGCGTTGAAAGAAATGCCCGGCATCGGCGACTGGACGGCGCAGTACATCGCGATGCGCGCCTTGCGCTGGCCCGATGCGTTTCCGGCGGGCGACGTCGCCTTGCACAAGGCGCTGGGCGTGCAGGGCAAGCCGAACCCCGCGCGCGCGGCACAGGAAGCCTCGCTGGCGTGGAAGCCGTGGCGTAGCTACGCGGTCATCCGCGCCTGGGCCGCGATGCCGTGACCGACATTACCTTTGGAGTTTCCATGAAGTTCGATCCTTCCATCGTCCAGGCCCGTTACGCGAGCCCACTCGGCCCCATGGTCGTCGCCGCGACGTCCCTCGGCGTAGCCGGCATCTGGTTCGAAGGCCAGAAGCACATGCCCGACCCTACGGCATGGCCGGAGCAGCCGAAACACCCGGTGCTATTGGAGGCCGTCTCTCAGCTCGACGAGTATTTCCATGGCACGCGCAGCACGTTCGACCTGCCGCTGGACCTGCAGGGCGGCACGGCTTTCCAGCGATCGGTCTGGCAAGCGCTGCTCGCCATCCCGCGCGGCGGCACCACGAGCTACGGCCTGCTGAGCCAGCGCATCGGCAGGCCCGCCGCAATGCGTGCGGTCGGCGCTGCCGTGGGCCGCAACCCGGTCTGCGTCGTCGTGCCTTGCCACCGCGTGGTTGGTGCAAACGGCTCGCTCACGGGCTATGCCGGAGGGCTCGAGCGCAAGACGGCATTGCTGCAACTGGAAGGCGCGATTTGACGGCGTCGATGCAGGACCGCCCGGCTGCGGCCAGCGCGCGCGGCTGGATCGTCGAATTCATGCTGCTTGCCGCGATCTGGGGCTCATCCTTCCTCTTCATGCGGCTGGGCGCCGTCGAATTCGGTCCGCTGCCGACGGCAGCCGTGCGCGTCGGCGTAGCGGCGGCTTTCTTGCTACCGCTGGTGTGGGTGCGCGGCCTCGGACCGCAATTGCGTCGGCACTGGAAGCCCGTGTTCCTCATCGGCGTCTTCAACTCCGGCATCCCCTTCGCCTGCTTTGCCTTCGCGGTGCTGTCGATCACAACCGGCCTCTCCGCGATCCTCAATGCCACCGTACCGCTTTTCGGTGCGGTCATCGCGTGGATTTGGCTGAAGGACCGGCCGACCCACTCGCGTGTGCTGGGCCTGGTGATCGGTTTTGCGGGAGTTGCCCTGCTGGCATGGGACAAGGCGAGTTTCAAGCCCGATGCTTCGGGCGTGGCACCGGCGTGGGCGGTGCTGGCCTGCCTGCTCGCGACGGTCTGCTACGGCTGGTCGGCCAACGCGGCCAAGCGTTACCTCGGCGGAATGCCCGCCCTGGTCACTGCCACCGGCAGCCAGATCGGTGCGCTGCTGGTGCTCGTCTTGCCCGGCCTGTGGTACTGGCCCGAGCGCACGCCCAGCCTGCAGGCATGGCTATCGTTGCTCGTCGTTGGGGTCGTATGCACCGGCGTCGCTTACGTTCTATATTTCCACCTCATCGAGCACGCCGGTCCCGCTCGCGCACTGGCCGTCACATTCGTCGTGCCCGTGTTCGCGATGTTCTACGGAGTATTGTTTCTGGACGAAGCGGTGACCGGATGGATGCTACTGTGTGGCGGTGTGATCGTGTGCGGAACGGCTCTGTCAACCGGGTTGCTCAAGCTTCGGGGCGGTGTGCGGGAAGTGGATGCGGTGAAGTGACACTTTGGGTGGCAAGCGCGCGCGGCGCGGCAGGCGGTACCCGGCGGCGGCTCATACTGTGGCGGTCGCAGCGTTGCTACGACTTCGCGAAGCGGCTCGGTCGGGTACCGCCCGCCGCGCCGCGAGAGTGGTGGTATTCCACCGGTGGCGTGCCTACAGTGTTGGCAGCAAATCCGCGATGTCTTAAAACCGCGGCAGATCGCGGATGCTGCGACCGGCGGATTCCTCAGCCAGAGCCAGCGTCTCAGTGCCTTCAGGAAGCACATCCACCTTCACCTCGGGCCCCGGCTGGAGCTGGCCGGCGTCGTCGGGGAACATACTGACGACCGTATCGCCTTCGACGAGCTTGTCCACCACCTCGGTGACGCGTGTGGGCGTGGGCCGCAAGTCCCACTTTGCCTGAGTCGCGTCGATCAGGCCCATCATCGCCGCGACGATTTGGGAGCCTGCATAGCGCAGGGCGGTGATGCCATATTTGACGTTCTCAGCCATCCCATCATTTTGGTCACGGACCGCCATGGCGCGATAGGTCAACCGCCAGACCGACCGTCGGAGCCTGCCTACGGTGTGGCATCGCGCCGGGAGCGGAGCTACACTGGCAGCCCGTTTTGGCCACCCGCATGAGTGCGTCTCCCCAGTCCATCCCCCAGCCTTTGTCCGTCTTGCCGCGGCTTCTGCCGGCACTGGGCAAGGCCCACGCTCGCCGGCTGCGCGAGATCTACCGGTCCGCTGGCTGGCCCTGCCAGGATCCGCTGGAGATCGAGCTGCTGGCCGCCGGCCTGCTCGATCGCGTCCGGGCGCCGTCGGGTCACGAGTCGTTGCGCGTAACGCCGGCCGGCGTGCAGCTGCTCGCACGCACGCTGGCCGCGAACCGCGCCGCGTTCTCCGCGCATGAGGCCCTCGTGGAGCGAGTGGCGCTGGAGATGGGCCGCGCCGGACGCATCGCATGGCGCGGGCTCGCGCTGCGCGCGCAGGTGCCGTGCGAAGACGCGGACAAACCCCTGCGCTGGTGCGTGGCCAAACCCGATGTGTTCTCGATCCGCAACACCTCGGTGGCCACGTATGTCGATCCCATCGTGCATGAAGTGAAGGTGCGTCGCGCCGACCTGCTGGGCGACCTGCGCCAAGGCGCCAAGCGCAGCGCCTACGTTCACCTGGGCGAATGCTGGTACGTGCTCGGTTGCGACGCCAGGGGCCGCTGCATCGCGGCGCCCGACGAAGTGCCGCCAGAGTGCGGCGTGCTGGTGCTGGAGCACGGGCGCCTGGTGGTGGCGCGCGCCGCACCGCGCCGCTCGCGCGAGGGTTTGCCTTTCGGCGTGTGGATGGCGCTCGCGAAGGCCACGCCGGTGACGGGCCTGGACGAGGATGCCCAGGCCATGCTGGGCTCGCCTTTACGAGATGGCGACTAAATCGCCGGGTGCTCCGATCTGCCCGGCTCAGGGGTCTTGACGCGGCCTTTCTCGGGATCCTGCGGCTCCGGATGAGGCTCGGGGTTCACGGGTTTCGGCGGCAGCGTGGGCTCCGGCGTATGCGCGGGTGTGTTGGACATGCCTACTACTCCCGTTCGACCTGCCGTAAAGGCCGCTCCTCTTCCGAAGCCTGAGGTGAGCCAGTGGTCGTGGTGCCGTCGTCCGCCGGGATATCGTCCTCGTGCGCTTGTTCCGGCTCTTCCTTCTCCAGGCCCGGCCCGGGCGGAATCAAACCCGGCTCGATGGGGTGGTTCATGCTGGCTCTCCTCAAAGAGTGGGCGGCTTGCCGTGAGGCTCTTCAGGCTCCGCGGGTGGCAGCTCGGGCGCGAACTCCGGCTCGACAGGCAGGTGCGACGGGTTGGGCGCGGAAGCATCGTCACCCGGTTCCGGCTCGGGCTCGACGGGATGTGTGGCCATGAGGCGCGGCGAGAAACCGTCGTCCAGCTGCTGCGGCTCGGGCTCAGCCGTATGCAGGCTGGGATCGATGTCATAAGGGATCATGCCGTTCAATCGTGCTCTTCGGTCAGGCGCTGCGCCTCGCGGCGCACGACCGAGCTCGGCTCGTGCGTGAATGGCAAACGCGGAAGGCCGATCAAGGCTTGAAGGTGTGAGTGCGCGCGGTCCATGTCGGCGCCGATCATCGCCAGCGCCACTTCGTGGCCCGGCTCGTTCTTGGCGATCTCCAGATACGCGGCGCGTAACCGCTGGTAGTCGGCCTCGGCACGCGAAACCTCCTGTTGCAGGGCCTGCACCCTGGCGTGTTCGCTGCGGCTATATCGCATCATGACTCTGCCCGTTCGATCACAGAGAACATGCGCGTGCCGCCAATTTCGGTCAGCAGCCGATCGTAATTTTTGTTGCAGGTGTGTTCGACCGTCAACTTGATGTCGCGCAAGCGTCCGCTCATGCAGTCCATGCTAGGCAGCGAGTTGAGTCCTGCTTGTAGGACAAGGAAGACAGCGCGCGAAGGTCCTGTCCGTGGTGCAGCGTCGGCGCGGGGCGCTTTCTCGTATCGGGTTTGCAAAGTGCGCGCCAACGCACACTGCGCGCGCTTCTTCACTGGAAAAATCACCCTTTAACGTCGCACGTCGCTTTGCAGTCCCACGCCATGCCCCCGCCAACAATCACAGCCAAGGAACCCAGCAAGGCGGCCGGTCGCTTCGAGGCGCTCGATGGCTGGCGCGGCGTATGTGCCTGCCTTGTCGTGCTGTTTCACTTCCATGGTTACAGCCCCATCTATACAGCACCGCTGGTGCGCAACAGTTATCTCTTCGTTGATTTCTTCTTTGTGCTGAGCGGTTTCGTCATTGCGTGGAACTACGCCGCACGGCTGGGCTCCTGGGCGGAGGTGCGGCGTTTCCTTGTGCTACGGCTGGGCCGCGTGTACCCACTGCACGTATTCATGCTGTTTCTCTTCCTCGCGTGGGAGACGGCCAGGCTCATCGGGGGCATGGGGCAGGCGTCGCCGTCCTCGACTTTCACCGGCGTGAACGAGCCCGGGTCGGTGCTGAGCAACCTGTTCCTCGTGCAGAGCCTGCACGTGCACGACAGCCTCACCTGGAACGGCCCCAGCTGGTCCATCAGCACGGAGGTGTGGACTTATGTGATCTTCGCACTGCTGAGCGTCACCCTCGGCTTGCGCCTGTGGATGCTGGCTGTGGCAGCCATCGTGCCGCCGGTGGCTCTGCTGTATCTCTCCAGCTCAGGCATGGACGTCACCTTCGACTGGGGCTTGCTGCGCTGCGTCTTCGGCTTCGCCCTCGGCGTCCTGTGCTATCACATCCACAAGGCGCGCCCGCTGCGTCTCGCCGCTGCCGGCCCGGCGGCAGCCACCGCCGCCGAGTTCGCGGTGGTCGCGGCGGTGGTGGCCTTCGTGTCCGTGGTGGGCAAGACGCCCTGGTCGCTGCTGGCCCCCTTCGTCTTCGCGGTGGCGGTGCTGGTGTTTGCTGCCGAGGACGGTGCCGTGAGCCGCGTCTTCCGTACGGCCCCGCTGCGTTGGCTGGGCACGCTGTCCTACTCGATCTACCTCACCCACTTCTTCTTCGTCTTGCTGTTCCCGGCGGTGGTGAAGCGCCTCGTGCAGCAGGACCTCTGGACGCCCATGCCCATCGGCAGCGGCCAGTACGTGCTCGCCTACGGCCGAAACGACTTGGAGGGCACGCTCTTTTACGTCGCGGTCGTCGCCATCACCCTGGCTTTCAGCGCCTTCACCTACCGCTGGATCGAGAGCCCCGGGCGCGACTGGAGCCGGCGCTGGGCCGGCCGGCCTGCACCCCGACAGGCAGCGGGCGGCACCGTAGGCGCAAGCAGCGGACGGTTGCCCAGCCCATGAACGAAAAAAAAGCCATCCATGAAACTCGATACCGTACTTTCACAACGTAGCGTGATCCGTTCGCGGGGCCGCCATAGTGAGCGTGCGACCTGTGCGAATAGCCTGAACGAGCCATGGGTAGGCCCGCCATGCGCCAGTACCCCTGACGCAAAATTGGTCAACCCCAACAGCCAGGAGAGCCTGATGCGCAGTTCAGTCATCGCGTTCTTGCTCTGCGCTTGCGCAGCGGCGGCCATGGGCCAATGTGTGGCTCCGGGATCCATGTCGTCCAGCCGGACTGCCGCGGCAACGTCGGCGGCCGCCGCGGCGGCGACGACACCCGCGGTCATCATGGTGACGCCCACGCGTCCCGCCGGTCCCACACGAACCGGCCCCGAGCTCATAACGGCCGCAGGCGCGGTGACCCATGACCGCCCGCCCGTCACGCAGGCCACTGCACGCGCGAAACCGGAGCCCGAGGAGCGTGATCGTCCTGCGGGGCCCGCCATGCTGCTGGCAGCCCTGGCCCTGATGTCGGGCATCGCGCTGCGGCGCTACAGCGCGCGCAACCGATGACCGCCGTCCCCCTCGCTGCATTGGCGGAGCGCGCCCTGAAATGGAGCGCCCTCACCACGGCATTGCGTTTCGTCCTGCAGCTAGGCGCGCAGGTCGCGCTGGCTCGCATGCTGGGGCCGGGCAACTTCGGCGTATACGGCATCGGCATGGCGGTGCTGACGTTCGCGGCCTTCCTTTCGGGTGCGAGCTTCAGCTGGAACCTGATGCTTATGCCCAGCGTGAGCCGCGACGACATCCGCTTTTCTTTCACTTGGCAGGTGCTCGCGGGCCTGCTCACGGCGTGCGCCATGTACGCCGCCGCCCCCGCCATCGCCATCTTCTTCGCTGACCCGCGCGTCGAAGGCGTGGTGCAATGGATGTCGCTGGCCAGCCTGTTGATGGCGGCCAGCGGCCCGGCCACGTGCCTGCTGCAGCGCGACCTGAACTTCCGCACCCTCGGCCTCGTGCAGCTCGCAAGCTACGCCGCGGGGTACGTGGCCGTGGGCGTGCCGATGGCGCTGATGGGTTACGGCGCGTACGCATTGGCCGCGGCTTGCGTGGTGCAGGCGGCGGTGACGCTTGTCGGCGCGTATGCGGCGCGGCCGCATTCCCTCAAACCCCTCTTCTCCCATCCCGGTGGAGGCGCCGCCCTGACAACTGGACGCACCGTCTTCCTCACCAACGTGGTGAACTGGCTTCTGAGCAACCTCGACCGCGTCGTGATAGGGCGCGTTCTCAACGCGCACTTCGTCGGCCTCTACAACGTGGCCTACAACCTCGCGTCCATCCCGAACTTCCTGCTGCTGGGGGCGCTGCAGCCCGCGTTCCTCGCCACCGGCGCCAAGATGCAGCAGGACCCGAAGCGGCTTGCACAAGGCTGGCTGCTGGGCCTGGCATGCGTGCTGGTGTTGATCACGCCGGCCGCGGTCGTCTTCGCCCTAATGTCGCACGATCTGGTGAGCCTGCTGTACGGCCCGGTCTGGATGGACTCGGCGTGGGTGCTGGCGCTGCTGTTCCTGTGCCTGCCCGCATGGTCATGCTGGGGCCTGTCGACACCGGTGTTGTGGAACACCGGCCGCAAGCACTACGAGTTCCTGCTGCAACTGCCGCTGCTCGCGCTGGCGTCGCTGGCCTGGTGGTACTTCGCGCACGAAGGCATCCGCGCCATCGCGGTCGTGTCGGTCGTCGTCATCTACGCGCGGGCGATCGTCATCGTCGGCGCCGCGCTGCGGGCGCTCAATCTTTCCTGGTCCGCGATCCTGCCGTATGCGCTGCGCGGGCTGGGCCTGGCGGCCCTGTGCGCGGCCGCGGTACTCGCCGGGCAATACGCCGTGGCTTCGCTGACCTACCCCGTGATATCACTTTCCGCCGGCGGCGCATGCGCGCTGGCGGCCATGCTCGTGCTCGTGTTGGCGCGGCCGCAAGTGCTGGGCAGCGAAGCGCAGAGCGCGCTCGGCCGGCTGTTTCCCGCATTTGCGCCGCGATTCGCCGGTGCGCCAGACCCCGAGGGACAGGCACGATGACGAAATCCCACCACGGCTTCCTCCACTGGGTCATGCCCGCGATGCTCGGCATGGTCGCTCTTTCGGCGTTGATGTCGGGGCGCGACCTGTCGCAGACTTTCATCGAGCTGATGTCCGCGGGAGAGCCGGCGCGCGGCCCCGTCGTCGTGTGGGCACAGCGGCTCGTCTCCATCCTGCTTGTAGCCGCCGCCGCCGAACGCGTGATCAATCATGTCGCGCAGCACCGGCACCTGCCTTCGCCCACGCTAGCGATTGTCTTTATCCTCTACTGGGTGGGCACCGTTGCGGCGCCCGCCCTCTTCGGCTCGCATCCCATGCTGTCGCACGAGTACCTCTACACGCTCGTGATCGGCGTCGCTGCGTTGCTCGTCACGAGCTCAGAAGTGGACCGCATCCTGTCGGCCGCGCGCACCGCGCTCTTCACGTTCATCCTGGCCGGCATCTTCCTCATCCCGGTGATGCCCACGATGGTGCTCGACCAGTCGTACGCCCAGGGCCTGATGCCGGGCGTGCCACGCTTCGGCGGCCTGGCGCCCCATGCCGTCGGCATGGCCATGTTCGCGCAGGTGTTCCTGCTGCTTCTGTGGGCCCGGCCGTTCCAGCGCAACTGGCTGAACGTTCTGGCGTGGGTGATGGGCCTGGCGGCGCTTTTCCTGGCTCAGTCCAAAACCGCGTGGATAGCCTTCCTGTTGTGCGCGTTGTGCATGGCGCTCGTTCGCCACGGCAGCAGGATGTGGCGGCGCATGAGCGACCCGCGCAATGGCGCCATGGGCATCTTTGCATTGCTGATCGCCCTGATCGCCATGGCCGCGCTGCTGGGCTGGATCGTCGTCGGCGATGTCGATGCGCAGTGGTCGAATTTCGCGGACACGGCCCAGGGCGCTCAATTGATCTCCATGACCGGCCGCGATCAGATCTGGGCGATCGCGATCGAGGAGTGGCGCGCCAGCCCGTACTTCGGCTATGGCCTCGGCCTCTGGGAAGCGGACTTCAGAGCCGCGATCGCCATGCCGAACGCCACGAGCGCCCACAACCAGTTCATGGACACACTGGCTCGCGCCGGCAGCGTCGGCGCGGTAGCCCTCGTGGTCTATTCGCTCGTTCTGCTCGTGATGTCGCTGCGCTATGCGAAGGCTTCCGGGGGATTGAGCCTGGCACTGTTCGTGGCGCTGGCGCTGCGCTCCATCAGCGAAGTGCCGATGCTGCTGCAGGGTTATGGCACCGAATTGTTCCTGCACCTTCTTCTGCTCGTGACCCTGGCCGCCGCGGCCAGCGCGCACGCGCATGTGCAGTTCGCGCGCTCGCCCTACGCGTGGGGAGCCACGTCGTGAAGTTCACCGTGCTGATTCCCCTGTACAACAAGGCGCGCTTCATCGAGGGCGCGGTGCGCTCGGCGCTGGCGCAAACCTTTGCCCCCTGCGAGGTGCTCGTCATCGACGACGGCTCGACCGACGGCGGCGCCGACCTCCTCGAGGCCCTGGCCCTGCCCCGCGTGCGCGTGGTGCGTCAGGAAAATGCCGGTGTCTCGGCCGCGCGCAACCGCGGCATCGCGCTCGCCCAGGGCGACTGGATCGCATTTCTCGATGCCGACGACTGGCACCACCCCGAGTTCCTCGCGAACCTGGCGCGTGCGCACCAGACCTGCCCCGAGGCCGACATGATCGCCACCGGCTTCCGGCAGGTGGACGGCGGGAGCGAAGACGAGCCGGAACCCTGGCCTGTGCCCGAGGCCTTCTGCGAGGTGGAGCTGATCGACGACCTGCGCGAGCGCTGGATGAGGAACGCGCCTTTTTTCACCAGCAGCGTTGCCGTGCGGACCCGGCGCCTGCGGCATATGCGCCCCTGCTTCATCGAGGGCGAATCGTTCGGCGAAGACCTGGACGTGTGGTTCCGCATCGCCGACCAGACGCCCGTCGCGCTGGTGAATGTGCCGTTGGCCGCGTATCGCGCCTCCGTCGCCGGTTCGCTCACGGCCTCGCACCGGCCCACCCGGCTGCCACCCTATCTGCGGCGCATGCGCCAGCATGCCCGCGAGGGGGCCATTCCCCAGCACCTGCGGCGCTCCGCGCTGTGGTTCGTCGCCCAGCAAGAGATCACGCTCGCGCGCGAACTGCTGGCCGCGGGACGACGCCGTGACGCCCTGGCGTGCCTGATGGACGCCCGCGACGCAGCCGGGGGGCGGCGGTGGCAGCTCACGGCGCTCATGGCCCTTTTCATGCCGGCCAAGGTGGCGGACCGGTGGCAGCGCTGGCGCGTGCGTAGCGCCGACGCGTTTTCCCAGGAAGGAACCCTGCCATGAGCGCACCCATGACGCGGTCCGCCCGCTGCCGAGTGTCGGTGGTGATCAAGGCCTTGAACGAGGAAGAGAACATCTGCGCCGCCATCGAGAGCTGCCTGGCCGCCGTGGCCGAGGTGGGCGGCGAGGTGATCCTGGCCGACAGCCATTCGACCGACCGCACCGTCGAGTTGGCGTCGCGCTACCCGATCCGCATCGTGCAGCTCGCCAACCCCGACGAGCGCTGCTGCGGTGTCGGCCCGCAGCTGGGCTATCAACACTCGTTCGGAGAGTACGTGTACATCATCGACGGCGACATGCGCATGCTCCGCGGCTTCCTGCCGCAGGCGCTGATGTTCCTCGCGCAGCACCCCGAGGTCGCGGGCATCGGCGGGCGCGTGGTGGAGCTGAACAACGAAAGCATGGAATACCGCGAGCGGGGCTTGCGCGCCGCCTCGCACCTCGCGCCAGGCGAGGTGGATCGGCTGGACGGCGGCGGCCTCTACCGGCGCCTGGCGATCGAAGAGGCCGGCTACCTGTCCGACCGCAACCTGCACAGCTACGAAGAGTTCGACCTGGCGGTGCGCCTGCGCTCGCTGGGCTGGAAGCTCTGGCGTCTGCCGGTGAAGGCCGTGACGCACTACGGCCACGAGTCGCCGCCCTACCAGTTGCTGCTGCGGCGCTGGCGCTCGCGATATGCCTGCGGCCTGGGCGAGCTCATGCGCGCAGCCGCTGGAGGACGCCAGATGCGGCTCGTGCTGCGCGGCGCTCGCGAGCTGCGCATCTACACCGCTGTGCTGCTGTGGTGGGCGTTGCTGCTCGGCGTGCTGGCCTTGCCTTCATCTCCTGCCGTGCGCGTCTCCGTCTTTGCCGCCTTGGCGGCCGCACCGCTGCTGTTGATGTTGTGGCGCAAGCGCTCGCTGCGCCGGGCCGCGTATTCCGTCGTGTCGTGGTGCTTCAACGCGGCCGGCATGGTGCGCGGGCTGCTGCGCCATCGCCGCCCCGCAAACGGGCACATTGCAAGCCGCGTGATCCAGGAACCGCCGCCGATGCTCGAACCGCATCACCGCCATTACGCATAACAACAAACGCCCAAACAAGCCATCCACCATGCCGGACACCGTCGGATCCCTTCCCAGCGCCAGCGCCGCAGCCAGCGGCGGGCGCTACATCTACATCGCCTGCCCCTGGACGCCGGTGGGCGGCGGCATGTACAAGGTTGCCGACTACCTGATCCAGTCGCAGGCGCTCGACACGCCCCCGGATGCGGCGAAGTTGCGGCCCCTGGACACGCGCGGCGGCGGCAGTGCCGTGGCGTCTTCCTGGGTGCTGCTCACGGCGCTGGCCAAGCTCGTGCGCGGGCGCATCTCGGGTCATCTCGCCGGTGTGCACGTCAACATGGCCGAGCGGCTGAGCCTCGTGCGCAAGAGCGTGATCGTCGTGGCCTGCCGCGCGCTGGGCATCCCGGTGGTGTTGCACCTGCACGCCGCCCAGTTGCATCACTTCTTCCGCGCCCTGCCCCTGGCACTACAGCGGCTCACCCGCTGGGTGTTCTCGCTGCCTGCCAGTGTCGTAGTGTTGGGCGCGGGTGCCCGGCGCTTCGTGATCGAGGAGTTGTACGTGCCCGCACAGCGCGTGGAAATCATCATCAATGGCGTGCCCACGCCCGCCAGTCCCAGGCCGGCGCGGTCCGCCGCCGCGCCGTGGCGCGTGCTTTTCCTGGGCAACTTGTCCGAGCGCAAGGGCGTGTCCGACCTCTTGAACGCGCTGGCGCTTCCAGGGTTCGACGCATCCCGGCTGGAAGTCGCACTTGCCGGCGGGGGCGACATCGCGGGGTACCAGGCCAAGGCAGCCGACCTTGGGCTGGGCGACATGGTCAAGTTCGAGGGCTGGTGCGACCAGCCGAAGGTGGCGCGGTTGATGGCCGGGGCCGACGTGTTGGTACTGCCCTCGTACGACGAAGGCCTGCCGCTGGTGATCCTGGAAGCGTTGGCGCACGGCGTCGCCGTGGTGTGCACGCCCGTGGGCGAGATTCCGGCGGTGTTGAGCGATGGCGTGAACGCGTGCTTCGTCGAGCCCGGCGACGTCCGTGGAATCGCGGCCGCCCTGCAAAAGCTGCTGTGTGAGCCGCAACTCCTGGAAGACCTGGGCCGTAACGGACGCACGCTCTACGAGCGGCAATTTTCCCTGCCGCGCTTTTTCGCCAGCGTCGCGCGCGTCCACCGGCGGCATTTCGGCGTGGCAGGCCAGCCGATGCAATCGGCGCAGCCGCCACTGGAGACCGCACCATGATCGTCAATGCCGACACCATCGAAACAGGCTCCTGCCTGTGGGCCGATGTCTGCATCGTCGGCGGCGGCGCGGCAGGCATCGCCCTGGCGCTCTCGCTCTCCGGGCAGGGCCTGAAGATCGTGCTGCTTGAATCGGGGCAGGCAGGCGAGCATGCGCCCACGCAGGCGCTGTATGCGGGCGAAGTCGCGGACGAGCGCCTGCACAGCCCGCCCGACAAATACCGCACGCGGCGGATGGGTGGCTCCACGACGATCTGGGGCGGACGTTGCGTTCCTTTCGATCCCATCGATTTCGAGGCGCGCAGCCACGTGCCCTTCAGCGGATGGCCGATCTCGTACTCGGACTTGCTGCCGTTCTATCCGGAAGCGAATGTGCTGTCCGAGGCCGGGCGCTTCAGCTACGACGCCGATGAGGCCCTGGGGCCGGGCGCGCTCCCGATGTTCCGCGGCTTCGATAGCAGCACGGTGCGCACCAATTCGCTGGAGCGCTTCTCATGCCCGACCGATTTCGGCAAGCGCTACGAGAAGCGGCTGCGGCTCGCGCCCGACATCACGGTGGTGCTGGGTGCCAACTGCACCGCGATCCGGCTGGAGACCGGTGGCCGCGCCGTCGAAGAGCTCGAGGTAACGACTCTTTCGGGCCACTACTTCAAGGTCGCGCCGCGCGCGGCCGTGCTGGCCACCGGTGGGCTGGAGACAGCGCGACTGCTGCTCGCATCAGACGACGTCGCGCACGAGGGTATCGGCAACGAACACGACGCGGTCGGCCGCTACTACATGTGTCACATTGCGGGCAATGTCGGCACGCTCACCGTGCGCGGCACGCCGGACGATGTGCGCCACGGTTACGAGATGTCGCCCGACGGCGTGTACTGCCGCCGCCGCCTGTCGATCGCGCCCGACGAACAGCGCCGCCACGGGCTGGCCAACGCCGTGGCCCGCCTCCACTTCCCGCGCATCACTGACCCGCGGCACCGCAACGGCGTGCTGTCGGGACTGTTCCTCGTGCGTCACCTCATCAGCTACGAATACGGCAAGCGCCTCAACGACGGAACAACCTCCTCGCCGGGCTTGTATGCGCGGCACCTGCTCAACGTGATGACCGACCCGGTCGACACCACGGCCTTCCTCGCCCACTGGGTGGCACGCCGCACGCTGGCGCAGCGAAAGTACCCTTCGGTGATCCTGCGCAACCGTACCAACCGCTTCAGCCTGGAGATGCACGCGGAGCAGGCTCCCAACCCGAACAGCCGCGTTACGCTGTCGGAGCGCTACGACGCGCTCGGCATGCCGCAGTTGCGCGTTGACTGGCGTTACGCCCGCGAAGACATCGACTCGGTCGACCGCACGCTGCAACTCATCGCGCAGGAATTCCAGAGCACAGGCGCGGGCACGCTGGAATACGACCGCACCCGGCTGGAGGAAGACCTGATGCGCTTCGGTGCCTACGGCGGCCACCACATCGGCACCGCCCGCATGGGACATGACGTGCGCACCAGCGTCGTCAATGCCGATTGCCAGGTGCACTCGGTGCGCAACCTTTTCGTCGCCGGCAGTGCCGTGTTCCCCACGTCCAGCCAGGCGAACCCCACGCTCACGCTCATCGCGCTCTCATTGCGCCTGGGCAAACACCTCTCGCGGCGGCTCGCACCGAAGCCGCGCGTCCACATCGATCTGGTGGCAGCATGAAGATACTGGTTCTGGGTGGCTCCGGCTACATCGGCTCCCGGCTGTGCGCGGCCCTCGCGGCCAGCGGCTGGGCCACGCCCGTGAGCGCGTCGACGCGGCGCGTGACGCCCGGCGTGGAACATCGGCGCGTCGACACGCGACAACTCGATTCGCTGACGCAGGCGCTGCACGGCATCGATGCAGTGGTCAATTGCGTGGCGGGTGATGCCAACTCCATCGCGCAAGGCGCGAAGACCCTTGCCGAGGCGAGCCTGGCGGCCGACTGCCCGCGCATCGTCCACCTGAGCAGCATGTCGGTCTATGGCGCGCAGGAGGGCCAGTTGCCGGAGCAAGCGCCGCTCGATCCGGCGATGGGCTGGTATGCACGCGCGAAGTGCGAGGCCGAGCAGCACATGGCCACATTCGCGCAGGCCGGCGGCACTGTCGTGACGCTGCGCCCGGGCTGCGTGTGGGGTCCCGGCAGCCACCTGTGGGTCGGCCGCGTCGGCCGCTGGCTGCGCGCCGGCCGCCTTGGCGACCTGGGCGCCGCGGGCGACGGCTGGTCGAACCTCGTGCACGTGGACGACATCTGCAATGCCATCATCGCAGCCTTGCGCATCCCGCTGCCGGAAGGCCAACTGCGCACCTATAACCTCGCCGCACCCGACAGCCCGCGCTGGAACGAATACTTCGTCGATCTCGCGCTGGCCATCGGCGCGGTGCCGGTGCGGCGCATCTCGACGCTGCAGTTGAAGATCGACGGCTGGGTGTTGGGCCCGATGCTGAAGGTGGCGCAGTCCGCAATCTCGCGTGTCAGCCGGCTTGGGCACACGGTGCCTGATCCCATGTCGCCCGGGCTCGTCCATCTGTGGGACCGGCACCTGCACATGGATTCTCGCCTTGCTGAACGCGAGCTGGAGTTGAAGTGGACTGCTTATGGGACTGCGCTTCGTCAGTCTGCGTTGTGGTACCTCCAGAGTGACGGGATGCCGGGTGCGCATCGAGGGGCAGCGGTGCCCGTGCCTCCCTCCTGATTCCTGCCTGCGGGGAGGCTGCGTGACAGGAAGTCATGGATGCCGGATCGAGTCCGGCATGACAAGTTGGACAGAGTTCAGCGATACCCGTCCGGGTTGCGACTTTGCCAGCGCCAGGCATCCGCGCACATGTCTTCCAGCGAACGCGTGGCACGCCAACCAAGAATGGTCTCCGCCAGCGAAGGATCCGCATAGCACTGCGCCACGTCACCCGCGCGGCGCGGCGCGATCTTGTACGCAACGGGCTTGCCGCTCGCAGCTTCAAACGCCCGCACCACCTCCAGCACGCTGTACCCACGGCCGGTGCCAAGGTTCACCGTCAAGCTCTCGCCCTTCTCCACCAAGGCATCGAGCCCGGCGACATGACCTTCAGCGAGGTCGCTCACGTGTATGTAGTCGCGCACGCCGGTACCGTCAGGCGTCGGATAGTCTTCACCGAACACCCGCAGGTACTCCCGCTTGCCCAGCGCCACCTGGGTGATGAAGGGCATCAGGTTGTTGGGGGTGCCGGACGGGTCCTCGCCGATCAGGCCGCTCTCGTGCGCGCCGACGGGGTTGAAATAACGCAACACCGCGATGCGCCAGTCGGGCTGCGCAGTACGCACTGCCTCCAGCATGTCTTCGATGATCAGCTTGGTGTGGCCGTACGGGTTGGTGTGGCTGCGCGGAAAATGCTCGGCGATCGGCACGCTCGCCGGGTCGCCATACACCGTCGCGCTGCTGGAGAACACGAGCCTCCTGCAGCCCACGGCTTCCATGGCCTGCAGGAGGCTCATGGCGCCGCCGACGTTGTTGCGGTAGTACTTGAGCGGGCTGGCGACACTCTCGCCGACGGCCTTGTCGCCGGCGAAATGGATCACCCCTCCAATGTCGTGACGCCGCAGCACGTCCTCCACGAACGGCGTGTCCAGCACGTCGCCCTCTTCGCACTCCACGTGCTGCTCGGTGATGGCGTAGAGCCGCTCCAGCACACCGCGATGGCTGTTGGAAAAGTTGTCCAGGATGACCGGCGTGTAGCCCGCTTTTGCGAGTGCCACGTAAGTGTGGCTGCCGATGTAGCCGGCGCCGCCCGTGAGGAGGATGTTCATTCGCGTTTGAGGCCCGTCATGGTCACGCGGATTCTAGGCCCCGCCGCCGCAGCGCCTGCGCTGCCAGCCGCAGCGATCGCGCCAGGAACACAGGGTTACCCATCACGTAGCGGCGGAACAGCCGCCGCGGCTCCAGTGCCAGGCGGTATGCCCACTCGAGGCCGGTGCGCCGCATCCACGTCGGCGCGCGTGAAGTCTTGTTACCCAGGAAATCGATGATCGCGCCTCCGCAGACGATCAGGCACGGGTAGCCGAGCGCGGCGCGCAGCACCGTGGCCACTTCCTCCTGCCGCGGCATGCCCATGCCCAGCACGATCAGCTGCGGCCGGTGTTCGGCGGCCAGGTGCAAATAGGCCGACGTTTCCAGGAAGCCATGCGCGGCCACGCAATGGCTTGCGGGCGCGATCCGCGTTTCCACGACTTGCCTCGCCTGGGTGAGCCACGGGTCCTGCGTGCCGAACAACGCGATTGAGCGGCCGGCGTAGCGCGCCATGACCTTCGGAATGAAGTCGGTGCCGTTGAGGTTGAGGCCCGGCGGCTGGTTGAGCAGGCGAAGCAGGATGGCCAAGCCTATCCCGTCGCGTAGGATGATGTCGGCCGACATGAGCGCATTGAAGAATTCTTCCGACACCGCGGCTGAATTCATCGCATGCGCATTGACGAAGGCCAGCACCAGCGGCTCGGTGGACCGCGAGAGCGAATCGAGCAATTGCTGCTCACCGCGTTCGCACTGGACCCGCACGAGGCCCCGGACCAGGTGCTGCCAGCGCAGCTGCCAGTCGATCGGGTGCCGCGCGGGCGGCGTCATGAGGCGGGCGTGCCGTTAAGCACCGCTCCCACGATGGTGACACCGAACTGGCGCAGGTCGTCCGCCAGCGCGGCAACGCGCGGCACCGAAGTGCCGTTCTGGCATGCCAGGATCAGCGCCGCGCCCGCACGCGCGGCAATGGTGCCCGCATCAGCGCACGACTCCGACGGCGGCGTGTCGATCAGGATGACTTCGTAGCTCGCGCGCATCGCCGTCACCAGCTTGCCAAAACCGGGGCGTGCCAGCAACTCCTGCGGATTGGGCGGCACCGCACCGGCGGGCAGCACCGACAGGTCGGGCAGGGAGTCGATCGAGCATATCGCGTCCCAGCCGGCACGGCCGGCCAGCACGTGGGAGAGCCCGATGCGCCCGGGCAGCCCGAAGATCTGATGTTGGCGCGGACGGCGCAGATCGGCGTCGATCAGCAAGGTGCGCTTGCCCAGCTGCGAGAACAGCACGGCCAGGTTGGCCGCGACATAGCTGCGGCCCTCGCCCGTGCCCGGACTCACCACGGCCAGCGCCGCCTGGCGCGCGTCGTTCTCGAACCAGCGCAGCATCAACTGGCTGCGCAGCGCGCGCAGATGTTCCACCGCGTCGCTGTCGGGTTCGCGCGCGGCTATCAGCTCGCGGCTGAGGAGCGAGTCGGCCAGCAGGCTCGGGTGCCCGAATTGCGTTGCCAGCACCTGCTGCACATCGTCACGATCGAGCAGGCCCATCGCGATGCCCGCTTCGCCGAACGGCAGGCCGGCTTTTTTCTGGAACTCGAGAATGCGGTTCACATCGGCCTGGTCCAGCCGGCCCCAGCCGACCAACATGGCGCCTATAGGCTGGACCGCATCACCGAAGGTGGCGCCGATGTCCAGGTCGAGCCGGTTGCTCGGCAGGGGAAAGATCTGGCTGTTCATGCGATGCTCCTGGCGAGCGCCAGCCGGCGCGGGGCGCCGGGCAGGCGCAGCGGCGTGAGGGCCGCGCCCGCGGTGGGTACGGTGCCGAGGATCGGCAGGCGGGTGACCATGGCGAGGTCCTCGATGGAGCGGACGCGCCGGTTGCGCAGTTCGAGCAGCAGCGCGCCGATCAGCGCCAGCAGCAGGCCGCCGATGCCGGCAACCATCATGGTCTGCATGCCGTTCAATCCTGTCTTCTCGGTCGGCTCGATGGCGGATGCGATCCGCACCATGTTGGTCTGGTTGGCCAGGCTTTGCAGGCGGGCCTGCGCCGCGCTGGCGCTCACGGTTTCGTATGCCTTCTGCGCCGAATCGACTTCGCGCTGCAACACGCTGAGCTGGCCGCGCTGCTTTGTCATCGCCAGCACCTTCGTCTTCTGTGCTTCGATGGCCTTCTCGAGCTCCTGCTCGCGGCTCTTGGTGGATCGGACCGCGCCCTGGGCGGCGTCGCCCACGCGGGAACTCTCCGAGGACATGCGCGAGCGCAGCGCGCTGAGCTGCGCATTGAGCGCCTGCATCACCGGGTGCGCCGAGCCCATCGTGGCGGAGTTCTCGGACACCTTGGCCTCCAGCCGCGCGACGTCCTGCCGCAGGTTGTTCACCAGCGGGCTCGCGTTGTCGGCGGCGCCGGCGCTGGTGGCGCCGCGGTTGCGCATCGCCGTGAGTTGCGCGGCCAAGTCGTTCAGGCGCGCAGTTTCATAGTCGCCGCGCTCGTCGGCCGAGACGATGCCCGACTGTTCCTGGAACGCGGACAGCTTGCTCTGCGCGGTCTCCAGCCGGTCGCGCGATGCCTTGACCTGGTCGTCGAACCATTCGGCGTAGCGCTTGGCGGGATTGGTCTTGATCTCCAGGCTGACGTCGAGGTACGCCTGCGCGAAGGCATTGGCAACAAGCGCTGCCTCCGCGGGCGTGCGGCCCGTCCAGGAGATGTTGACGATGTTGCTCTCTCGCGCCGGCTTCACGTCCAGCTTCTTCTGGATCTCGCGTGCAATCCACGCTTGCGGCGCACTCTTCTTTTGCGCGGGCTCGCGCAGGCCCTTCACGGGTTCCTGGTCGGCCGGCAGCATCTGCAACACGCGCTCGGCGACGCGGTCGCTCTTCACGATGTCGATCTGCGTGGCCATGTAGCTCGGCGCCACCATGCCTTGCAAGGCCGTGCCGCCCACCGGGTCCAGCTTCACGTCGACCAGCACGGGCGCGCTCGCCTTGTAGCTGGCCGGCCGCACGAGGACCCATGCGAGCGCCAGCGCGAGCGTCACCAGCAGGATCAGGCCTGCCGCCGCGCGTCGCGCACGCAGGATCGAGAATAACTGGTGCAAGCTCATCGCCGGGCCCCCTTCAGAACAGGCTCTCGCGCACGAACAGCACGTCGCCGGGTTTTACAGAATCGGTCATGCGCGGCTCCAGCTGCACCACCCCGCCATCGGGGTTGGTGCGGGTGAGGCGCAGGCCCCTCATGGTGCCGCGCGGCGTTGGGCCGCCGCTGGCTGCCAGGGCCTGCATCACCGTCATGCCGCGCTCCACGCGGTACGGGCCGGGCTTTTGCGCCTCGCCGTACACGTAATAGGTGGGCGCCTTGTTCACGTACACCGTATCGCCGGACATCACCACGATGTCGTCGCCGCGCTGCCCACCCATCATGGCAGTGGTGTCGATTTCCTTGCGGAACGGCTTGCCGTCACGCATCCCCGACACCACCACCGTCTCGTCGCCATCGCGCGTGATGCCACCGGCAGCGGCGAGCACTTCCGAAAGCCGCATGTTGAAGGTTTCCAGCGGGACCCGGCCGGGCTTGCTTACCTGGCCGACCACGGAAACCTGGTTGCCGCGTATCTGAACGACGTTGATGTTGACCTGCGGCTGCTTGAGGATGTTGCCTTTTTGCAGCGCGCTGGCGATCCGCTTCTCCGCGTCGGGGATGGTCATCCCGCCCACGTTCACGCTGCCCACCAGCGGGTAGCTGATGGTGCCGCTCTCGGACACGCGGGCTTCCATCGTGAGGTCCGGGTTC
>JAQZBU010000174.1 GCA_029237735.1 Ramlibacter sp. | reverse complement strand
CCAGACCGGCAAGATCGTCGCGCCGCAGCTGTACATCGCGCTGGGCATCAGCGGCGCCATCCAGCACCTGGCCGGCATGAAGGACTCCAAGGTGATCGTGGCGATCAACAAGGATCCGGAGGCGCCGATCTTCAGCGTGGCCGACTACGGCCTGGAGGCGGACCTGTTCACGGCGGTGCCCGACGTCGTGGCCTGCCTCGCGTGAGTCGTCCATCCGAAGGAAGTCAGCACATGGAAACGTACAAGCTCTTCATCGACAACCAGTGGGTGGAGCCCGACTCCGGCACGTGGTTCGACTCCCTCGATCCGTTCTCGGGAGAGGCCTGGGCGCGCATTCCGCAGGGCAATGCCAAGGACGTGGATCGCGCGGCGCGTGCCGCCGCCGCTGCCATGGAAGGCCCCTGGGGCAAGCTGTCGGCAACGGATCGCGGCATGCTCTTGTTCAAGCTGGCCTCGCTGATCGAGCGCGATGCGCAGAAGCTGGCCGAAGTGGAAAGCCGCGACAACGGCAAGCTGTTGGGCGAGGTGCTGGGCCAGGTCAGGTACACGGCCAAGTATTTCTACTACTACGGCGGGCTGTCCGACAAGATCCAGGGCGCCGTGATCCCGAATGACAAGCCCAAGGTCTTCAACTACACGCGGTACGAGCCGGTGGGCGTGGTCGCGACGATCACCCCCTGGAATTCGTCGCTGCTCCTGACTGCCTGGAAGATCGCGCCGGCCTTGTGCGCGGGGAACACGATCGTCGCCAAGCCTTCGGAGCACACCTCCGTGTCGATGTTCGAGCTGGCGAAGCTGTTCGTCGAGGCAGGCTTTCCTCCCGGCGTGTTCAACGTGGTGACCGGCTTCGGCAAGGACGTGGGTGAACCGCTGGTGGCGCATCCGGCGGTGGGCGTGGTGGCGTTCACCGGCGGTGACGAGGGCGGTCGCCGGGTCGCCGTGCAGGCGGCCCAGCACCTGAAGCGCTGCACACTCGAGCTGGGCGGCAAGTCGCCCAACATCGTGTTCGATGACGCGGATCTCACGAACGCGGCCAACGGCGTGGTCACCGGCATCTTCTCCGCAGGCGGCCAGACCTGCATGGCGGGCTCGCGGCTGCTGCTGCAGGAGGGCATCCATGACGCCTTCGTCGAGCGCCTGCTGGCGATCTGCAAGGACGCCAGGATCGGGAACCCCGCCACGCCGGGCGTGCAGGTCGGGCCGGTTGCGACCAAGCCGCAGTTCGACAAGGTGATGAACTACATCGGCATCGCCAAGTCGGAAGGCGCGCGATGCGTCCTGGGCGGCAAGGCCCGCACCGGAGCCGAGTATGGAGCCGGCCAGTTCGTCGAGCCCACCATCTTCACGGGCGTGGACAACCGCATGCGGATCGCGCAGGAGGAGGTGTTCGGTCCCGTGCTGTCCGTGCTGAAGTTCAAGGACGAAGCCGATGCCGTGCGCATCGGCAACGACATCCGCTTCGGCCTGGCGGCCGGCGTGTGGACGAAGAGCCTTCACCGGGCCATGTACATGAGCGAGAAACTGCGTGCCGGCACGGTGTGGATCAACAACTATCGCAACACCAGTTTCACCACGCCGTTCGGTGGTTTCAAGGACAGCGGCCTGGGCCGCGAAGGCGGTGTCGAAGCGGTCAAGGAGTTTCTCGAGGTCAAAAGCGTCTGGGTGTCCACCGACCTGGAAATGCCGGATCCCTTCATCCGCAAGTATTGAACGGCGCGGAACTTGCCATGAACCAGACACCTGTTGCAGGCAGCACCTACGACGTCCTCGTCATCGGCAGCGGAATCGCCGGCCTCTCGTCGGCAGTTGCCGCCGCGGCCGCGGGAGCCAAGGTCGTCGTGCTGGAACGCTCCGCGCCGGAGGATTTCGGCGGCCAGACCCGCTGGACGGAGGCGTACTTCCGCATGAAGAGCGAGACCGAGGTCAGCGATGACTTCGAGGAACTGCTCGTCGCCAATGCCGGCCACCACATCGATCCCAACGTCGTGGCCGCGGCCGGACAGGCATACGAGCAATGGCCGGGCTACGTGAAGGCTCACGGCATGACTGACCCGGAACTGGTTTCCACCTTGTCCGGGGAGGCGGGTCCTACCGTGCAGTGGCTCAAGACCTTCGGCGTGAAATTTGCCGCCTTGCCGACCTACTTCGTCACCGCCGCCGCGCCGCGCCTCATGCCTGTCGGCGGGGGACTGGCCCTGATCGAGTCGCTCCAGCAGCACGCCAGGAAGGCCGGCGTGGAGCTGCGCTTCCATACCACCGCGAACCAGCTGTCCCGGCGCGACGCGGACGGATTCCTCCACGTGGGGGTGGTCACCGAGGCGGGCGAGGGCGTCACGCTCAAGGCGCGCTCGGTGGTCATCGCCTCCGGCGGGTTCGAGGGCAACGCAGAAATGATGACGCACTACATCGGAAGCACCGCCAAGTTCATCCGCCCGGTGGCGCGAGGCGGCTACTACAACAAGGGCGAAGGCATCCGGCTGGCGCTGGGCCTGGGGGCGGCGGCAGCGGGCGACTTCAGCTCCTTCCATGCGGAGCCGCTCGATCCGCGTTCCGCGCAGCCGGAGGCACTGGTGATGAACTTCCCCTACGGAATCCTGGTCAACCGGAAGGGCCGGCGCTTTGTCGACGAAGCGCCGGGGCCGGTCGACGTGAACTACGACCACATCTCCCGTGCCATCAAGGACGAACCCGATGGCATCGCCTGGGTGGTCTTCGACCAGCGCATCCATGACGTGCCGAACTGGAAGCGCAGCATCCGGACCGACCAGCCGGCGATCCAGGGCGAGACGATCGAGGAGCTCGCGGTGCTTTGCGGCATGCCTGCCGACAACCTGCAGGCGACCGTGGAACAGTTCAACGCTGCCTGCGGCCCCGGGGAATTCTCGGCGCTGCAGGTGGATGGCCTCGCCACGCAGGGTATCGAGCCGCGCAAGTCGAACTGGGCGCGGCCCATCGCGCAAGGCCCCTTCATGGCCTACCCGATCATCGCCGGCATCTGCTTCACCTACGGCGGCATCAAGACCAACAGCCGTGCGCAGGTCGTGGACTGCGACGGCCGCACCATCCCGGGCCTCTATGCGGCAGGCGAGGCCACCGGCCTGTACCACCAGGTCTACACGGGCGCGACGAGCGTGCTGCGCGGCGCCGTCTTCGGCAGGATCGCGGGCGAGGGCGCCGCAGCGCTCACGAAGGAGGTCGCATGAGCCAGTTTCCAGACGGCGTGGCGGTGGTCATCGGGGGCAGCGGCGGCCTCGGGCGCGCCATCTGCATGGGGCTGGCCGCCCAGGGCAGCAACGTGGTGCTGAGCTACCGCTCCAACGCTGCCGCCGCGAGCGCCACCGTTTCGACGCTCGTGGACGCCGGCGTGCAGGCAGCCGCCATCCAGCTCGAGCTCTCCGATCGCGAGCAGGTCGCGGCCGCGTTCCGGGAAGTGCGTGCGCGCCATGGCCGCATCCACACGGTCATGTTCGCGGCGGGTGCCGACATCAGCATGACGTACGTCGCCAACATCGACCCCGAGGAATGGCGGCGCACGATGGCCGGGGACCTCGACGGCTTTTTCCACGTGGTGCGCGCGGTGCTGCCGGTGATACGCGAAGGCGGCGGCGGCTCCATCGTGGCCATCACCTCGGCCGGCATCGACCGCCACCCGCCCATGGACATCCTCTCCGTCGTCCCCAAGGCGGGCATCGAGGCGCTCGTGCGCGGCATCGCACGGGAGGAGGGCCGCCACAACATCCGCGCCAACTGCGTGGCCCCGGGCGTCGTCGACGGCGGCCTCTTCCTGCGGCTGCAGAACCAGGTGAAGCCGGAATTCGTGGAAGCGATGCGCCGCAACACGGCCCTGCGCCGCTTCGCGACGCTCGAGGAAGTGGCCAACGTGGCCGTGTTCCTGGCCTCGAACGCGGCTTGCTACGTGACCGGGCAGCATCTCGCCGTGGACGGCGGCTACTCGGTGTAAGACTCACCGCCGCGAGAGCGGCAAGCAGATGTACCCAGAATGACCGAAACCAAGCACAACGTCGCCACATCGCGCCAGCGCCTCGAGGGAGCGGCCGTCGTGCCCCTCGCCCTTTCACTCGTGCAGTTGAGCGGGGACCTCGGCGTGCTGGACGAAATCGCTCCTTTCGTGCGAGGCGCATGGGAGCACCTGCAGGTTGTTCCCGAGCCCGTGGCGGCGTCGTTGCGCGACCGGCTCGCGCGCGAGCTGGATCGGATCGCAGCAGGCGGCGCGCCCGCGCTGCCCGATCCGGCACCGGAGGTGGTGCAGAGGATGATGACCACCGCAGTGGGTGAGCCGGTCCACGCGGAGTACATCCGCATGCTGCTGGAACACATGCACCTCGAGGCCGGGACCGCCGAGCCCGTCGCGCCGATCCAGCCCGCCGGGGCGAAGGCCCCGCTCAGCGCCATCATCATCGGCGCGGGGGCATCGGGCTTGTGCGCCGCGATCCGGCTGGGCGAGCAAGGCGTTCCCTATACGGTGTTCGAGAAGAACGAACACCTTGGGGGCACCTGGTTCGAGAACCGGTACCCGGGTTGTGCGGTCGACACTCCGAATCACTTCTACCAGTTCTCCTTCGAGCCCAACAACGACTGGCCGAACTACTTTTCGCGTCAACCGAGCATCCGCGCCTACCTGGAAAAGTGCGCGCACAAGTATGGGGTCCTGCCGCATATCCGCTTCGGCCGCGAAGTGGATTCGGCCATCTACGACGAAGAGCGCAAGGTCTGGCGCGTGACCGCCCGCGACCGCGATGGCGGGGTCGAATCCGTGGAGGCGAACGCACTCATTTGCGCCGTTGGCCAGCTGAATCGCCCGATGGTTCCCTCGATTCCGGGCCTCGCCGATTTCGGCGGCGAGATCCTGCACACCGGTTCATGGCCCGAAGCAGCGGACGTCAGCGGCAAGCGCGTGGCGCTGGTCGGAACGGGCGCGAGCGCGGTCCAGGTCGGCCCCGCCATCGTGGACCAGGTCAAGTCGCTGCACGTCATGCAGCGCTCGGGCGCTTGGGTAGTCCGGCGCCCCGGCATCGACAAGGCCGTGGGTGACCACAAGAAGTGGGCGCTGGATCACGTACCGTACTACGCGGCGTGGTACCGCTTCCAGCTGTTCTGGGCCTTCGGCGACGGTCTGTTCGAGGCGTTGAAGATCGACCCGGACTGGAACGGCGGCAGCGAGTCGATCAGTGCGCACAACGCGCAGTTGCGCGAAGCAATGTTGCGCCACGTGAAGCGCGAACTCGAAGGACGCGAAGATCTTCTCGAGAAAGTCATTCCCACCTATCCCCCTTTCGGCAAGCGGGTGCTCGGCGATGCCGGCTGGTACAAGATGCTGCGCCGCGAGCACGTGCACCTGGTCACCACCGGGATCGAGAGGATCGAGGCGTCAGGGCTGCGCCTGAAGGATGGCAGCCTGGTGGAAGTGGATACGCTCCTGTTCGCGACCGGGTTCCAGGCCGGCCGGATGCTTTGGCCCATGAACATCCGCGGGCGCAACGGCATCAGCATCCGCGATGCGTGGGGTGACGACAATCCGCGCGCGTACCTGGGGATCACGGCTCCGGATTTCCCGAACCTGTTCATCCTGTACGGGCCCAACACCAACCTGGGCCATGGCGGCAGCGCCATCTTCCTGGCCGAATGCCAAGTTCGCTACACGCTCAGCCTGCTGCAGTCCATGCGGGAAAGCGGTGCGCGGGAAGTGGAGGTTCGCCGTGAAGTCCACGACCACTACAACGAAGTGATCGACGAGAAGCTGCGCAAGTTGGCGTGGAGCCATCCGAGCGTGACGACCTGGTACAAGAACTCGAGTGGGCGCATCGTCACCAACCAGCCGTGGCGACTGGTGGAGTATTGGGAACTCACGCGTACGGCTTCGTTGACTGACTACCACCTGGCCTAAGCCACTCCGATGAGCCGCTATTTCGAGGAGTTCACGCCGGGTGAAGTGTTCGTCAGTTCCGGACGCACAGTCACCGAGGCGGATCTCACCATGTTCTGCATGCTGTCCGGGGACTGGAATCCTATCCATGCGGATGCGGAGTTCGCGGCCACGACCCGCTTCAAGGAGCGGATCGTGCATGGCTCCTTCGGGATCGCATTGACCACCGGTTTCATGCACCAAATGGGCGTGTTCGCGACGACGGCAGTGGCGATGCTCTCACTCGAGAACTGGCAGTTTCGCGCCCCGATCCTGGTGGGCCAGACCTTGAAGCTTCGAATGACGATTACGGAGACCGACCCCGGCAGCAGCGCCCGGGTCGGACGGCTCGGGCGTCGTCTCGAGATCCTCGACCAGAACGGTGCCGTGCTGCAGGAAGGCTCCACCGACCTGCTGATCCTCAAGCGCACAGCATGACAGTCGCACCAGCCATTTCCATTCCAACGATGAAGAGCAAACTGAATTTCCATTGGGCCGACCCGCTGCTGCTGGAGTCGCAGATCACCGACGACGAGCGCGCGGTGCGCGACGCGGCGCACGCCTACTGCCAGGAAAAGCTGCTGCCCCGG
>JAQZBU010000251.1 GCA_029237735.1 Ramlibacter sp. | reverse complement strand
CCAGCATCGTCCACACGGCGCCGTGCAACCGTGTGCGCAGCAGGCGCGGCAGCAGCCACACGATCATGGCCAGCGCGGCGTTCGTGATCCAGCCGTACAACACGGCGGTGAGGTGCACGGTGCGGATGCGGCCGAACGTGAGCCAGGCCTGCTGCGTCAGCCAGTCCGGTGCATGCAGCTTGATGGAGGAAGTCAGGCCCGCCAGCGAGCCGACGATCAACCAAAAGCAGGCGAAGGCGACGAACATGAAGACCGGGAAGGCGGTGGAACGGTCGGAATCGATGCGGTCGCGCAGTTCGGCGGCGTCGCCTGCCGATGCCTTATGGCCGCCTTCGGCCGCGGCATCCTGCAGCGATTGCTGTCCCGCGTCAGTGAGAGCCGGGTCGTCCACCCGCCCGATCTCGCCGCGCGCAAAGATGACCGAGGCGGCGGCGGGGTTCTCGACCAACAGGCCCTTGCGAAGCGACCAAATGAAAACGAAGAGGCCGATGATCGAAAGCAGGAAGGCCCCGAGGAGGCTGAGAACGGCGCTGTCCATCACAGCCCCGCCGTCAAGTGGTCTTGGGCGCAAGGATCGGCAGTGGGCATGGGCGTTTCCTGGGTCGGGCGGGGTTGATTGAAGATATATTGTAAATAGATCTTCAAAAACCCCATCGACCGGCCGGGAAACGCCGACGGTCGCGAACGGTGTGGGTGGGCTCGCGCCGGGCTGGAATCAGCCCGCGGAACCCGGGCCTTGCAGCAATCGGGCCTTGAACCACTCGTCGATCATCCGCTTCTCGTAGTGCAGGGATTCGGAGTTGCGCTCGCCGGTCAGGCGGCCCGCGTAGTTGAGATCCGTCAGCCATTCATCGCCGCTGCGCTCGACCTTGCCGTCCACCTCCAGCGTGTACTTCAGGTGGATGCGCGGGAAGTCGGCGCCGCCGCGCAGCACCCGGATCTCGATGCCGCCGTGGAACGGCCGCACGGCGCCGGCCAGGTCCACGTCCAGCACGTCCGGTCGATCGTCTGCAGGTTGGCCTCTTCTTCCCACGCGGTGTTGCCGGCGTCGGCATACAGGCGGGTGTTGACGAACCGCACGTCGACGGTGCCGGCCGTTGCGGCGGATGTTGCGGCGAGGCCGGCGCAGAGCGAGGACAGGATGGACGGTCGCATGGCGGACTCCTGGCAATGGAGGGGGCGCCCTGCCGCGCGGCCTGGCGTCCCTGTCCATTCTGATACACGGCGGTCCAGGGAGTTCAGGCCCCGTCCATCGCATTCCCGCCGTCAGGGTAATTTATAGCTGCCAGTGACGCGGCGACAGCCCTGGATCGTGCCTTGCCGCACCGGGGTCATCGCGCCCAGCCGCTCGATGTTCGCAGTGCCGGTGATGCCCTTGAACTTGCCGCTGCCGCCCAGCAACTCCACCGTATGGGCCTGGGGCGTGGCGGTGTCGGTGGCGTGAAACTTGTCGCCGCTCGCGTCCTGGAAGACACAGTAGCCCTTGTGCCGGTACACGCTGGACCGCAGCTCGAACGCGGAGCGGGGTTCGCCGCCTGGGCGAGCGCGCCGGCCGCGGCCAGCAGTGCGAGCGCGGAAGGCACTCCCTTCATCAAGTTTGCATCGACATCTCCTGTTAGTTCCTCCGGCGCCAGTCGCAGCCGGCTCGTCGCCCTCCTGTGGCCCGCCCACAGCGACGAGGACGCGCGCAGCGCGCTGCGCCAGCGCCTGCACCTGCTGCGCCGGGCGATGGCCGGTGCCGCTGATGGGCTGGCCTGCGACGCCACCGTGCAGCTCGCTCACCGCCTGCTCGCCAACGACCCGGTGCACGAGGGCTGCTATCGCGCACTGATGCGGCTGCATGCGCGCGCCGGCCTTCGCGGCAAGGCGCTGCAGCTCTGGGACGAATGCCGCACCGGCAGCCGCGGGCCCGGTCGTCACCCCTGCGCGCAGCCCCGAGGACGCCAGGCCCACGCGTGCGCCGCACGCGCAATCGCGTGCAACCCCGGTCTCATGCTGCCTCACGCGCTGATGGGGAAAGTGCTGCTGTGGCGCAAGGAGCACGGGGCCGCGCTCGAAGAGCTGCAGCAGGCCGTCGCGCTTGGGCCCGACTCAGCGTACGCGCACTTCCACCTGGCCGACGCCGCGATGTGGTGCGGCCGGTGCGACGAGTCGCTCGCGCACGTCAGCCGAGCGCTGGCGCTGGACCCGAACGATCACGGCATGTTCCTCACGATCCGGGCCTATGCCTTGTGGCTGCTCGGCGAGCACCGCGGCGCCCACGCGGCGTTGACCAGCGCGATCACACGCAACCCCGCTTACCTGTGGCCCTACAACGGCCTGACCGCGGTTCATTACGAGCAGGGCGAACTGCGATCGGCCCGGGACGCGGTGGTGACGGCGTGCAGCCTCAACCGGCGGGTGAGCCTGTCCTTCGTGCGCGACGTGCTGCCGTTTCGCTTGCCGGCGCACCGCGCCCACCAACGGCCGCGGGCTAGCTGTGCAGCGACTCGTACTTGGCCATCAGCTCGTCGGGGCTTTCCACGAAGTCCGGGTTCTGCACGATGCAGTCGGCCGGGCAGACCAGTTTGCACTGGGGCTCGTCTTCGGCGCCCACGCATTCGGTGCACTTGAGCGCGTTGATGACGTAGATCGGGTCCCCGATGCTGATCGCCTCGTTCGGGCAGGCCGGCACGCATGCGTCGCATGCGGTGCATTCTTCATTGATGAGCAATGCCATGATGAGTCTCCTTCCTTCGTTATGCAGCCGCGAGCTGCTCGAGTTCCTGCAGCTTTCCGTGGCGGAACGCGCCCCAAAGGGCTGCGCCGATGGCGCCGGCGTAGATCGAATCTGGATGATTGATGGCCTGCACGGCCACCTTCTCGTTGACCATCTCCTCCTGGATCGCGGCCAGGAGGCCGATATCCAGGGCCAGCCCTCCGGTGAGCAGGGCCGTGCCCTGCTTGATACCCGTCACCTTGAGCAGCTTGACGATGCGCGAGGCCATCGACAGGTGGATGCCCTTCAGGATGTCAGGCGTTGCGATGCCGCGGCTGACCATGTTGATCACGTCAGTCTCGGCCAGCACGGCGCAGATGGAGCTGCACTTCTCGGGGTCCTTCGAGCTGCACGACAGCGGCCCGATCTCCTCGATCGCCACGCCCAGGTAGCGGGCGATGTTCTCCAGGAACTGGCCGGAGCCGGAGGCGCACTGGCTGGTCATCTTGTACGAGAGCACCTTGCCGCGCTCATCCACGTAGATGGCGCGGCCGTTGAGCGCGCCCACGTCCACCACCGCGCTGATGCCCGGGTGCAGGAAGACGCCGCCGCGCGCATGCGTGGTCATCGAATAGAAGTGGCCGGTCGCGAACTTGACGTTCTCGCCCTCGCCGGTGGTGGCGATGTAGTCGACGTCGCCCGGCGTGAGCCCGGCGTCGGCCATCACGCCGTCACGGCCTTCCTCCGCGAGCGTCATGGGGTCTCGCCGGCGGATGCGTTCGCACCGCTTGGCCAGCCACTCCGCGTGCCCATTTTCATGAACGCGAAAAAGCGTGCTCTTGACGGCGCCGGAGCCGATGTCGATACCGATGGTGATAGTCATGATGTCAGGCCCTCGCTTCCGATTCCACTTGCTTGCCTTCTTCGACCACGGCACGCCAGGCGAATGTCGCCCCACCCAATGCGCCGGTAAAGATCGAATCAGGGTCGATGTTCAG
>JAQZBU010000173.1 GCA_029237735.1 Ramlibacter sp. | reverse complement strand
AGGCGCGTTACCTGGTGGGGGCCGACGGCGCGCGCAGCCTGGTGCGGCAACTGCTTGGCATCGAATGGGGTGGCGTTACGGGAATCCAGCGCGAATTCATGGGTGGGCGCATGTTCGCGCTGTACCTGCGCGCGCCCCGGTTCCAATCGGTGTTGAAACATCCCAGGGCCTGGATGTACGTGGCCGTGAACCACGAGCGGCGTGCGTTCATGGCGTCGGTGGACGGTGTGGCGGAATATGCCTTCCACGCGGCCGTGCACCCACACGAGAACCCGGAGACCTGGACACAGGACGATGCGCGCCGCATCTTCGCGCAGACCGTCGGTGCCGAAGTGCCCATTGAGATCCTCTCGATGGGCACGTGGCTGGCCGGTCATGCACTGGTGGCGCAGCAGTTTCAGCGCGGACGCGCGTTCATCGCCGGGGACGCAGCCCACTTGTTTACGCCCACCGGAGGCCTTGGCTACAACACCGCAGTGGAAGACGCGGTCAATCTGGCCTGGAAGCTGGCCGCCGTGTTGCGCGGCCAGGCGCCTGCCGCGCTGCTGGGCAGCTACGAGCCCGAGCGGCGCCCGCTGGCGCAGCGCAACACCGGGTACGCACGCCGTTTCGCGGACTCCGTCGGCCTGTTCATCGCCAGCCCCGAACTGGAGGAAGACTCGCCTCGGGGCGAGGCTGCGCGCCGTGCAGCCGCGGAACACTTGAACGTGCATGCCCGGCTGGAATTCAACATCCCCGGCGTAACCTTCGGCGGCCGCTACGACAGCTCACCGATCATCGTGAGCGACGGCACGGTGCCTCCGCCTGATGAGCCCAATCACTACGTGCCCACGGCCTGTCCCGGCGGCCGGCCGCCCCACGCGTGGCTGGACGACGGTCGCTCGCTCTTCGATCTGTTCGGCCGCGACTGGACCTTGCTGGCGTTGGGACCACAGCCGCCGGACACGGCGCCGTTCCAGGCTCAGGCAAAGCAGCGCGGCATGGACTTGCGCGTAGTCGCGCTGCCGCAACCAGCGCTGCGCGAGTTGTACGAGGCGCCCCTGGTATTGATCCGTCCTGATCAGATCGTGGCCTGGCGTGGCCACGCGGTCGGGCAAGCGTGGGCCGTGTTGGATCAGACGCTAGGCCGTGAACCGATCAAGCAGCCATAAGACTGCCGCCAGAAAAGGCGCGAAGACCGCCAGGAATGCCGAGAGGCGTACTCCTAACAGGTCCGGCAACATGATGCCGCCTCGGTTGCCCCAAGTGAGAAGGGTGGCGTTCAGGGGATGGGAAAGCTCTGCATAGAGATGACTGCCCGCTAGCAGGCCGAGCACCCCCGCAATCGCATCGAAATTTCCTTGACCCAACGCTGCCGCGCCCGTCCCCGGGCAATATCCCAATAGCGCAAACCCCACGCCAAACAGCAAGCCTCCTACGACGTTTGCCGCATACCGCGTCGGCTTGACGTGCAGCTTGACCATCCCCAGCGCGCGCATCGTAAAAATACCGACCATCCCGACAAGAATCGCCGTCAACATGATCCTCATCACTGTGAAGTCGGTCAACAACAGCGCGCCGATCAGTACTTCGTATTTGGCGACCCCGCCCTTTTGCAGCAGAAAGCCGAAAACAGTTCCGAAGATGAACCCCAGAGCAAGTTGCTTCGGAGAGTCAGGCTTCATGCCGGCCTCGTCTTCGTCAGCCTTCGCGGTGGTGGAGGAGCTCATGGAATCGCCTTCACGCCGTACATGAGCATGGCTGTAGCCACCCCGGCCGCGAAGAAGCACGCGAGTGCGATCCAGGAACCTACCGATAGCTGTAGCGTTCCACTGATGCCGTGCCCGCTCGTGCAGCCACCCGCCAGCCGTGCACCGAACGCCATCACAACCCCGCCGGCGAACGCAATCGCCAGGCGGAATGACAGGCTATCGCCGAATTGCGCTTCCCATTGAGCCGGAATCCATGATCCTGTTAATTCGCCGCCGGTGGCCGCCGCGAGGAAGGCGCCGAGAATGACGCCAAATGTGAGCATCACCTCCCATTCGATCTTGGGCTTTTTGTCTTGATAGAACTTGAGCGAATCCGTGTGCGGCTGCGAAATCAGCCGGCTGATCATTCCAGCGAGCCGGCCATAAGCCGTTGATACACCGAGCGGCTTGTCCGAGAAATAGAAGGTGAACATCGACAGCACGCCGATGAGGGCTCCCACCAAGTAGGGTGACCAGGCACCGCCCTCAATGGACATCGCCGCACTCCCAAATGCTCATGGGCTCTTCTCCAGTGGCAGGTCGAGCTTTTCCCAGGCGGTCAGGCCGCCGAGCATGTTGAAGACATTGGAAAAGCCCATACGGCGGAGCATGCTCACGGCGAGACCGGAGCGATGGCCGACGCTGCAATGAACCACAATCTTGCTGTCCCTGGCTAACGAGGGCGGGCTCTCTTCGAGGTAACCCACATACTGATGCAACGCGCCGGGGATGTGCTTTTCATCCCACTCCATTTGATCTCGAACATCGAGGATATAGATGCCACCTTTTTGCATCCAGAGCGCTGCTTCCTGCGCACTGGTCGTGCCCAACGACTCGATCGGTAGACCTTCCTCGCGCCAGGCTTCCACACCTTTGGCGAGGAACCCCTCTACCGAATCGATGCCGATCCGCTGGAGCGAAGCGATTGCCTGCTCGACCTTCGTTGGCTGATCCACGACAAGAAGCAATTTTGTGCTTTCGGTTGCGAGCCATCCACCAAAAGTGGACAGCCCTTCGAGCCACACGTTGTAGGAACCGTGGATATGCGCCCCTGCGAAAGCCTCGGGCGAGCGAGTGTCGATCACCAGGCCTTCCTTGATCTTCTTCTGGAACTCGCGTGGCGCAAGAATGCGGTCCCCAGAGTCCGCGGGGAGCGGGCGGCCTGCGAGGAGATTCACCTCCTCCATGTGTCGAAAGTAGGGTGGACGCGGTAGTTTCTCCTTGACCTTCAGCTCCATGAACTCGCGCCGGCTTTTCTTGAACACCGGGTTCGTCGCCTTTTCGAGCGCAAGCGTGGTGTCATCGCGTTCGGAGATATTGCCGCCGCAAGCCGAACCGGCTCCATGGGCCGGCAAGATGAAGGCGTGATCGCCCAGCGGCGTCAGTTTCTTGTGGATTGAGTCATAGAGCACGCCGGCGTTGTCGGAAGTCTTGTCCGGGTCGGGAAGGTCCGTGCGACCGGTGTCGCCGACGAACAGGGCGTCGCCGGTAAACACGCCCCAGCATTTATCACCTGTATCTTTTGGATAGACGGCATAGCTCATGCTTTCCGGGGTATGGCCAGGAGTTGCCAATGCGACAAATCGTGTTGTACCAACCACCAGCTCCTGCTTGTCAGCCAGACGAACATCGCATTCGCCAAACAGTTCGTGCGTTCCTGCCACGATCTTGGCACCGGTAATCTCTGCCAGTGAACGAGATCCGAACTCGAAATCTTCCTGTCGATGTGTCTCAAACACATATGCGATCGCGAGGTCATTTTCACGCGCAAGCTTGAGGTATTCCTGGACGTCTCGCCGCGGATCGATGACGACACCGAGACCTTCTCCACACCCCAATACATATGCGTTGTGACCGAGCCCTTTTGTCTTGACGCGCTGGAAGAACATGACAAACACTTTATTGCGCTACGCCGTGTCGTGACGTAGGACTTAGGCGATTGATCGCGTCAACGGCCTTCCTCGCGCGGCAAAGCGCGCGCTTCACATGAGACCGGCGTCGTCTGGATCCTGAGAACCAAGAGGGCCGCGCGCGTGAGCGTCAGGCACGGAATTTCTCCAGCACCGTGCGGTCGACCTCGACGCCGAGCCCCGGCGCGGAGGGGATCTCCACCCAGCCGCCGACCTGATGGATCGGCTTCGTGATCAGTTGCTCGCGGAAGGGGTGCGAGGAGCGGTCGTACTCGAAGATGGGCTCTTGCGGGTAGAGCGAGTGGTGCGCGTGCGGCAACGCCGCGATGAACTGGAGTGACGCCGCCTGAGCGATGGCAGAACCCCACACATGAGGGTTGATCTGCACCCCGTGCGCTTGCGCCAGCGCGATGATGTGGCGGCCGGCGGTGATGCCGCCGCAAGAGCCGAGGTCGGGCTGAGCAATGTCCACCGCGTCCGCGCCGAGCAATTCACGGAAGCCGAACAGCGTGTGTTCGTTTTCGCCACCGGCGATCGGCATCGACAGCTTCTGCCGCATCTCGACGTAGCCGCGCACATCCTCCGGCACGACGGGTTCCTCGTACCAGCGCAGGTCGTATTCCTCCAGCGCGCGGCCCAGCCGCAGCGCTTCGGCCCGACCATAGGCATGGTTCGTATCCACCAGCAGCCGCACCGGCTTGCCTTGCACGGCGCTGCCGATACCGCGCATGCAGGCGATGTCGTCGTCAACCCCGTAGCCCAGCTTGACCTTCATCAGGCTGAAGCCGGCCTCGAAATGGCGGATCGCTTCATCCGCCAGCCGCGCCGCTTCCCCTTGTCCCTTGACTCTGTAGAAACCGGTCGCGTAGGGCTGAACCCGCTCGCGGAACGCACCGCCGAGCAACTTGTACACGGGCAATCCGTGAAACTTTCCGGCGATGTCCCACAGCGCCATGTCGACTGCGCTGATGCCCGCCACCACTGAGCCCTTACGACCGTAGTCGCGCGTCATGTGGTACATGCGGTGCCAGAGAACCTCGATGTCGAGTGCATCGGCGCCGGTCACCAACGGCCTGAGTGCCTTGTCGATGACGGTCGCGGCGATCTCGGGCGGCTCGAGACCTTGGGCGAAAGCCTCGCCCCAGCCAGTGATGCCCTCGTCAGTGACGATCTCTACCAGTGTGGCGGAGCGTTGCCGCACCCAGCCCTGCGAGAACGCAAAGGGCTCTGCCAGCGGACTCTTGAGGACGTGGATATTGAGTTGCTGGATTTTCACGTGATGCCTGCACTTGGCGGGTCAGTTGGAGTATCACGTATATATTGCTTATTCGCGATGAGTGCGTCAAGCATCAAGGGAAGCCTACCGACGCAGGGTCCGCTAAGAGACCCAGGGGCGGCGGAAGGAATACTTCACCGGGCGGTGCTCGGAGGCTTGCGCCTATCGCTGGTGCAGGGTCAGCCGCGCGTCGCTCGTCACCCCGGCCTTGGTGGCTACCAGAGACACGTCATAGCGTGTTCCCGGAATCGTGAACCTCGGCGAGAAGGTGAACGAGAAGTTTCCGTTCGAATCGGCCTGCAGCGTTTGCGAGTAGACATGCTGCGCAACGCTGAAGCCGCCCGGCACCTGTGAGCTGGAATCGACCTTGGCTTGCACGGTCGCGAACGGGGCTGTTCGACCCTGCACGACGGTGCTGCCGCCTTCCACCACACCGTTGTTGCCGTGGTTCAGGATCTGCAGCGGAACATTCACGGGCACTGCCGCCCCTACATCAAAACTCCAGTCGCGTCGCACCGCGTTGCCTGCCCGGTCGCGCGCAGTGACGTCTACGGTATAGCGGCCCGGCTGCAAGCTGGCCCGGAAGCTGAAGGAAGTCGGCGTCACCTGGGCCTCGGGTGTGACGTTCCGGCCCGATAGCAGGACGCGCACGGTGGCGGGGTCTACGCCAGTGCCGCCGCGATCCTCGAAGCTCGCGGAGATCTGGATCGGGGGACCGCTCGGGACGGCTTCGCCCTCGCGCGGAGTGATGTTCACGACCTGGGGTGGCCGATTGTCGGCCTGCGGCTGAACGAGGGGCACCCCCAGGTTGGCGGTGACGACTCGCTCACCGACCCGAAGCGTCGCCACGATGGGCCGCGACGGATTCAGGTTGTCTGCTCGCCGCAAGGTGTAGCCGCCTTCATAGTGCCCGGGACGAACCTCGCGCAGTGCCACGTCGTTGGCGACGCCCGGCAGGTCGATCATCACCGAGCCGCCCGGCGCGCCGTCCAGTGCGAAGCGCAATTCAGCACCAGGTTCGATGCGTTCGATCGGCGTCACGCCGAAGCGCTCGATGCGCAATGCCACCGGAGGCGGGACGACTACCGGCGGGGGAACATTGGCCACGGGCGGTGCGGCCATGACTTCGGCCAGGGTGTAGTCGGCGGCAGTCGTGCGATTGCCCAGACGGAGCATCACGCGGACTTCGCGATCGTCCTGCACAACCTCGCCGCGCTTGATGGTGTAGCGGCCGACATAGACGCCGGGCGAGACTTCGCGCAGCGCGATTCTTTCCCTGATGCCGCGCACGCGCACCACGGCTTTGCCGCGAGGGGTCGCCACGGCCCTGAAGCTCAGGCGTGAACCCGGCTCGAGGTCGCCATCGGTCCTCACGTCGAGTGAGCGGATTTCAGCGGCGGCCGGCTGCGCGAGCGCGCTGACGGGCAATGCGGTCATCACGAAAGCGGCGGGCAACAGCATCATGACTGCCGCCACCGGGCTGCGCAGATGCGATGCTGAAAGGGTTCGCTGGAGAAGGGAAGTAGTCGTCGATTTCAAGGTGAACTCCTGGATTCTTGGGTGGCCGCGCCTTTGTCTTGGCGTCGATGCTGCTGAGTTGATGGTGCGCCGCGTTACTGCTGTGTCACGTAGGACGGTAGCTGAACAAGACGAAGGCATAC
>JAQZBU010000038.1 GCA_029237735.1 Ramlibacter sp. | reverse complement strand
CGCGCCGTGCGCAGGCGCTCGTCGAGGTAGGCGGCATAAAAATCGGGGATGGACGCGCCCTCGAGGCGGGGCGCTGCCTCCCGCCCGCCTTTGCCGAAGAAGAGCACCGTGGGCGCGACCTTCACGGACCACGCGCGCAGCATCTCCTGGTGCGTGCCGCGCACGCCATCGAAGCCGGTGACGGCTTGCGCGCTGCGCATGTCGAGCTGAACCACCGCGACCGCGCCCTCGCGCAGCAACGGCGCGAGGTAGTTGTCGCGCACGACCCTGCAGAACGGGCAGCCGTCGAGGCTCGCCATCACCACCAGCGGCTTGCCTTCGCGCAAGGCCTGCGCCAGTTCGGACGCCAGCGATTGCGCGGCAGGCAGGGCGGCCGCATGACCCGCCGGGGCCCCGGCCCAGGCGAGCCCGAAGGCGAGCGGCGACAGCGCGATCCGGCGGCGCAGCAGGTTCACGCTCAATTGGCCTCCCGTTCCATCAGCAGGTACGTGTTGTATGCGTTCATTCGATTGGCCACGCGAAACAGCGGCAGATGCTCGAAACGGCTCCAGTCGGCGGCCTTGTATGCGTCGTCGAAGGGCTCGAGGTTCTTCGCCGCCCCTCCCATCACAGCGCGAAGGTGCACGAGGTAGTCGCGCGTCAGCTCCATGTCCTTGCGCGCCTCGGTCGAGAGCGGCCCGTGCCCGGGCACGATCACCGTGGCGTCGAACGAGAGGAGCGAGTCAAGCGCCTTGATCCACTGCCGGCTGTCGGCCTGTCCGACGAACGGCACGCGGCTGCGGAACACGAGGTCGCCCGCGAAAAGCACTTTCTGCTGCGGCAGGTAGACCACGAGGTCCTCCGGAGTGTGCGAAGGCCCGACCGGCTTGATCTGGAAGCGGACGCCGCCCACCAGCAGATCGCGCTCGCCGTCCAGCCACTCGTCGGCCGGCACGAGCCGCGTGTCCTTGTCGATCCAGGGCGCAAGCTCGGTGCGCGACGCTTCCAGCCGAAGCCGGGCGGTGTCCGAGTTGAGATACTCGCGCGCCGCCTGGTGAGCCAGTATCTTCGCGCCCGCCGCCTTCAGTGCCTGCACGCCATAGATGTGGTCCGCGTGATAGTGCGTGAGGATCACGTGCGTCACCGGCTTGTCGGTGTGCTTGCGGATTTCCGCCAGTAGCCGCAGTGCGAGGCCAGGGGAACCCAACGCGTCGATCACGACGACCCCCTCGGGCGTGATGACGAATCCAGCGTTGGACACGAAATTCTGGTTGGCGGAAGACCCCAGCGCGGAGAGCCCCTCGACATACCACGCCGAGGGCGACACCTGGTGTGCCGTCATCGGGGGTGCCGCTGCGGGCTGGGCATTCGCTAACAGTGTCGCGCCCAGCAGGGCAAACCCTGCGAAACAGCGGATGAAGCGGCTGGCGCACTTTGCGTACATCGATGCCTTTCAATCGTGCCGCGCGCGGTCGGCATCGTTGCCATGCGGCGCCCATGGCGGCGGGCCGGCGGCGTTGACGAAGGTCAAGCCTCGCCAAAAACCGATCACCCGGCGTGAATATAAGCGATATCTTAACTAATAATCCAGCTCCATGGACCTCGCTTTACTTCTCGACCGCTTCGGCGACCCTGCGTTACTCGCCGCCGGGGGCGCTGCCATCGGGCTTGCTTTCGGCTTTTTCGCGCAGCGCTCGCGCTTTTGCCTGCGCTCGGCGGTGGTCGAATTCTGGCGGCGCGAGCCCGGCGAAAAGCTCGCCGTCTGGCTGCTGGCCTTTTCGGCGGCGGTGGTGGCGGTGCAGGCGCTCATCCTGCTTCGCGCGCTCGACGTAACGGGGGCTCGCCAGCTCGTCAACCGCGGCAGCCTGTCGGGTGCCATCGTCGGCGGACTCGTGTTCGGCGCGGGAATGATCATGACGCGCGGCTGCGCGAGCCGGCTGCTCGTGCTGTCCGCCAACGGCAACCTGCGCGCGCTGTTGTCGGGGCTGATCTTCGCCGTGACGGCGCAGGCGTCATTCGCCGGCGGCCTCGCGCCCCTGCGCATCGCCATCAGCGAATGGTGGACGATCGAAGGCGGCGCGAGCCGCGACCTGCTGGCGATCAGTGGGCGGGCGGCATCGGCGCGGGCCTCATGGTGGCCGCGGGCTGGTGGTTCACGTACGGCGTGTCGGCCACCTCGTTCCAGGTGGTGCCGGTGCAGGGGCTGACCTTCAGCGGCCCGTCGGCGGAATGGCTGATGCGGGTGCTGGCGCAGCCGGGCGGGCCCGTGGGTTTCGATTTCGGCTTGATGCCCGGCGTCTTCGCGGGTTCATTCCTGGGCGCGTGGCTCGGCGGTGAACTCAAGCTCGAGGGTTTCAAGGACGGCTACGGCATGCGGCGCTACATCGCCGGCGCGATCCTGATGGGTTTCGGGGCGATGCTCGCCGGCGGTTGCGCCGTGGGCGCGGGCGTTACCGGCGGTGCGGTGTTCGCGCTGACGGCATGGCTCACGCTGGCGTCGATGTGGGCCGGCGCCGGAATTACGGATTGGGCGCTGGACCGGAAACAGGCGACGCCCGCGTCCGCGCGGCAACCCCGGCAGCACGAGACAGCAATGGCGCCGTAGCGTCACTTCCCGCTCAGGTACTCCGCCACCGCCGCCATCTCCAGGGCGGTCATCTTCTCGGTGATCGCATGCATCACCGCGTTGTCGTTCGTGCGCTCGCGCTTGTTGAACAGCTTGAGCTGCGCTTCGGTGTAATGGGCGAACTGGCCCGCCAGGCGCGGCAGCGTGGCCGTGCCGTGAGCGCCTGCGCCGTGGCAGCCGGCGCACGCGGGCACGCCGCTGTACCGGTTGCCATGCTCGTAGATGTAGCCGCCGACCGCCGCCAGCGCAGGGTCCTTCGGTGGCTGCGCCGGCGCCGCCATCTTCTCGAAGTATTTGCCCAGCGCCGTCATCTCGTCCGGCGTCAGCTTCTCGACCATGCTGGACATTGCCGTGCTCTTGCGCTTGCCGGACTTGAAGTTGTCCAGCTGCTTGGCGATGTATTCCGAATTCTGGCCCGCAAGGCGAGGGAACTGTTCGCTGGACGATTCGCCCTCGGCCCCGTGGCACACGAAGCACACGCCCGAGACGATCTTGCGCGCCCGGGCCTCGTCGGCCTGCGCCAGCGCGCCTGCGGCGAAGCAGGCAAGCGCGATCCCCGCGGCCCATCGGGCGCCGCTTCTGTACTGCATCATCATCGTCAAACCAGCGTATCGGCCCAAATGTTGCGGGCCCATGCCATCGCGTAACGGCCTTCAAGCTCGTTGGCGGCCGTCGAGACACCGCCCGAACCCGGCACGGTGATCATGGTCTTCTGCGCGGCGTCGTAGCGGTGCACGCTCGCGACGTGAACGACGTCTTCGTCACTCACGAAGCTGTAGCAGGTGTTGTTGTAGATCGGCAGCGGGTTCGCGATTTTGCCGGTCAGCAGCGCGATCACTGCGGCGGCACACGTCTTGCCATGCTGGTTCGCCATGTGGGCCGACTTGGGCATGAGCGGCGCGGACTGGACCGCGTCGCCCAGCACATGCACGTTCTTCACGGCCTTCGACTCGAACGTGAGGAAGTCGACCTCGCACCAGCGCTTGTTCGCCGTGGCCAGCCCGGTTTTGGCGGCGATGTCGCCGGCGCGCATGTCCGGAATGACGTTCAGCACGGCGGCAGCCTTCAGGTCTTCATTGAACTCGAACTTGAGGCTGTTGGTTGCGGCGTCCACGTCCACCGCCTTGTGCTTGGGCCGGTACTCGACGATGTTCTTGTAGCGGTCGGTCCACGCCTTCTTGAAGAGGGGGCCCTTGGACGTGACATCGTCGTTGGCATCGAGCACGATCACCTTGCTTCGCGGCTTGGCCTTGCTGAAGTAGTGGGCCACCTGGCAGGCGCGCTCATACGGGCCGGGCGGGCAGCGGTAGGGCGCCAGAGGGATCGACATCGCGAAAACGCCGCCGTCGGGCATGGCCTCGAGCTGGCGGCGCAGCGCCAGCGTCTGCGCGCCGGCCTTCCAGCCATGCAGCACCTTGTCCTGCGCGCCGGGACGGTTCATGCCGGGCAGCGTGTCCCACATGAAGTCCACGCCAGGCGAGACGATGACGCGGTCGTACGGCAGCTCGCCGCCGCCCGCGAGTTTCACCACGCGCTTGTCGGCGTCGATCGCGCTGGCCATGCCGCGCACGATCTTCACGCCATGCCGGCGCGCCAGGTTGTCGTAGGGTGTCGTGATGTCGGCGATGGTCTTGCTGCCGCCGATCACCAGGTTGGAGATGGGGCAGGAGACGAAGGCCGCGTTGGGCTCGACCAGGGTCACGTCGAACGAATAGTCCGACCACATGCGCAGGTACTTGGCGGCCGTGGCGCCACCATAGCCGCCACCGATCACCACCACCTTGGGACCGCGCGACATCCCCGGGGCCGCGCACCCCGCGACGAGGGCTGCGGAGCCGAACGCGCCGGCGGCCTGGACGAATTGACGGCGCTTCATGGCGTGCCTTTCTTCTGGGCGGCGAAGTACCCGGCAATCGCCGCGATCTGTTCGTCGGTATAACCTTTGGACAGTTGGTGCATCACGGTCGCCGGTTTGCGCCCGTTCTTGAAATCCATCATCTTTTGCACGATGTCCTCGCGCTTCATGCCGGCCAGGGGCTCGTTGCCGGCCAGCGCGTTGCCGTTGGTGCCGTGGCAGTTGGCGCAGGCCCCGGCCCAGCTGCGAACCTGCAGTGCGTCGGGCACCTGGGCCAGGCTGCCTGCCGCCGGCAAGGCCATCGCCAGCCAAGCCACGGTGAGTCGGAATCGTTGCATCGGATCTCCTGCCGCCATAAATCACTTATGGCTTATATGGAAATTATTCCGCGAGCAGGGCGCGTGTGACCACGGTGAAAACCCGTGGCGGGAGGGGATTTGGGCGCGGCGCCGGGGTTAGCGCACGTCGGCTTCGATCGCAATCTGCGTGCACACCGCGCGGCACAGGGTCACCACGCGGTCGTTGACGATGCGATAGTAGATCTGGACGCCATCGCGCCGCTTGCCGAGCACACCTGCCTGGTACAGCGTGTTTAGGTGCTGCGACATGTTGGGCTGGGTAGTTTCTATCTCCGACAGCAGTTCGCTCACGTTCTTCTCGCCGTTGCACAGGCAGGCGATGATCTTCAGGCGCATGGGCGCCGACATCACGCGAAACACCTCGGCGGCGAGCTCGAACACTTCGTCTGATTCGACGGCGGCAGGAACGGCGGCGTTGTTGGAGCGGGTGGCCATGTAGATAGTTTATCAGTGTGGGCGGATATATTGCAACACAGCCGTGGCGCGGCCGCATCGGGGGCCGGCCTTTGCCGTGCCGTCAGGCCTCGCGCTCGAGCCGCCACACCTGGTACTTCACCGCCGCGGCCGCGCCCGCGATCATCGCGAAGAGTGCGACGAAGCTGGTGGCGCTGAGGGTGGAAACGCCAGAGACGCCCTGGCCGATGCTGCAGCCCATGGCCGTAACGCCCCCCACGCCCATCAGCACGGCGCCCACCATATGGTGGCCCAGGTCGCCGGTGCCGCCGAAGCCCTCCCAGCGGAAGCTGCGCTGCGCCAGTGCCACCACCGCGGAGCCGGCGATCACGCCGAAAACCGAGACGATGCCCACGGTGAGCAGCTTGTTGACGTCGCTGTAGAACATCACCCAGTCCAGCGTGTAGGCTACGGGGGAGACGAAACTGAGCGCCTCGGAGCGCGTTGAATTGGTGGCGAGAATTGTCTCTTCCAGTGTCTGGGGATGTTCCGCGACGAAGCCCAGGTGGCCGGTGATCCACCACATCGCCACAACCGTCGCCCCGACGCCTGCGCCGGCGGCAATGTTGCGTGCGGTGAAGTCCCGGCCTGACAAGGCCCAGGCGAGCAGCACGCCTCCGATCGCCAGTGCCAGCGCCAGCCCCGCAGTCGACGCGCTGACGCCGAACGCCTGTGCAGCCCAGGCAGGCAGGCTGGCGGATGCCGGGAACTCGTGCGCGACGCGATCCACCGTTGCGGTGCGCCACACGGCCGTGAGACCCTTAAGTGTCGCGAAGGCCGAGATGCCAAGCACCAGCACCACGACCAGCGACTTGAGGTTGCCGCCGCCGACGCGCACCAGGGCCTTGGAGACGCAGCCGGACGACAGCACCATGCCGAAGCCGAAGATGCCGCCGCCCACCAGTGCGGACAGCCACATCCAGCGGTTGGATGCGTACAGAGTCCTGTCGGGGTTGACCAGGCCGGACCACGCGAGCAGGGCGAAGCCGATCATGGCGACGCCGCAGGCCAGACCCCACTGGCGCATGCGGGTCCAGTCGCCCATGGTGAGCACGTCGCTGACGGCCCCCATGGTGCAGAAGCCGGTGCGCTGCACGATCGCGCCGAACACCATCGCCACGAAGAATGAGGCCCAGAGAACCTGCTGGGTGAGCGACGCCAGTTCGACAGTGGTCATGCGGGGATTTTAGGCGGCGCCCCTTCGCCGCACGCCGTCAGCGGGTTAGAACTTGCGGGACCAGCCCAGGCCGATCGAGGTCTCGCGCATGCGGATGGTTTCATTTCCGCCCGCGCCCGGTCCCATCATGGCGTTGAATAGCGACGGACCGCTCACGCTCTGGCGCGGGGCGACCATCAGTGCGGCCGTGAGTTCGCTGTCCTTGGCCAACGCATAGGTGAAGCCTGCGGTGTAGTGCGAGGTCATCACGCCGGGCGCGAGGATGTTGAAGGTCACATCGGCCGGTCCGATCGGGTTCTGTCCGCGGTTGTAGCCGGCCCGGAGGGTCCACTGGCTGTTCATCTGCCAAGCCACGCCGAGCTTGAACACGTCGATGTCGCGCCAGCCGAAGCCTGGCCCGTTGGCCGCGCCCAGAGGGGCGACCGGCATGCTGGCGTTGCCGACCGAGGGCACGCCGGAATACTTGATGCGTTGCCAGTCCAGGGCTACCGTCCACGCGGGTGTAGGCGCGACGGCGATGCCGGCGCTGAAGTTGGCCGGGATGTCGAAGCTGCCGCCGCCGGCGAACAGGCCCTTGTATTCGTCCAGATCGCCCATCTTCATCTTGGGCGAGTAGGCCGCGGCGATCGAGAACGTGTCCGACAGCCGCCCGAAGTACCCTACGCGGATGCCCGCGCCGGTTGAACCCGCCGTGCCCCTGTTCGTTACGCTGCCGGGCGATTGGGTAAAGGGCGGGAAACCGGGCGCGTTATCGAAGGCCTGCAGGCCGGTGGCCTTGAAACGCTGGTAGCCCAGCAGCAGGGACGCGCCGACGGAATGGCGGGGGTTGAACTTGTAGGCGACCGTGGGCGCCACGATCAGCTGCATCAGGTCGACACCCAGCCCGCCGCTGCCGCACAACATGTTGGCCGGCCCGCCGCCGCAGTTGAAGTTGCCTTGGGGATAGGTCGTGTTCATGCCGCCGTTGCCGTAGACCGAGACGCCAACCGAAAGGTTGCTGTTCATCATGCGGTTGTAGCCGAACTCGGGGACTAGGAACGCCTTGCGGTCGCTGTCCACGCTGCCGTTCAGCGTGGGGAAGCCGGCGCCGCTGCGTTCGGCGTCCCGGTGCGGCATGAAGATGTCCGCCCCCAGGTCCATGCGCGAGCCCGCCCAGACCATGCTCGCAGGATTGGTCGCGCCGCCCAGACTGTCCTGCGCCATCGCCGTGGACGCGCCACCCATGCCTTTGGCTTTCAGCCCGTAGCCATGCGGGAAGTAGCCGTTGGTGGCCAGGGCGGGCAGCGCGGCCAGCACGGCCGCCGCCACGGGGGCGAACTTGATCAGGCGATGGAAGTTTCTCACTGGGTTCTCCTGTTGTGATTCATGAAAGTTAGGCCGGAAAAAGCACGAAATGATGAGCAAGCTCAAGGAAGTTCCACGCGGCTCAAATTGAGACGAGCAAACCGCATCGCTTACCACTTACCAGTACGCCTGCAGACGGCCGTCGACCACGCGCGACTCCCATCGCCGCAGGGGGCTGTTGCCCTTGTCGACACAGTCGCCGGTGCGCAAGTCGAACGCCCAACGGTGCTTGGGGCAGGTGAGCTGCGTGCCCTCCAGCGCGAGGTGCGGAATGTCGGTGCTCTGGTGCGGGCAGCGGCTGTCGTAGACCCGCCAGCCGTCCTTGCCGTCGCGATAGACGAAGAGGGCGCGGCCGTCGCATTCGACGCGCCGCGCCACACCGGCCTTCACTGAGCGGGTCGCGCCCAGGTCGTGCCATTCGCCGTTGCCGGCGAGCGCTTCGGGCCGGAAGCCCGGCAGGTCCATCGCCAGGATGATGTCGACCGCCCAGACGATCTTGGCCAGGCCCAGCGTGGGAAAGGCCATCAGCAACGCGTCCAGGATCTCCATCGGCGTGCAGCCTTCCCGCAGCGCACGGCCCAGGTATTGACGGAAACCCCGCTCGGTCTGCGCATCGACCTTCGTGATGACCGAGATCAGGCTGCGGGTCTTCGGGTCCAGGTGTTTGCCGCAGGCCTTGAGGAAGGCGAAGTAGTGGCCGACCGCATCGGGCCGGGCCTTGATCAGGTAATCAAGCGCGTCGCTCATGGTCAATGTCCTCCGGACAGCAGGCCGGAGGCCGCGACCAGGACCACCAGCGCCTGCAGCAGGCAGAGCACGACGAAACTGCGGTCGCGCAGCGCCGCGTACATCGGCACCAGCGCCAGCAGTCCCACGACCGAGCTGACCGACAGGATTGCGATGCCGGCAAGCCCCAGCACGTCGCTGCGATGCAGCAGCTGCAGCCACGCCCAGCCGGTGGGCGTGCCGGTGGCCGCCACGTAATCGCCCACGGGTTGGGTCCACAGTTGCGGCAGGCGTTCCAGCGGCACGTGCGCAGGCACCAGTCCGCTGGCGTAGGCGATGAAACTCAGGGACAGCACCAGGAGGCCGATGCGTGTGCCCCATTCGACCAGGAGCGCATAGCGTAGCTGCGGCGGTGACTGGCTGGCGTGCTCGTGGTTCGGCATCGGCACTCCCGTCAGGCCCACAGGCCCGTGCCCTTGAGCAGCGAGCGCAGCCCCGCGAACAGCAACACGCCGATGACCATACTGCGGATCACTCGGCCATCCAGCCGGTCGAGCAGTCGAACGCCCAGGCGCGCCCCGAGCATCATCCCGAGCACCGACGGCACCGCGATCATCGGCAGCACGGCGCCACGATGCAGGTAGACCCAGGACGCCGACGAGTCGACCAGCGACAAGACCACGCCCGAGGTCCCCGCGGCGACCTTGAGCGGGGCGCCCAGCAACAGATTCAGCGCCGGCACGTTAGCCCATCCCGCGCCGATCCCGAACATGCCCGCCAGCACACCGATGGCCAGGAAGGTAAGAAGGCCGGGCACCGTGCGGTGGACCTGCCAGTGCACTGTGCGGCCGGAGGCTCCATCGACGAAGAAGCCATGCAACCCCAGAGCCTGCGACAGAGCGTCGGGCCGCTCGACGACCGGAAACTCCGAGCGGCGCGACATCACCATCAGGACAACGATGGCCAGCACCACGCAGCCCAGCAGCGTTTGCACCAGGGCCGGCGACATTGCCAGGCCGATGACGGCACCGCCGATCGAACTGGCCGAGGCCAGCAATGCCAGCGGCAATGTCAGGCGCAGGCTGCCCAGGCCGCTGCGCAGCAGGGTGGGCCCCGCGGACAGCGCGCTGGCCAGCGCCACCATCAGGCCAGCGCCGCGCACGAAATCCAGGTGAAAGGGAAAGAAGCTGCCCACGATGGGAACGAACAGCGTGCCCCCGCCGATGCCCGCGGGCACGGCGATGATGCCCATGACGAAGCACGCGGCGAACAGCCCGAGCGGCCACAGCCACCAGGTGGATGAGGCTGGGGCGGCCACCGCAGCTGCTTGCGCAAATGCGGCCGCGGGCAGCAGGCTGAATGCCAGCAAGATTGCGCGCACTGCCGGTGCACCGACATGAAGCCGATTGATTCGCATTGCGATCCGGTTGAAGGACGGCACACCCCGTCCGGTCGATTGATTCCTCGGTATTAGCGCAAGCGCCGCCGCAGGCGTCTATAGCCGGGACGGGGGATTTCGACCTACCCATTCGGGGGAGGGGGGATGCCCTTGTGGCTTAGCCCGGGGTGAACGATCACAATCGCGAAGTCATCTCAAAGCCGCCAATTGAGTCCACGAGACCAGGCCCCATCTACCAGCCGTGACGCACGTGTTTTCACCGGACCTTTCTCGCACAGCCGATTCGGCCATCCTGGCCCGGATCGCGGCCGACCTCGCCAGCGGGGACGACCTGCGCGGTTTGCTGCAGCGCTTCCTCGACCCGATCGTGCGGCTGGCGCATGCGCAGGCCGGGGCTGTGCGAGTGCTGTCGCCGCACGGCGACCGGCTGGAACTGGTGAGCGCGCTCGGGCTGCCGCCAGAGATTCTCGAGGCCGAGCGGCTGGTGGACAGCCACTGCGGCTTCTGCGGCGAGGCGTCTCATGAACAGCGGATCGTCTGGGCCACCGACCTGGAATCCTGTTCGAAGCGGTGCGGCGAGTATTTCGGCAGCAGCTGCCGCCGGGTGTTGGCGGTGCCGCTGGTGCACAAGGGCCGCGTGCTCGGCATCTACAACCTGTTCTTCACGTCCGAGGATGAGCTGTCGCCCGACGTCGCTGCGCTGCTTCGCTCCATCGGCGAACTGCTCGGCCTGGCGCTGGACAACCTGCGGCTGGAAGCCGAGAACATGCGCGCCACGGTCATGCATGAGCGGCAGGCCATGGCCGCGGAAGTGCACGACTCCGTTGCCCAGAACTTGACCTTTATCAAGATGCGGCTGCCGCTGCTGCGCGACGCTATCCTGGCCCACGACCAGGAGCGCGCATTGAAATTCCTGGACGATGTCAACGAAACCGCCGGCGAAGCGCACGGCAGCCTGCGGGAGATCGTGACCCAGTTCCGCACGCGGATCGACCCGCGGGGGCTGGGCCGTGCCTTCGACGCACTGGCCAAGCGCTTTTGCATGCGCAGCGGGATCGAACTGCAATTGACCAACCGCATGCCCGCCCTGCGGCTGGGCGAAAACGAGGAGCTGGACGTCTTCCACATCGTCCAGGAGGCACTGGTCAACATCGAAAGGCATTCGGGAGCGCGTCACGCCTGGCTCAGCATCGAGCCCACGCTGGCGGGCGTGGTGCTGAAGGTCGAAGACGATGGGGTCGGCCCGCGGCCGCGCGGCACGGGCGAAGCCGCGGGCGCGCACTACGGCATCGACATCATGTCCGAACGCGCACGCCGCCTGCATGGCGAACTGCGGGTGACGCCGCGTGCAGCCGGCGGCACGCAGGTCCGGCTGGCAGTGCCGATTCCAAAGGCAGCCGAGGCGGCGTCATGACCGGCACACCGATCAAGATCGTGCTGGTCGACGACCACTCGCTGTGCCGCAACGGGCTCACGGACCTGCTGCAGCATCGCGGCGGGATGGTCGTCGCCGCGGCGACCGGCGACGCCGCCAAGGTGCCCGGCCTGCTGTCCGATCACCGACCCGACTTGGTGGTGCTGGACCTGCGAATGCCCCAGACCGACGGCCTCACGCTGCTGCGCAGCCTTCGCGCGGCCGGTATCGACACGCCGGCGCTGATCCTGACCATGAGCGACGCGCAGGACGACCTGGCGGCCGCGCTGCGCCTGGGCGTGAAGGGTTACCTGCTCAAGGACATGGAGCCGGAAGACGTCATCGCCGCGATCGGCCGCGCCGCGCGGGGCGAACTGGTGGTTGCGCCCGCCCTCACGCTCAAGCTCGCGCAGATGTTGCAGTCGGGCCGCACCGGCGTGGAGAGGCTGGACCTGCTGGCCTCGCTCACCGACCGCGAGCGGCAGATCCTGGAGCACCTGGCGCGCGGCGAGAGCAACAAGACGATCGCCCGCGCGCTGGACATCAGCCATGACACGGTCAAGCTGCACGTACGCCACATCCTGTCGAAGCTGAACCTGACTTCGCGTGTTGAAGCCGCGGTTTTCGCGGTGGAGGCGCGCACGTCGAGCGCGCGTTAAGACCCCCGTCATGCCGGACTCGATCCGGGCGCCCCTGAGCTTGTCATGCCGGACTCGATCCGGCATCCATCGTGGCGGGCGCTCGCGTCGCGGCAGGCGGTACCCGGCAGCGGCTCATACTGTGGCGGTCTTCGCTTCGCTACGACTTCGCGAAGCGTCTCGGCCTGGGGACGGCGCCGTAGAACTCGCTACGCGCCCTTCGGGCTCTTCGCTCAAACAGCTACGGCGAGTCAGTTACGTAGCTCGCTTCGCTCGCCCGCCCCCAGGCCGAGCCGCTTCGCCGCCACAGAAATCGCCTCTGCCGGGTACCGCCCGCCGCGCCGCGAGAGTGGTGGTATTCCAACGGGGGCGTGCCAACATGGTCTCGGCAAAGTCGCGTGCGGGTGGGCTGTGTCGCGCAAAACCACTCATCGCAGGTTTGCCGGCGCAGCCGGACGCATCATCGCGCGGCACAGCCCACCCGCACGCGGCTTTGCGCGCGAGGTACAGGCGTGTGAAACGGCACAGCCCACCCGCACGCGATTTTGCCCGCGAGGACGTCGAGTGAAACGTACCGCTCGCAAACCCACGCTCGTTCAGGGGCAGCCGCTCCATTCGCCGGGCACCTTCCCCACCAGCAGCAGGAAGCTCTCGAAGGGCACCATGTTGCCCATCGCCTCCATGCGCGGGCCGTCGAAATTCAGCCGGCCGAACATCATCGCCTTCATCGGGCCGTACTCGCCCGCGCCCATCTCGCGCCAGCGCGGCGTATCCGCCCACATGAGGTAGTCGGCGCCGCGCTCCAGCGTCTTCGTCGTCGGCGCGCCGGCATATACGCACTGCGCCTTGTCGTCCTTGAGGGCGATGCGCATCTCGATGCGCTCGCTGCCGGCGCAGTCCGACCGGTAGATCTGCATGGCCTTGAAGCCGCGGCCGGCGTCGTTCTTGATCCAACCCGATTCGACCAGCTTGGTCGTAAGCGTGGGTTCGGCATTCCACGCCGCGCACATCGCCTGCGCCCACGGAGCCGACATCGCCGCCAGGGCCGGGGTTTGCGCGCTCGCGGCCGCGGTCCAGAGGAGCGCGGCCAGCATCGCGGTGGTGTTTCGGATCATGTTTCAGGCTCCAGTCGTGAAGGCGAGGTTGGATTCGCGCGGCTGCATGGCGGGTGCGTCGAACCAGGCGAGCTGGTCTCGCAGCCGAACCACTTCGCCTACCACCGTGAGGCACGGCGAGCGAAGGCCGGCTGCCGCGACTTCGGCGGCGAGTGTGGAAAGCGTCGCGGCAATCACGCGCTGGCCTGGTAGCGTGCCCTGCTCGATGGCCGCGGCGGGCATGCAAGGAGACAGGCCGCTTTCGACCAGCCGCACACAGATTGACGGCAACATCGACAGGCCCATGTAGATCGCCAGTGTCTGGTGGGGGCGGGCCAGCGCCGCCCAATCCATCTCGCCACCGCCTTCCTTCAGGTGGCCGGTGACGAACAGGCAGCTCTGCGCGTAATCGCGGTGCGTGAGCGGGATGCCCGCGTAGCTCGCGGCGCCGCAGGCGGCGGTGATGCCGGGCACCACCTCGAAGGGCACGCCATGGGCAGCGAGCACCTGCAGTTCCTCGCCGCCGCGGCCGAAGATGAACGGATCGCCACCCTTGAGGCGCACCACGCTCAGGCCTTCGCCGGCCAGCCGCACGAGCAGCGCGTTGATGTCCTCCTGCGCCATCGTGTGACGGCTGCGCTCCTTGCCGACGTAGATTCTTTGCGCGGCGGGGTGGATCAGCGCCAGCACCTCGGGGCCGACGAGGTTGTCGTACACGACGGCCTGCGCCTGCGCCAGCAGGCGCGCCGCGCGCAGCGTCAGCAGTTCCGGGTCGCCCGGGCCGGCGCCGACGAGGTAGACCTTGCCGCTGCTGGCGCCGCAGGCCGCGATCATGGCGGGGACATCGGCGAATGAATTCATGGCGTTTTCCTTTCGAGCAGGTCCTTGCTCATCGGCTGCAGCCGCCGCAGCCTCCGCTGCCGCAACCGCCCGTGGGCACGGGGCCTGGCTGGGCGACACCGCAGCCCGAGGCGGCCACCGGCGGAACGAAGATGAAATCGTGCCGGCCGGGCTCGATCTCGACGAAATCCAACACGGTGCCCGCCAGCAGTTCGCGGCTGGGGCCGCCGACCAGCACGGTGAGTCCGGACACGACGCCGACGTCGTCATCGGGCGCCGGATCGTCGAAGCCCATGCCGTAATCGATGCCGTTCTGCACCGGGCGGGCGGCGACGCGCAGCGCCATGCCTTGCGCGCCGCTGCGTTCGGCCGCGGCCAGGATCTCGCCCGCGGCCGCGGGTGTGACGCGGAAGTTCATGAGCATCCTTTCAATGTTCCCCCTTGGTGCGCAGCAGGCCCGCCAGCCGGTTGCCTTGCTTTTGCGGGCCGCCGATGGGGAATAGGTCGTGCAGGTGGTGGTTGCTGCCACGGCGCGCATCCCAGACCTGCGTGAAGTGGCGGATCATCACGCGCACCTGGGCCTGCACGCCATGCTCGTGGTAGTGCCGGCGCAGGAAGTGGATGACTTCCCAGTGTTCGGGCGTGAGTTCCAGGCCTTCCTCGCGAGCCAGCGCTACCGCGAATTCCTCGGACCAATCGCCCAGGTTCAGCAGGTAGCCTTCGCTGTCGGTCGGGATGGCGCGGCCGGCGGCCATCACGGTTCGCTGCATGTCGCGCTTCATCGCCGTCCTTTCCTTCAAGCGGCCAAGGCCAGAGCTTCGGGAGGCGCCCGGCGGCCTTGCCGCAAGGCGCGCACGTGCGCGACGAAGCGGGGCGCCCACTGGCTGCCCGCCCCGTTGCGCAGGTGCGTGTACGAGGCCAGCAGGTTGTGCACCAGGACGCCGTCGTGCGTGCCGTCGATGCCGTAGCCGCGCTCGACCCGGTAAGCAAAATCCAGCCCCGGTGGCAGGTTCTCCAGGCTGGAATGGTGGAACTCATGGCCGCGCACGCTGCCTGCCGCGCCGGCCCAAGGCATCGCGCCGGTCTCCTGCAAATGCACGTAGCCGCGCCCGACGGGGCGGGCTCGCATCACGGCGTCGCCGGGAATCGCGCCGACCATGCGCGCGGTCCGGCCCTGCCACGTGATGCTGCGAGCCATGTACATGAGGCCGCCGCATTCCGCGTACGCCGGCAGCCCGTCCTCGATCGCCTCGCGCACGCTCGCGCGCATCGCCACGTTGGCCTCCAGCGCCTCCATGCAGGTTTCGGGGAAGCCGCCGCCGATGAAGAGCGCGTCGGCATCTGGCAGGCGCGGGTCGTGGAGCGTGTCGAACGGGACCAGCTCGGCGCCCGCGGCCTGCAAGGCCTGCAGGTCGTCCGGGTAGTAGAAGCCGAAGGCACGGTCGCGCGCAATGGCGATCCGCACGTCGGGACGGCGCACGCGGCTGCGCGCCGGTGAGGGATCGAAACCGGCCGCGCAGGACGCCGCGAGCGCGCGCACGCGATGCAGGTCCACCTGCGCGCCGATGATGCATCCGATTTCGCGCACCCGGGCCGAGGCATCGGCCACCTCGGCGCACGGCATCAGCCCGAGGTGGCGCTCGCACATTTCAAGCCGGTCGTCCTGGCCGACCGCACCGAGCACCGGCAGGTCGGTGTAGTGCTCGATCACGGCCCGCAGCTTCGATTCATGGCGGGGACCGCCGACACGGTTGAGGATGACTCCGCCGATGCGGATGTCCCGGTCGAATGCCTGGTACCCCAGCAGCAGCGGCGCGATCCCGCGGGTCATGCCCCGCGCATCGATCACCAGCAGCACCGGCAGCGCGAGCCGGCGGGCCAGCGCGGCGCTGCTGTTGCTGCCGTCCAGCGCCACGCCGTCGTACAGGCCCTTGTTGCCTTCGACGATCGCGATGTCGGCGCCGCCCAGTGCCTGGGTGAAGCACCGTTCCAGCGATTCATCGTCCATCAGGTACGCGTCGAGGTTCTGGCAGGGCCGACCTGCTGCCTGCCCCAGCCACATCGGATCGATGTAGTCCGGTCCCTTCTTGAAGGGCTGCACCCGTGTGCCTTGCGCGCTCAGCGCGGCGCACAGGCCCAGCGTCACGGTCGTTTTGCCGGATGACTTGTGCGCCGCGGAGACCAGCAGGCTGTCCATCAGTGGCCACCTTCCAGAGACGCGTCTTCCGTGGGCAGGAAATTGAACAGGCGCAGGCCGATGGTCGTCAGCAGGAAAGCGGCGCCGAGGCCGCCCACGCCCAGCAGCAGCTCGGGCAGGGAAGGGACATACCGCGCCACCTCGCCGTCGGCAAAGCTGCTGCGGACGGCGTAGCCGGGGAAGATCTCCAGGGGAAACGCCTGGCCGCCGACGATGAAGACGAACAGCCAGGCGAAGGCGCCCAGCACCACAAGTGCCGATGCGGCGATGGTGCAGCCCTTGCGGCCCAGCCGCGGGTGGAACAGCAGCACCAGCGGCAGGGCCGAGCCCAGCAGAACGTAGCCGGCCCAGAACAGCAACGCGAACACGCCACCGCCGTCACGGCCGAGCAGGATGAACGACTCGAACGTGACTTGGCGCGTGAAGTACAGGTTGGTGAGGTGGTAAATGGCGACCAGGTACAGCGACGCGGCGGTGAAGATGCCAAGCAACCGGCCGAGCCGCCGCCGCAGCGCGGGAGACAGTTCCACGCCGCCGCGCGCCGACAGCACGGCCTGCACGCCGAGGAACACGGCGGTGCCCCAGGCCAGTGACAGGACGATGAACAGGGGCGCGAGCAGCGCCGACTGGTAAGCCTGACGCGCGACGAGGAAGCCGAAGATGGAACCGGTGCCGGTGGTAAGCACGATGCGCCAGACAAAGGCCGCCAGCCCCGCCTTGCCGGAATGGACGTTGAACCGGCGCTCGAACATCGTCCACAGGTAGACCACCACCACCGCCACCATGCCCGAATACAGGAACACGTTCCATGCGAACACGGACTTGAAGTTGTAGTGGGTCGCGGCGACGATCACCCGGTCGGGGCGGCCCAGGTCGAGCATCAGCACCATCAAGCCGCCCGCCAGCAGGGCGATGCACAGCAGCGCCGACAGAGGCGCATGCGGCTTGTAGGCGGACTCGCCGAAGACCGAACCGACGGATGCGACGTTCAGCACGCCCGACGCGGCCACGATCATGAAGATGGCGAACACGTGCGGCAGGCCCCATACGACATGGTTGGTCATGCCCGTCACCGCATGGCCGTGCAGCTCCATGAAGTGCGCCGCGGCGAGGCCGACGCCGGTGAGCAGCGCCCCGAACGCGGCCACCAGCCAGAAGTTGCGATCCTGCGAGGGCGTGCGCATGGTCAGAGTCCCTGGTACCGAACGCCGGGATCCAGCTTCAAGTCGGCCCGCAGCTGGACGGAGGCGACCTCGCGCACGCGCCGCGAGATCTCGCTGGAGGGGTCGTTCAGGTCGCCGAACAGGATGGCGTCGTGCCCGGCCTTGCTGCAAGCCTCGGCGCAGGCGGTGACGGGGTTGCCCGCATCGATGCGGTGCACGCACATCGTGCAGCCTTCCACGCAGCCCTTGCCGCGCGGCACATCCGGCTGCTGGTCGGTGACGTCCTCATGCACGAACGAGCGCGCCTTGTACGGACAGGCCATCACACAGTAGCGGCAGCCGATGCACGTGTGCCGGTCCACCAGCACGATACCGTCGGCCCGCTTGAACGACGCGCCGGTGGGGCAGACGTCCACGCACGGCGGCTCGGCGCAGTGCTGGCACATCACGGGCACCGAGGCCGTGCGGCCCGTCTTGATCTCCTTGATTTCGATCTTGCGGATCCACTGCGGGTCGGTCGGGCGCGTGCCGCCCGTGAGGCCGTTCTCGGTCTGGCAGGCCGTGACGCAGTCGGTGCAGCCGGGCTGGCATTTCGTGGTGTCGATCAGCATGCCCCATCGCACGGTCGACTTCGCGCCGCCCTGCGGGGCTTCGGCCTGCGCGATCTCGATCAGGCGGATGCCGGGCGCCAGCATCACACCGGCCAGGCCGGCGGCGGCCACGCCCAGGAAGCCGCGCCGCGTGTTGGTGCCCTTGCCTTCGATGACGGCTGCTGAATCTTCGCGCTTGATCATGGCCGCGTCCCGGCAGTGGCCGCCACCCGCGCCGCCTGGCGTGGCGTGTGGCATTCGAAGCAATCGATCTTCACTGCCGTGTAGCTGTGGCAGCTGACGCAGAAATTGGTCTCGGCCTGGGCGACGCTTGCCGTTTGCTTGCTCGCGTGGCACTCGATGCATGCCTTCAGGCTGAACTTCGCGCCGCGGATGCCGCCGCGAACGGTGTCGTCGCGCTGGTGCTTGAGGAAATCCATGTGGCTGCGGCGCATCACGGCCGGGTCGGCCACGCACTGTGCCCCCTTGATCGCGCGCTCGATCACGGGCTGCGGGGTGCGGCTCGCCCCGTCGCCGGCGGCCGCCATGTCCGCAACGAAAGGCAAGAGCATGAGGAGCAGCCCGCGTGCTACCACGTCCTTACTCTCCCAACCCCATCTGGATGTAGCCGGTCGGGCAGACGTCCTTGCAGATGTGGCAGCCGATGCATTTGGAATAGTCGGTATCCACGTAGCGCCCGGTGGTCGATTTGGACTTGGGTACCTTGAACACCGCGGTCTGCGGGCAGTACACGACGCAGTTGTCGCACTCGAAACACTGGCCGCAGCTCATGCAGCGCTTGGCCTCCGCTTGGGCCTGCGCCTCCAGCAGCGGCAGCAGCCGCTCCTCGAAATTGTTCAGCGCCTCTTCCTTGCCGAGCGAAACCACCTTGCGCTGGTGCCGCGGCGTGTACGGAAAGTGGCCCAGGAACAGTTCGGTGTGCGGGATCACGTAGCGGTCGGACCGGTTCTCGTAGTTGTGCACGGCGCCGATGCTGGCGTCCGTCCCGCGGGTTGGCTCCTGGATCGGCGCTGTGGGCAGGCCCTTCTCGACCATCTTGCGCATCAGGTCGAAGCTGTGCACGTCGATCTTCGGGCGCTTGTCCAGTGCCTCGCTGCGCAGGTGCCGGTCGATGCCGTCCGCGGCAATGGCGCCATGGCCGATGGCCGTGGTCAGCAGGTGCGGTCGAACCACGTCGCCGCCCACGAACATTCCCGGCTGTCCGGCCACCTGGTAGTTCTTGTCGGCGGCGATACCGCCCTTGCCGTTGTTCAGGCTTTCCAGCCCGGTGAAGTCCACCGCCTGGCCGATCGCGGAGACGATCAGGTCGGCCTCGATGTCTTCTTCCGTGCCTTCGATGGTCTTGATGTCCAGCCGCCCGCCGACCAGCTTGGCCCACGGCCACGGGCACCAGCCCGCCGCGGATCGCGATGCCTTCGCCGAGCGCGGCCTCGATCTCGTGCTTGTTGGCCTGCATCTTGTCGACGTTGAAGATCGAGGTCAGCGTGACTTCCGCCCCTTGCCGGGCCGACACGGACGCCGCATCGTGCGCGGCATGGCCGGCGATCACCATCTCGGGCCGGTCGCTCTCGTGCGCGTGCTCGATGTGGCCGAGCCGCCGGGCCACGGTGGCGACGTCGATCGAGGTGTCGCCCCCGCCGACCACGACCACGCGCTTGCCGACGAAGCGCATACGCCCGTCGTGAAGAACACCGCGTCGTGCTCCGCGCGTAGCTGGTCCAGCGTGATGTCGGTGCCGATGCGGCAGTTCATCCGGGCCGTGACGCCCAGGTCGAGGATGCGTTGAATCTCCGCGTCCAGCACCGCGCGCGGCGTGCGAAAGCCCGGGATGCCGTAGCGCATCATGCCGCCCAGTTCGGGCCGCTCGTCGTAGATCGTGACGGTGTGACCCTTGCGCGCCAGCTGGTAGGCGGCCGACAGGCCCGCCGGGCCGCCACCGATCACCGCCACCGTCTTGCCGCTCGGGTGCTCGGGCTTGGGGAACGACAGCTTGTGCTCGATCGCCCATTCGCCGAGGAAGTGCTCCACGGAATTGATGCCGACGAAGTCCTCGACTTCATTGCGGTTGCAGCCCGATTCGCAAGGCGCCGGACAGACACGTCCCATCACCGAGGGCAGGGGATTGGCCTCGGTGAGGCGGCGCCAGGCGTATTCCTGCCAAGGCATACCCGCAGGCGGCTTCTCGATGCCGCGCACGATGTTGAGGTAGCCGCGGATGTCCTCGCCCGAGGGGCAGCTGCCCTGGCAGGGCGGCGTGCTCTGGACGTAGGTCGGGCACTTGTGCGAATGGTCGGCGTCGAAGATCTCGGCCTGCCACGCCAGTGGCTTGCTGTCGCCGTCCTTGAAACGGCGGAAAGTCAGCGGGCGGGCCTGCACGTTCTCAGGGATGGCGGACATGGGTGACTTCCTGTTCGTGGATGGGCTGGCCATGCTTGATCACGCGCACGATGCCCAGCGCCTTGAGGATGTATTTCTCGTAGATCGGCTCGGAGTTGCCGGTCCTGAGCTTGCGCATGAAGTACTTTTCGTAGGCAATCTTGGCGTAGTGGACCCACTTGCCCTTCTTGAACCAGTTCACGTTGCGCGGCGGGATCTGCGGCAGCGCGACGAACGCGGCGCCGGTGTCGCCCATGTCGGCCAGGCAGATCGCGTTCCAGGTGCCCTTGGTGCTGGCCGTGCTGCCGTTCAGCTCGTCGGCGATGTTGTGCACGATGGCCGTCACCATGGTCTCGATCATGTAGCCCGTCTTGGGCGCACCCGTGGCCACGGGCGTTGCCTCCACCGGCGGAATCGCAACGCACACGCCGGCCGAGAAGATGTTCTTGAACGCCTTGCTGCGCTGGTATTCGTCGATGAGGACGAAGCCGCGCGGGTTGCACAGGTTAGGCACCGCCGCCACCGCGTCGACGCCCTTGAACGCCGGCAGCATCATCGACAGCTTGAACCCGATCTCATGCTCCTTGAACACGTTGCCCAGGTCGTCCAGCTGCTTGACGAACATCTTGCCCGGCTCGACTTTCGTCGTCTTGGCGTTGGTGATCCACTTGATGTCGTGACCGCGCATCTCGGATTCAAGCAGCGACTTGGAGTCGCCCACGCCGCCCAGCCCCAGGTGGCCGATGTAGGGTTCGCTGGTCACGAAAGTGATCGGCACCTTGCTGCGCAGCTTGCGGCGCCTGAGGTCGGTGTCCAGGATGAAGGCGAACTCGTACGCGGGACCGAAGCAGCTCGCCCCGGGCATCGCGCCGATGACGACCGGGCCCGGGTTCTTCAGGAACTCCTGGTAGTCGTCCCAGAACGCCTCGGCATGGCCGACGGCGCAGACCGAGTGCGTGTGGCCGCCGTGCGGGCCCGAGCCGGGCACTTCCGCAAAGCTGAGCTTCGGGCCGGTCGTGATCACGAGGTAGTCGTAGGCCACCGTGTCGCCGCCTTCGAGCTCGAGCCGGCTGGCGTCCGCGTCGATCCGGGTCACCGCCTTGGGAATGAAGCCAACGCCCTTGCGCTCCAGGATCGGCTTGATGTCCATCACGACGTCTTCGCGCTTGCGCCATCCCACGGCCAGCCACGGGTTGGACGGGACGAACTGGAAGTAGTCGAGCGCGTTGACGACGGTGATGCGATGCTGCTTGGGCAGCATGTCGCGCATCTCGATCGCGCAGGGCATGCCGCCGATGCCGGCGCCGAGGATGACGATGTGGGCCATGGTGGACCTCCTGGATTCCGATTCAATGCGGCTCGCCGAGCCGAATCGCCTTGCCGACCAGCTGGTGCACGCCCCCGACCATGCTCATGTCGAAGCCGTAGTAGGGCAGCACCTTGCTGAACTGCGCCTTGCAGATCGCGCAGATCGTGGCCATGAAATTCACGCCGTGTTGGTCGACGACGTTCTTGAGCGCTTCCATGCGGGGCAGCGCGCCCTTGACGCGCAGCTCCATCAGGTCGTCGGTGAGCAGGCCGCCGCCGCCGCCGCAGCAGAAGGTGCTCTCGTGGATGGTTTCCGGCGCCATGTCGTGGAACCGGTTCGCCACCGCCTTGATGATCTCGCGCGGGATGACGAACTGGCCGCCGGGCATGTTGCCCATGCGGGAGGCGCGCGCGACGTTGCACGAATCGTGGAATGTGATGATGCGGTCGTCGTTCCTTTCCTTGTCGAAACGCAGTGCACCCTGCTGGATGAGGTCGTAGGTGAGTTCGCAGATGTGCTGGGGCACCGGGTAGCGTGCATCGAGCCAGTCGAAGGGCCCGATCAGCGTGTTCCAGAAGCTGTAGGCCACGCGCCAGGCATGGCCGCATTCACCGACCACGATGCGCCTGACACCCAGCTCCTGCGCGGCTTCCTTGACCCGCATGGAGATGTTGCGCATCTGCTCGTAGTTGCCGATGAACAGGCCGAAGTTGCCGGCCTCGGAGGCCTTTGAACTGAGCGTCCAGCTGATGCCCGCCGCGTGGAACACCTTGGCGTAGCCGATCAGGCTTTCCACGTGCGGCTCCGAGAAGAAGTCGGCCGAGGGCGTCACCAGCAGCACCTCAGCGCCTTCCACGTCCAGCGGGAAGCGCACGTCGATGCCGGTCTCTTCCTTGGTGTCTTCTTCCAACCCGAGCAGAGTGTCGGCCAGCGCCGGCTCGGGGATGCCCAGGTTGTTGCCGATGCGATGCACCTTGCCGATGATCTCGTTGGCGTACTTCTGGCCCAGGCCGACCGAATCCATGATCTCGCGCGCGGCCATCGTGATTTCCGCGGTGTCGATGCCGTAAGGGCAGAACACCGAGCAGCGCCGGCACTCGGAGCACTGGTTGTAGTAGCTCCACCACTGGTCGAGCATGTCCTTCGTCATGTCCACGGCACCGACCAGCTTGGGGAAGTGCTTGCCCGCGAAAGTAAAGTAGCGGCGGTACACCGCGCGCATCAGGTCCTGCCGCGCGACCGGCATGTTCTTCGGATCGCCGGTCCCCAGGAAGTAATGGCACTTGTCCGAGCAGGCGCCGCAGTGCACGCAGGCATCCATGTACACGCGCAGGCTGCGGTACTTGCCCAGCAGCTCGCCCATCTTGGCGACGGCGCGCTGTTCCCAGCCTTCGGCGAGTTCGCCGGGGAAGCCAATGGCCGCCTGGATGGCCGGCGAGGCAACGTACGGCTTGCTGCGCGCCATCGCGCCCTCGGCCACGAGTGGGATGACCGGGTATGGCTTGAGCTTGGGTGTCTCAAAGGCGGCGGTGGCCATGGGCGGGATGCTCGTGTTACTTTTCGAGCGCCGCGGCCCAGGCCGCGACGTGTCGGCCCTCGCGGGCGTTGTCGCTCTGGTTGCGAGTGGGGCTGAAGAACAGGCCGGGCGCGTGCAGCAACTTGCTGATCGGGAAGATCAGCATCAGCAGGGCCACGAGCGCCAAGTGGACCAGCAGCACCGGGTCCGCCGGCAGCGGTTGGATGTCAAAGCGCATCAGCCCCAGCATGAAGGCTTTCACGGCCACGATGTCGGTGTGGCGCACGAAGCGCATGCCCAGGCCCGTGAGCCCGATGGCCAGCAGCAGCGCCAGGTGCAGGTGGTCGGAGGGCGTGGAGATGTAGCGCACGCGGTCCACGAGCCATCGCCGCGCCCACAGCCCCGCCAGCCCGGCCACCATGGCGAACCCCGCATAGGTGCCGAAGGGCTGGATCAGCGCTACCGGGGTCCACACCGGCTGCTGGAAATAGCGCAGGTGGCGCAGCAGCACCAGCAACAGCGCGGCGTGGAACATCCAGCCGAAAATCCAGGTCCACTTGCTGGACTTGAAGAGGCTCTCGAAGAACACCACCTCACGCGCCAGTCGCAGGGCAACGCCGCCATGGGTAGTCGGCGCCGGCGTGGTGGGGATCTTCAGTGGCGCCGGCGTCACCCAGTAGCTGCGGATCTTCAACGCCACGCCAACGACCAGGACGGCCGTGGCGGCGTAGAAGAGTGCCGCGTAGGCGAGGGCGAGCGCCGGCATGGTGGCGCCTAGACACAGCCCGTGGGCTTGGGCAGGCCGGCAATCTTGCAGGCCTGCTTGGCCGGCCCGTAGGGGAACAGCTCGTACAGGTACTTGCTGTTGCCCTTGTCCGGGCCGAGCTGCTTGCCGATCGCCTTGGTCAGCACGCGCACGGCCGGGGCGATCTGGTATTCGGCGTAGTACTCGCGCAGGAAGTTGACCACCTCCCAGTGGTTGGGCGAGAGCTCCACGTTCTCCAGCGCGGCGATCGCGTTGGCGATGTCCTCGTTCCAGTCGGCGAGGTTGACCAGGTAGCCTTCCTCGTCGGTTTCGTAAGTGGTGTCGTTGATTTCGATGGCCATGGTGTTCCTCGGGTTCAAAGCCAGGTTTGGGAAGTCGGGTGCTCGGCGACCAGGTCGACGAACCCCGCGTAATCGATCGCAGTCACGCCCGCTGCGAGCTTGGCGGCCATGCCGCGTGCCTCGAGATCGGGCCGAAGGGCGAAGATATTCAGCCGCAGGGCGGCTTCGGCGACGCCGCTGGCGCCGGCGCCAGCCTCGGTGGCGGCATACACGGCATCCTCGGTCAGCAGCAGCGCGTGACCGGGTGATGCGAAGCGCAGGCAGCTGTGCAGGCAGCGGCTCTGTTCGTGGGATTTGTTGACGATGTGCAGCATGGCGGTCAGAAGGAAAGGATCACGTCCTGGTCGGCCATCAGGGCCGCCATGGCCGAGGTCGACAGCACCTGCACGGGTACCAGCAGGTCGTCCTCATCGAGCCCGCGCGCTTGCATCGACTCCTCGTCGACGTAGAGCTTCTCGATGTCATAGCCTTCGAGCGCGCGGTAGGTCGGCGAGAAGTTCTTCATGCCGATGGCCTTGGTGTCCTGGCCCTTGACCAGTTCGTACACGCCGTCGTCGATGAAGACGAGGCTGCAGTCCTGGTCGAACGTGGCGGCGATCAGCACGACCTCCAGGCTTTCGAGCGCGTGGATCGTCCCGTAAGGGGCCTTGCGGTTGACGAACATGAACTTCTTCATCGTCAGGCTCCAAACGTCACCAGGCGGTTGGCCTTGATGCCGCCATCCACCAGCTGCCCCAGGCCCGAGATGCGAAAGCCCGGCGCCAGCACTTCGTCCTTGATGCCGCGGCGCAGCGCCGCGGCGACGCAGACGACCAGGTCGATCTTGTTCGCTGCCGCCAGCGCCGACCAGCGGTTGACGATGTGCCGGTCGTCCTGCGGCGGCTCGGTCAGGCGCGTCGAGTTGTACACGCCGTCGTGATAGAAAAAGACGCGCATCACCTCATGCCCCTTGGCCACCGCCGCGGCGGCGAACTGGTAGGCGGTGTCGGCGGCCTGGTAGGTGTAGGGGCCGGCGCTGACCATCAAAGCGAGTTTCATAGTTCGGCTGGCGGGTTTAGAAGCGGATGTGGGCCGACGCGTTCAGGCTGGCGCGCGAGCCGCGCCAGTCGTCGATCAGGTACTTGGTGAAGGGCAGGTCGCACTTCTCGAAGAACTGGGGCCAGCCGATTCGCTCCACCCAGTCCGACAGCCGCTCCCAGGAGCGCGCGTCTTCCTTGTAGGTGTAGAGGATCTTCTTGACCATGGCCGAGACTTCGGGCCAGCGCGGCGGGTTGTTGGGCAGGCCCGAGGCCACCATCTTCATGAACGTTGGCTTGCCGCGGGCGTTGGAGTTCTTGCCGCCCACCCAGATCGCGAGCTTCGTGTATTCCGGGTCGTTGATCTGCATCGGCGGGCAGGGCGCGTAGCAGGCGCCGCAGCACATGCACTTCTTCTCGTCGACCTCGAGCGACGGCTTGCCGTTGACGAGCGCGGGGCGGATCGCGGCCACCGGGCAGCGCGCCACCACGGCCGGGCGCTCGCAGACATTGGCCACCAGGTCGTGGTTGATCTTGGGCGGCTTGGTGTGCTGCACGATGATCGCGATGTCGGCCTGGCCGCCGCAATTGATCTCGCAGCAGGAGGTGGACAGGTGCACGCGGTTGGGCATGTCCTCGCGGATGAACTCGGTGTACAGGTCGTCCATCAGCGCCTTCACCGCGCCCGAGGCGTCGGTACCGGGAATGTCGCAGTGCAGCCAGCCCTGGGTATGCGCGATCATCGACACCGAGTTGCCCGTGCCGCCCACCGGGAAGCCGTTGCTGGTGAGCGCCTCGACGAGCGGGGCGACCTTGTTGGGGTCGCTCACAATGAACTCGATGTTCGAGCGGATGGTGAAGCGCACGTGGCCCTCGGCGTAGGTGTCGGCGATGTCGCACAGCTTGCGGATCGTGTGCACATCCATCTGGCGCTGCGTGCCGGCGCGCACCGACCAGACTTCGTCACCGGTGTGCGAGACATGGTGCAGCACGCCGGGCCGGGGCCGGTCGTGGTAGCGCCAGTTGCCGTAGTTCTTCAGCAGCGCCGGATGCATGTACTGCTTGTTGTCCGGGCAGCCGCTTTCGATGGGGGTGCGGTGAGCTTGGGCCATGTCGCTTGTCCTTCGGTATGCGGTGTCAGGCCGCGGCCTTCTTGGCGTTGATGCGTGCCACTTCGTCGTCCCACCCATCGGTGCGGACGTAGGGATTGGTCCGGGGCGTGGACACCATGTTCGGGTCGATCTCGATACCGACGCCTTCCAGGAAATTCACCAGGCCGATGCGCTCGATCATTTCGCCGGTGCGCTCGTGCTCCAGTGCGTTCTCGGCGAAGAAGTCGATCACCCGCTGGCCCAGGTCGACCAGCGCCGCGAAGTCCTCGTCGGTTTTCAGCGGCATGAACGGCACTACCACCGTGCCCATCAGGTCGCCGATCTTGAGCGTGCGCTTGCCGCCGATCAGGATGGTCGCGCCGGTGTCCGTGCCATGGGCCAGGGCGCCGGTCATGACGTTGATGCAGTGCATGCAGCGGACGCAGTCGCCGTTGTCGATCTCCAGCCCGTGCGTGTCGCTCAGCTTCACGCAGGTCTTCTTCGGGCCGTCCTTCAGGTCCTTGACTTCCTTGAGCATGATGGCCTTGGTGGGGCAGCGGGTGACGACGTCGTTCACCAGCTCGTTCATGCCGTGCTTGTCGAACCACTTGCGCGCCAGTGTTTCGTCAGAGCGCATGTTGTCGCGCCAAGTGCCGATCACGGCCATGTCGGCGCGCTGGATGGAGTTCATGCAATCGTTCGGGCAGCCCGAGAACTTGAACTTGAACTTGTAGGGCAGGGCGGGTCGGTGAATGTCATCCACGAAGGTGTTGATCACCGTGCGGTGGGCGCGGCCCTCGTCGTAGCAGCTCTGCTCGCAGCGCGCGGCGCCCACGCAGCTCATCGATGTGCGCACCGCCGGTCCCGCGCCGCCCAGGTCGAAGCCCAGCTCGTTGAGCGCGTCGAAGGCGTCCTGCACCTTGTCGCTCTTGGCGCCCTGGAACATGATGTCGCCCGACTGGCCGTGGAAGGCGATCAGGCCCGAGCCGTGCTCCTCCCAGATGTCGCACATCTTGCGCAGCACGTCGCTGGTGTAGTGCATGCCCGGCGGCGGCTGCACGCGCAGGGTGTGGAACTCGGCCGCGTCGGGAAAGACCGGCTTGTCGTTTTCATCCTTCAGCTCGGTGAAGCGCGGAATCACGCCGCCGCCGTAGCCGAAGACGCCGACCGTGCCGCCCTTCCAGTAGCCCTTCTTAGTGCGGTACGAGGTCTCGAGCTGGCCCATCAGGTCGGCCATGTAGTCGCTGTCCTTGGCCAGCCGCTTCAGGCCGGTGACGAAGCTCGGCCAGGGGCCGCTCTCCAGCTGGTCGAGCATCGGCGTGTCGTAGGGCTTCTTGGCCATGGGCTTGTCTCCTGGGTCAGTGAGCGCTGGAATGGGCGAATGGTCGCCTTGCAGCGACGCCCGCGCTATCACCCTCGTTGATTGGGAGGGCACTACCCGGATGGGGTATTCGACGGCCACCCGTACCGGGTATGGACGCGATGGCGCCTGCTCGCGCTCAATGCCAGCTTGGAAAGCCCCGGATGACAAGCCTGAAATCCATTGCCAAGTTGCGCGCGCCCCTGGGCCGGCAGGAGATCGAGCTGCAACAGCTCGACCATGACGCCGGCGGCATGAGCCTGCTGCGCACCCGCATCCGCGAAGGCAGCCGCTTCACCGTGTTCGACATCGACCCGATCACCGCGCGCGAATGGGGCCAGGCCCTGCTGGCGTGGGCCGGCTCGCAGCCGCAGGAGTAGCACCGTGAACGCGCGCCCCGCAACCATGATCGACGTGGCCTTCCCGGTGGAGGGCGATACGTTGCCCGGCGATTACCGATTCGCCTTGGCCGAGGCGCTGGATCGCGCGCTGCCGTGGCTGGCGGACTCGCCCATGGCGGGCGTGCACCGGCTCAACCTCGTGCGCAATGGTGGCAATGACGCGATGGTTTCGCGTCCGAGCTGTCCCTTGCCGGACACCGCTTGCGAGTGGGCGCCGCGCAGCAGCGCGAACTGCGGCACCACGCCACGCTGTTCGCGCATGTGGTCGCCGGCGGCGATGACGAGATTCTCTTCATGCAGGCAGTGAACACCGAGCTGGAAAGCCTCGGTGTGCAGTGCCGCGCGATCTGCGGCCTGCGCCACCGGCTGGAGGGTGGTCGGCTGGCGGGCTACAGCCTGATGCTGGACGGCCTATCACCCCAGCACTCACTGACCATGCTGGAGGCCGGTGTCGGCGGCCACCGGCGCCTGGGCTGCGGCCTGTTCGTCGGGCACAAGTCCGCCGCCGCCGTGGGCGCACCCGAATGATTTCATCACACACCAGGAGCTTGCTTCCATGAGCTACATCGTCGACGGGCAGGAACTGGAGACCGACGACCAGGGCTACCTGCTGGAGCCCGATTGGCGTGACGAGGTGGTGCGGGTCATCGCGGCCGCCGAAGGCATCGAACTGACCGACGGTCATTGGGCGATCGTCAATTACATGCGCGAACAGTACCGCGAGCACGGCCACACGCCCAACTTCCGCGTCATGCTCAAGGACATGGCCTCCGTGCTGCCCGGCTGCGACAGCAAGGCGCTGTACGACCTGTGCCCCCTCGGGCCCGCCAAGCAGGGCGCAAAGATCGCGGGCTTGCCGCAGCCGCTGGGCAAGGGCGGCTACTGATCCGCGGAAGGCCGCACCATGCGTGTCCACACACCGCCTCCCACGCCGCGCTTGAAGAGCCAGTGGTTCCGCGCCGGGCCCGCGAAGAGCGCGGAGCAGCAAGCCAGCGCGATGGCCTTCATCGTGTGGCGTGTGGCGCGCCACACGCTGGACCGCATGCGCCGCGCCGGGTTCGACGTGGAAGTCGGCACGCCGTACTTCGCCTTCCTGCGTGAGGTGCTGGTGTTCCTGGTCGCGGTGACGGACCGGATCGCCCATGCACGGCTGGACGCCACGCAGCGGCTGGCCTTCACTGCTGCCCTGGTGCATCACCTCGCGCGCATCCTGCAGGACAACGAAGATGACCTGCTGGGGCCGACCGCCCCCGGCGAGCCCTCGCACGCCGACACCTTTATCGATCTCATCAACGAGGTCACGAGCCACTACGCCGAGTTCGGCGCGGACCCAAGCCTTCCCGCCGGTGACACCGGCTTCAATCCCGACTTCGGCTTCCTGCGATACCTCGGCCGGCGGCTGGAGCCAGCGCTGCCGGAGAAGGACCGCCGATGGGTGCTCGACCAGGTCATGGCCGCGGAGGCGCCTGAGGCCGTCGCGATGGTGCAGCGGAGCATGCGCGACCTGTTCGAGCCCGCGGCGCGGCGCGCGCGGCGCAGTGGAACTACGGGAGACTGACACATGGAAGTCGCAGCACCGGAACGCCACTGCCGCCTTGCGGCCAGCCCGTTCGACCTCGAGGACGCCGTGACCTATCGCCGCTGGCGCGACTGGAAGCTTGCGTGCCGCCCTGCCCGCATCGAGGAGCTGATGGTCGATGTGGGCGATGCGCGAGAACTGGCTCCCGCCGAACTGAAAGCCTTGCAGAGGCGAATCGAGCGCTGCGGCTTTGCGCTGTACCGCTCCGCGCACGGCGTGGACGACCGCGCGCTTCCGCGACTCCTGGGCGCGCAGCTTGGCCTGCGCCGGCTCGACGCGAACTGGCTGGCTGACGAGGATGGCATCTCGCGCATCACCGTCTCCGGCCAGGCCGACGGCCACGGCGGGTTCATTCCCTACACCGACCTGCCGATCCGCTGGCATACGGATGGCTATTACCACCCGCAGCAGCGGCGCATCCGCGGGATGATCCTGCACTGCGTCCGCCCCGCCATGCGCGGCGGAGACAATACGCTGCTCGACCACGAACTGGCCTACATCGCGCTGCGAGACATCTCGCCGGCCCACGTGCGCGCGCTCATGCAGCCCGATGCGATGACTATTCCCGAGCGCACCGACGAGAATGGCGTCGCGCGGGCGGCGCAAACCGGGCCGGTGTTTGCCGTGGATGCGGATGGCGGGATGCACATGCGCTACACGGCGCGCACCCGTTCCATCGAGTGGAAAAACGATGCGCCGACGCGCGCCGCCGTCGCCCGGCTCGAAGCGCTGCTGTGCGACCCGGGCTTTCCCGGTATGTTCCGCGTGCGCCTGCAGGCAGGCATGGGCGTGGTCGGCCACAACGTGCTGCACGATCGCAGCGCGTTCCACGATAACTCGCTGCAGCCGCGCCTGCTGCTGCGCGCCCGCTTCCTGGACCGGGTCGCGCCCGAGGAGGAGCCGTGGCGCAATGGGTAACGATCTGGCGCGCCGCGCAGTTGGTGGAGGTGCCGCGGGGCGTGCTCCAGCAACGCGTGCGCCTGGGCGAGATCGAACTGACCGACGGCCTGGTGTCGACGGAGGCGCTGCTGGCGCTCTACCCGCAGGCGAAGCTCGAGGTGTCGGGCATGGCCGAGCGGGTCGCGCAGATCCGCGACGAATCCTTTGGCCGCCGTGTGCGCGAGCGGCTGCTGCCCAGCCAGGAGGTGCTGGCCCAGCGCATGTTCCGCCAGAGCCAGGAACTGGCCGACGTGCGCCACCACCTGCAGCGCTACCACGCGCTGGTGATCGCGCTGCGGGACCGCATGCTCGAACTGCGCGGACAGCCGCAGGCCGATGCCGGCGCGCTCGACGACCTGCAGCGCCGCCTCGACGACGGCCTTGCAAGTGTGCTGGCCACTGAACCCGCGGATGCACTCGACATCATGGACGACTTGCTTAAAGTAATGACGGCGCTTGTGACCGTACGGCCCACCGGACACCAATTCGCCGTGGAAGGACACGACTCGCTACTGCAGGCGGGTGTCCGGGCGGGCCTGCACCTGAACTACGGTTGCGGCAACGGCACCTGCGGCATGTGCAAGGTGCGGGTGACGTCCGGCGAAGTGGCCCGCATCCATCACACCGACTACGCGCTCTCCGAGACCGAGCGGGCGCAGGGTTACGTGCTGGCCTGTGCTCATACGGCCGCGAGCAGCGAGCTCACGCTTGAAACGCTGGAAGCGGCAGGCCCGGCCGATATCCCGCAGCAGCAGATCGTGGCCGCTGTGCGCGCGATCCGCCCGCTGGCGCAGGACACGATGCTGCTGCACCTGCAGACGCCGCGCAGCCAGCGCCTTCGCTTTCTTGCGGGCCAGTCGGTCACGTTGGGCCTGGACGCGGGCGATGGCGTGCGCACGCAGCTGGCCGTGGCGAGTTGCCCCTGCGACGACCGCAACCTGCATTTCTTCGTACCGCGCGACGACGCGGACCCGCTGGCCGCGCGCCTTTTCGGCGGGGCGCTCACGGTCGGCGATCCCGTCACGATCTGGGGACCGCACGGGCAGTTCTCGCTCGCCGAAGGCAGCCTGCCGCTGGTGTTTGCTGCCTGCGACACGGGCTTCGCACCGGTCAAGAGCCTGATCGAACACGCGCTGTCGCTCGATGCGGCGCCCTCGGTCTCCCTGTTTTGGCTGGCCACGCGGCCGGACGGCCACTTCATGGCCAACCAGTGCCGCGCCTGGTCCGAGGCGCTGGACCCATTCGAATACACGCTGTCCACCGACAGCGACGAAGTGGCCGGCGCGCTGCAGATCGCCGCCGCGATGCGCGCCGACCTGTTCGATATCGACTGCGCGTTCTACATCGCGGGGCCGCAGCGCTTTGCGGAGACGCTGGTGGCCGAGCTCGCCGGCTCGGGCGTGCCTATGGCGCAAATCCACGTGGAGGCCTTCGAATGACTTGTGGCTTTAACACCCCCGCGCCGGCCGGCGCCGACCAGGAGGACGCGGGCTGCAGCGGCGGCGAATCCTTCGCCCTGCGCGTGCTCGGCGACGACATGGCGCCCGAATTCAACGAGGGCGACATGATCATCGTCGAGCCGGATGGTGCACTGAAGGACGGCAGCTTCGTGCTGGCGCAACTGCGCAGCGAGTGGATCTTCCGCCAGCTGGCGCGGCGCGGCGAGGGCTGGTGCCTGCGTGCGCTCAACCCGCGCGCCGGCCTGGTGGATCTGTCGCTGCCGGATTTATCGGCGGTGCACGGCGTCGTCATCCAGAAGGCCGTGCCCGGCCGGCGCAGCTTGACCAAACATTACGTCTGAAGCCAACCATGCCCTATTACGTGTTCGCAGTGAAGCCCTTCGCCCAGCTCGAGAAGTTGGCCGAGTTCCCCGCTTTCAAGGAAGCATCGGTGCACGCCAAGTCCCTGCGGGCTGCGCAGGCCGGACGGCCCGGTGACCGCATCAAGGTGATGTTCGCGGACAACCCACTGGCCGCCGAAGACATGCTGCTGCAGGTGCGCGAAGCACCTCCGGACGGCGACGACTGATACGAGGCGGGCCATGGACGAGGTCACGGGATTCACGGGCTGTTGCGAAACCGGGCACGCCTGCGTCTTCGCCAAAGCCCTGCAGGCCCACACGGCCAACTGCGAGCTCGTTCACAGGCGTTCGATTGGCGAGCGCGACCTGCTCGAGTGCACGTCACCGGTGGCTCGCATCAACTGCGGCACGCTGGCGGCGCTGCTCCATGAGCGCGCACGCTTCGCGCTGAAATTGCCTCCGCCCTCGCGCCCGCTCACGCACGTCCAGAGCCTGCGCCTGCAATGCGGCGGCCTCGTGGCCCTGCGACATGAACTTGCGCCCGCTGAACCAGACGTGCATCGAATGGTGGGTAAGGCGATGGAGCGGCATGGCAGCTTGACTGACCTGCCCTGGGCTTCACTGGTTGCCGCGCTGGCCGCGTGGGAGCCGCGCCGACGGGTGCGACCGAGGGACTTGTAGGCCTCTGCGCGGCAGAGCGTAGTTGTCATGCCGGGCTTGACCCGGCATCCATCGTGGCGCGTCAATCTACCATCAGAAGCTCACGTCGTTACCTTCGGGCTCTGCCGATGAGTCACCACGATGGATCCCGGACCAAGTCCGGGATGACAGGCCCTCTGCCGCGCAGACTCCTGGCCTGGCCGGAGTCCTGCGTTGGTTGGTGATTCACCACTCGCCGTCCACGCCCGCCGCCGGCACACTGCGCATGCTGGCCCAGGCCGCTACGCAGTCGACAGCACCGGCTCTCGCTCGGCCCGCCAGGCGATGAAGCGCAGTGTCGCCAGGGAGCCGCCCACGATGCCGGTGACAGCGAGCAGCGAACCGATCGACAGGGTGGAGACGCCGGTCAGGCCTTGTCCGATGGTGCAGCCCATGGCGGTGACGCCACCGAAGCCCATCATCACCGCGCCGACCAGCTGGTTGCGCATGTCGGTGAGCGAGGCAAAGCCTTCCCAGCGGAAATGACCGGTCGACAACGCATGCACCGCCGATCCGGCCACCACGCCCAGCACCGTGACGATGCCGAAGGAGACGCGCAGCGACTTGTCGGTCCACAGCATCAGCAGTTCGAGGAGGTAGGCCAGCGGCCCGACGAAGCTCAGCGATTCCAGCGTGCGGGTGTTGGTGGCGAAGTACACGGTTTCCAGCGTATCGGGATTCTCGCCGTAGCCAAGATGCCCGGTCAGGTACCAGCCGGCGGCCACGAGCGTGCCCAGGATAATGCCGCCGGCGACCTGCGCGGTGTTGGCGCGAAAGCGTCGGTCCCTGAACACGAAGACGGCCAGTACCAGGCAAACGGCCGTGGCTACCGCGGTCAGTGCCGTTTTGGGCGGGATGCCCGTGGCTTTCGCCAAGGCGGTGGCCAGGCCGGCGTCCGTCCATCCGTAAGCAGCGAGGTCAATTCGCACCGGGTCCAGCAGCGTGGCGCGCCACTGCCCGAACAGTCCTTTGAGTGTCATGTACGAGGCGATCGCCAGGAACACCAGCACGACCAGCGAGCGGGCGCTGCCGCCGCCCAGGCGCAGAAGGTTCTTGTTGGCGCAGCCGCCGGCGAGCGTCATGCCCACGCCGAACACGCCGCCGCCGACCAGCAGCGACAGCCACGCGATCACCGGCCGCTGGGGAACCGACTTCGAGAGGTCAACCTGGCCCGTGTAGGCGAGCAGGGATGTGCCGGCGATCGCCACCGCGATGGCCAGCAGCCACATGCGCATGCGGCTCCAATGGCCCATGTTCACGATGTCGGAGAGCGCACCCATGGTGCAGAAGTTGGTCCGCGCGGCAACCAGCCCGAAGGCGAATGCCAGCGCGAAGCCGCCGCCGACGACCAGGGTGTAGGGGTCGAGCGCCGTGGTTGCCATGTGAACTCCCGTCCTATGCCCGGCCGATCAGATGAACAGGCAGACGTCGGTTTCGCCCGCGAACTTCATGAAGGTCGCGGCGCCGCCGTAATCGATGCCCTCGATGAAATCGTCCTTGCTGAAATCGAACAAGTCCACCGTCATCTGGCAGGCGATGAACTTCACGTCGGCTTCCTGGCACACCGAGCGCAACTCGGTGAGCGAAGCCACGCCCTTTTTCTTCATCTTGGCCTTCATCATCGACGTGGCCATCGCCTCCATGCCGGGCAGCATCGACACAACCACCGGCATCGGCACCGGCATCGGCATGGCAGGGTTGGCCAGGGGGCTGATGGCGATGCCGCTCAGGTCCTTGCGCAGCAGCTGCAGTCCGTAGAAGGTGAAGAACACCTGCACTTCCCAGCCGAGCGTGGCCGCGGTGGACGCGAGGATCAGCGGCGGGTAGGCCATGTCCAACGCGCCCTTGGTCGCGATGATCGCCATCTTTTTGGTTGCCATGTGAGTTCCTCAGCCCTTGCGCAGGAAGAACACGTACTTGCTGTTCTCGGTGGTGGAAAGGAGCAGCGTGTGGCCGGCCTGCTCGGCGAACGCGTCCATGTCGCACACGGAGCCGGGGTCGGTGGCCACTACCCGCAACACCTGGCCCGCGGCCAGGTCGCCCAGCGCCTTTTTGGTCTTGACGATCGGCATCGGGCAGGCCAGCCCCGATGCGTCGAACTCCTTGTCGAAATGCATGTTGTCTCCTGTTGCGCGATGACGGTCGCCGCGTATTCGATACGTATTAGCGGGGAAGGCGGCGAAAGCGTCTATTACCGGAATGGGTAATCGCCGATAGCCCATGCGGGTAGTGCCGCGACCGGCGTTGCTGCCGCAGGATCGGGTCTGATGAAACCGTTGCACGATCCCACTGCCGCACCGCTCGCGAGTGCGAAGACCGAGGTGAAGACCACCACCTGCTACATGTGCGCGTGCCGCTGCGGCATCCGCGTGCACCTGCGCGACAGTGGCGACGGACCGCAGGTGCGTTACATCGAGGGCAACCCCGATCACCCGCTGAACCAGGGCGCCATTTGCGCCAAGGGATCGTCGGGGATCATGAAGCAGTATTCGCCGGCGCGGCTCACCCAGCCGCTGCGGCGCAAGCCGGGCAGCGAGCGCGGCGCCGGCGAGTTCGAGCCCATCGGCTGGGACGAGGCATTCGCCATCCTCGAGCAGCGCCTCGCGCAAATTCGGGCCACCGACCCGAAGAAGTTCGCCCTCTTTACCGGCCGCGACCAGATGCAGGCGCTGACGGGCCTGTTCGCGCGGCAGTTCGGCACGCCCAACTACGCTGCGCACGGAGGCTTCTGCTCGGTCAACATGGCCGCGGGGATGATCTACACGATCGGCGGCTCGTTCTGGGAATTCGGCGGGCCCGACCTCGATCGCGCCCGGCTGTTCGTGATGATCGGCACCGCCGAGGACCACCACAGCAACCCGCTGAAGACCGCGATCTCGAAGTTCAAGCGCAACGGCGGACGGTTCGTCGCTATCAATCCGGTGCGCACCGGTTACGCGGCCGTCGCCGACGAGTGGGTGCCGATCCGACCGGGCACCGATGGTGCGCTGCTGCTGGCGATCATCCACGAGCTGGTGGCGTTGGGTCTGTACGACCGCGACTTCCTGGCGCGCTACAGCAACGCCGGCCAGCTGGTGAACCAGGACGATGCTGCCGACGAATTCGGGCTGATGATGCGCAACGCCGACGGGGACGTGATCAACCCGCTGCGGCCGCACAACTTCCTCTGGTGGGACCGTATCACGGGCCGGCCGGTGGCCGACCACACGGAGGGCGCCGACCCGGCCTTGCTGGGCAGCTTCGAGATGCCGGACGGCACGCGCGTGAAGCCCGCGTTCCAGCTGCTGGAAGAGCGCGTGCGCAGCTGCACGCCGGAGTGGGCCGAAGAAATCACGGGCATCCCGGCGGCGACGATCCGCCGCCTCGCCCACGAGATGGGGATGACGGCGCGCGACCAGACGATCGAACTCCCGATCGCGTGGACCGACTGGTGGGGTAAGGAGCACAAGAGCGTCACGGGCAACCCGGTCGCCTTCCACGCGATGCGTGGCCTGGCCGCACACAGTAACGGCTTCCAGACCATCCGCGCGCTGGCGATCCTGATGTCGCTGCTGGGTACGATAGACCGCCCCGGTGGCTTCAGGCACAAGGCGCCGTACCCGCGCGCCGTGCCGCCGAACGCACGGCCGCCGAAGACGCCAGAAGCAGTCAAACCCAACACGCCGCTGGACGGCGCACCGCTGGGCTGGCTGGAGTCGCCCGAGGACTTGTTCGTAGACGCGGCCGGCGAGCCGGTGCGCATCGACAAGGGCTTTTCGTGGGAATACCCGCTGTCCGCACACGGGCTGATGCACAACGTGATCACCAACGCCTGGCGCGGCGACCCGTATCGCATCGACACGCTGCTGCTCTTCATGGCGAACATGGCGTGGAACTCGAGCATGAACACGAGCGAGGTGCGGCGCATGCTCGCGGACAAGGGCGCTCATGGTGAATACAAAATTCCGTTCCTGGTGGTGTGCGACACCTTCCAGTCGGAGATGACCGCGTTCGCGGACCTGATCTTGCCGGACACCACCTATCTCGAGCGGCACGACGTGATGTCGATGCTGGACCGGCCTATCAGTGAGTACGACGGGCCCTGCGACTCGGTGCGCGTGCCGGTGTTGCCCCCGCTGGGCCAGTGCAAGCCATTCCAGGAAGTGCTGATCGAGCTTGCGTCGCGACTGAAATTTCCCGCCTTCACGCAGCCCGACGGCGCGCGCAAGTATCGCGACTATCCGGATTTCATCGTCAACTACCAGACCGCGCCAGGCTCGGGCATCGGCTTTCTTACGGGCTGGCGCGGCAAGGACGGCAGCCAGTCGCTGCGCGGCGAGCCCAACCCGAAACAGTGGGAGATGTACGCCACCAACAACTGCGTGCATCACCACACGATGCCGCCCGGCCATCGCTACATGCGCAACTGGAACCGAGGCTATCTCGAGTGGTCGCAATCCGTGGGCCTGCGGCGCGACTGCGACCCGATCGTCATCCACATCTATTCGGAATTCGTCCAGCGCTTTCGCCTGGCCGCGCAAGGCAAGACGGCCGGGCGGCAGCCACCCGAGCGCCTGCGAGAGCGCGTGTCGCAGTATTTCGATCCGCTGCCCTTCTGGTACCCGCCGCTGGAAGTGCAGGGCAGCGACCTTGACAAATACCCGCTGTCCGCAGTGACGCAGCGGCCCATGGCGATGTACCACTCCTGGGACTCGCAGAATGCCTGGCTGCGCCAGATCCACCCGCACAACGAGTTGTACGTGAACCCGAAGGCGGCGCACGCGCAGGGCATCGGCGATGGCGAGTGGATCTGGGTCGAGTCGGCCTGGGGCAAGGTGCGTTGCGTGTGCCGGTTCAGCGAGGCCGTGGAGCCCGGCACGGTGTGGACCTGGAATGCGATCGGCAAGGCCAAGGGCGCGTGGGGCCTGTCCGACGACGCGAATGAATCGGAGAAGGGCTTTCTGCTCAATCACCTGATCAGCGAGGAGCTTCCGGCGGGGAACGGGGCGCGTGTCTCCAACTCGGACCCGGTAACCGGCCAGGCCGGCTGGTACGACGTGCGGGTGCGCATCCGCAAGGCAGCACCCGATGAGCCCCGGCAATCGTGGCCGCAGTTCGACAGCGTGCCGGTGTTGCCGGGCGTGCGGCCCTTCGGGTCGCGATGGCGAGCCTGGTTCGCGGGAGGCAAGCCGTGACCCAACTGGCCTTGGTCATCGACCTGAATGTCTGCGTCGGCTGCCACGCGTGCGTGACCAGCTGCAAGCAGTGGAATACATCCGGCAGCGCGGGACCCCTGGTGGACGAGAACCCGTATGGCGCTGACCCTTCCGGCACCTTTTTCAACCGCGTGTTGACCTTCGAGGTCGGCGAGTTCCCTCATACCCAGACGGTGCATTTTCCCAAGAGCTGCCTGCATTGCGAAGACCCGCCGTGCGTGCCCGTTTGCCCCACGGGCGCCAGCTACAAGCGCAAGGAGGACGGCATCGTCCTGGTCGACCACGACAAGTGCATCGGCTGCAACTACTGCACCTGGGCCTGCCCCTATGGCGTGCGCGAACTCGACGAGAAGCGCAAGGTGATGACCAAGTGCACGCTCTGCGTCGATCGCATCCACGACCAGGCCCTGCCCGAGGCAGAGCGCAAGCCGGCCTGCGTGCTGGCTTGCCCGACTCGCGCGCGCCTCTTCGGCGACGTCCACGATCCGCAGGCTGAGGTGTCGGTCGCGATCCGCGATCGCGGCGGCTACACCCTGATGCCGGAAGCCGGCACCCGGCCTGCCAACCACTACCTGCCGCGGCGAAAAAGCGAGAACCGCACCGACCCGCGGCAGCTCGTGCGCGAATACAACCCGTTGCGCGTCGACGGCCGCGAGCCAGACCATGCACAGGGCGAGCCGCTGGACGCCGACTGGGAGCATTGACGATGAGACCGCCGCTTTCCATGGTTCTGTTCACCACCCTCGCCGGGGCGGGGCAGGGCGTGCTGCTGGTGCTGTTCGGCGTTCAGCTGGCCCTGCAATGGGGGCTGGCTGTTCCGGTGACCCCGGCACTGTTCGTGTCCGGTGCGGCGCTCGTGCTCGCCCTGTGCGGCGCGGGCCTGGTCGCCGCGGCGTTCCACCTGGGTCATCCGTTGCGCGGGTGGCGCGCCGCGGCGCGGTGGCGCACCTCATGGCTGTCGCGCGAGGTCATCGTGCTGCCGGTGTTCATGGCGGTCGTGTCGCTCTGGGGCCTGGCGCACTGGCTGGGCGCGCCTTCGCTCGCGCTGGGTGCGGTCGCGTCGGCGCTCGCTCTGGCGCTGTACCTTTGCACCGGCATGATCTATGCGGCGGTGAAGACCATCCGTGAATGGGCGACACCCCTCACGCCGCTCAATTTCACCGTGCTGGGATTGGCGTCGGGCGCTGCGTTCGGCGCCGCGCTCGCGGCGGCCACGGCGCCGGCGGTGATGCCTGCCCTGGCCTGGCTCGCGCTGGCCGCGACCATCGTGGGCGTCATCACGCGGAGTGGCCAGCTGTGGCGCAACGCCACGCTGGAGGGCGGGGCGACGCTGCAGACCGCGATCGGGGTGCGCCATCCGCGCATCGTGCGCTCGTCGCAAGGCCTGATGTCCCGCACCTTCAACGACCGCGAGTTCTCGCATGGCCGCACGGCATCGTTCGTGCTCGGCATGCGCTGGACAGGAGTGCTGCTGGGCTTCCTCGTCCCCATCGCGGTGCTGTCCGCCACGCAGGGCCGTATCGGCACCGCCGGCCTGGCCGCCATCGGCCTGGTCCAGCTCACCGGCCTGCTGGCTGAGCGCTGGATCTTCTTCGCCGATGCGCGGCATCCGCAGAATCTGTACGCGGCAAGCACACCTTGAGGGCCTGGTCTGCTGCCCTCAGAAGTTCATGGCCTGCTCAGCTGCAGGTGGCCGGTGCCTCGCCGTCCTTTGCGCCGCGCACCAGGAAGGCCTTGATGTCCTCCGACAGTTCCTTGTCCGGCGTGGCCGCGAATTTCTCGGCGGCCTTGTTGGTTGACTTGATGCTTGCGCGGTAAGCTGTGCTCACGTACTTGCTCACCGCGTCCTTACCCTTGGCGTGCTTATCCAGCATCATGTAGGAGGCCCAGTCGGCCTTGGTTCGCGTGCTGGGGTTGATCGAGCCCACCGGCGATGCGGTGTGGCAGGTCGTGCAAACGCTGCGATAGTAGACGCGGCCGCGCTTCCAGTCGGCGTCATAGGCGTTCGCCGCTGACGTGGCGCCCAGCAGGACGATCAATGCCGCGACGTTAATGAGTGTCTTGGCTTGTGTCATGGATTACTCCTGAAGAAAAACAAAAAGGTGAGGTCAGTGGGCTTCTTCCCAGCCGGTGACCATGGCCCTGACCTGCGAGGTGAGCCGGGGGCCGGTGGTGGCCAGGTAGAGATGGGAAATGAGGAAAGCCAGCATCAGGAAGGCCCCGGCCGTGTGCGCCACGGCCACCCATTCGAGTCGCAAGGCACCCAGGCCCCAGGCCGTCCACTGCGCGTGGAACAGCGACAGCCACCCTGTGACCCAGAGCAGGGGACTGAGGAGAGTCAGGATGGCGAGGTACGTCAGCCGCTGCAGCGGGTTGTGCTTTTGCAGCGGCGTGGGCTTGAAAGGATGCGGCTCGCCGTGGAAGATGCCCGACGAGTAGAAGTGCATGATCGCGTGGATCCGGTCCGTGGTGGGAATGTAGTGGCGCCACTCGCCCGTCGTGGCGTGCCAGAAGATGGCGAACACCCACAAGCCCACCAGCGTCCAGGCGGCGATCGTGTGGTAATCCACCGCGTTCCTGAAGCCGAAGATCGAGTACGTGCCGTGAATCTCGAAACCGGTGAGCAGCATGAAGATCACCAGCGCGGCCTGCGACCAGTGCCAGAAGCGCTCGAACGCCTTGAAGAGATAGACCCGTTGTGTCATTGCCGGCCTCCTTGCCGATTGCCACGTGAAATAAAGCGCTTCGCGCCGTGCGCTGCCGTGGCGGCCAGCACGAGCAACGCCAGTGCCCAGCCTGCCCGGTCCACCCATGCGTTGGCGTCGCGCCCCGGCAGGTACACACCCTCGATCCCGGCGAGCCGGCCATTGGCCGCGTGGCAGTCGGCGCATCCGAGCGCCTTTTCCTTCGGCGCGACCATGTGCGTGATGGGCCAGGACATCTCCGTCTTGATGAAGTCGAACTTGCCGGAGTAGGGCGCGCCCGAATCGCTCATGCCGACCGGGATGGCTTTGTCCCAGTCCAGGTTCTTCCAGAACCCCGTGTCGTCGTTGCCGGCGGTGTGCGGCGTGATCAGCGTCTTGTTGACGGCGTCGTACGGCTGCGAGCCGCGGAACACCTTCATCGGCCAGATCATCGACTTGCCATCCGCCGCGCTACCGCCCAGCGTGTTGATGCGCGTTGGCTGGCTGGATTTCTCGATCTTGTCCGTGAGCAGCGTGTACTTCACCTCGCCGTTGAACCACGCGTACTCGGGCGTCACGTTCTCGGCCAGCGTGAAGTCGCCCTTGCGGGATTCGTAGGTAATGCGTCCCTTGGCGTCCTTGCGCGTGATGGGCTGGCCTTTCGCGTCGCGCTGGCCCGCGGTCGACCAGTCCCAGCTCATCTTGGTGGCGACGCCCCCGCGCGCGAAGGAGGGGATGTGGCAGGTCTGGCAAGCCACCTTGGCGGCATGCTCGTTCAGGCGTGCCTCGCTCTTGTGCGGGCCGGTGCCGTGGCACGACACGCAGGTGGCCGGGTTGCCGCTTGCGGTGGCGCCGCGCAGGTGCGCCCCCTTCGCGTCCTTGGCCGTGGGGCTGTAGCGGCTGCCGGCGACATCGTGGCTGGAGGTCTTGTGGCAGGTGGCGCACGTGAAGTCCAGGCCCGCGGCGTCCATGTGCACGTCGAGTTCCTTGTCAGGGGCCGCCATCGAGCTGTCCAGGTCGCCGTGCTTGACGCCGTCGCCGCCGCCGCCGTTGAAGTGGCACGCGCCGCAGGTGTCCCGGCTTGACTTGCCGACCTTCTGCGCGATCTTCGTGAGGTCGATGCCCTTGATGATCTTGCCCGACCCCGGGGGAAACTCGGTATCCGCCGTCACGACATTGCCGGCCAGGCCGGGCGGTTTGCGATAGTTGCCGGTGGTGTCGTGGCACACGACGCAGTCCACGTTCTCCTGCGAGCTGAAGTCGAACTTCGCGTCCTTCCATCCATAGCCCACGTGGCAACTGGTGCACGACGCCTGGTTGGAGGCGATCGAGATGCAGAAGTTGTTGACGATGGTCTTCTTGCCGAGTGTCTGGCCGGTGTCGGGATTGAGGTATTCCCACTTCCAGTGCTTGGTGCGGTGGATCTGGCCGGCGGCCTCCGTGTGGCAGGACAGGCAGGCGCGCGTCAGCTCGGGGCCGGTCTTGAACTCGCGTTGCAGCTCCTTGAACCTGGAATGATCCGCCGTGGTGTTGAGCTTCAGCGGCTTGGCTTCCTCTGCGCCCCACGCCAGTCCGGCCGCGCCGATTGCCAGCCATGCCGCCAGCGCGGCCATCCGCGCCCACCGATCTCTTGTTGCAGTCATATATCGACCTCTCGTTGACTATTTCCGAAGGCTTCGAGCCGATTCTGGTTGCACTGCACAAACAAGTATTGATGTAGATCAGGGTATACCCTGGGGAGTATGGTCAAAATGCATTCAAGACCAGCGGAAGCACTGTGGTGGCGTCCCGTCACCGGGTTGTTTCCGGGTTGCATGAAAGGCGGTTCACGATGCGCACTCCCACATCCGGCGGCGATGGCGCCGTCAAGGCCTTCTGGCCTCCCCTGGTTTCGGGCATCGCGCTCGGGCTGGTATTGCTCCTCACGTTCTTTCTCACGAACCATGGCCTCGGAGCCAGCGGCGCCGCAACGCACGTGGTTGCCGGCACCGGCCTCGCGATCGCGCCTGAGGCGACGCGCGCCAACGCCTATCTCGGCCCGGTCGTTGCCGACGGCAACCCGATGGGATCGTGGATCACGTGGGAAATCCTGGGTCTCGCCTTGGGCGCGGCGGTGGCCGCCTTCATGGCCGGGCGCTTTCGGGTGCAGCTTGACGGCGCGCGCAGCGTCGGCGCCGCGCCGCGCCTTCTCAAGGCGCTGCTCGGCGGGGTGCTGGCCGGCTTCGGCGCCCGCGTGGCGGGCGGATGCACCAGCGGCCTGGGGTTGTCGGGCTCAGCGGCGCTGGGTATTTCGGCATTCGTGTTCCTGGCCCTTTTCTTTGCGACGGGCCTCGTAGTCAGCCGGCTGGTCAAGGGGGTATGACATGAGCTCCATCACGATGAGCGCCATGGCCTCGGGCCTGGCATGCGGTGCCCTTTTCGGCTATGTGCTGGAGAACGCGGGCTTCGGCAGCCCGGTGAAGCTGAGCGCGCAGTTCAGGTTGACCGACTGGGCCGTATTCAAGGTCATGTTCACGGCGATCGTGGTCGCGGCCATCGGCTTGTGGCTGTTGCGCGCCGCCGGCCTGATGGCGCCCGACACCATCGCCGTGCCGCAGGCTCTGATGATGGCTTCCGCCGTTGGCGGCGCCTTGGTGGGCGCCGGCTTTGCCGTGGGCGGCTATTGTCCCGGCACCTCGGTGGTCGGCATGGTTTCGGGGCGCATCGACGCCCTGGTGTTCGTGGGCGGCGTACTGGCGGGGACGGCGCTGTTCGCCGTCGTCTACGGGCCCGCCATGCGCTCGATGATGGCCATGGGCGGCATCGTCGATGGCGACACGTTCACCGAGGTCTGGGGCGTTTCCGAGCCGCTGGTCCTCGCGGTGCTCGCGGCGAGCCTCGTAGCCGTGTTCCTGGCCGGTTCGTGGTTCGAGCGCCGCGGCGGCGGGACGGTGTCCGCCCAGCAGGCGGTCGCCGGGGCACAAGCCTGATTCCCGGGCCTAGGACTATTCCTAGGCCGCCTCGGCATTCCCGTAGCCGCGAACCGGATTCCGCTGAGCCGCTGATTCAGCCTGCGCCGATATCCCCGAAGGCCCGGAACGACGACAGTACATCCATGCCACAGAGCAATCTCCCCGTTAAGGTTTTCCTGGCCGATGACTCGGCAATGATCCGCGAGCGAGTCGCCGCCATGTTGTCCGCCAAGGCCATGTCGATCGTCGGCGAGGCCGTGAGCCCCCAAAGCTCCATCCAGGGCATCCTGGCCGTCCATCCCGACGTCGTCGTGCTCGACATTCAGCTGGAAGGCGGATCGGGCCTGGAAGTGCTGCGCGCCGTGCGCCTGGCCGACCCCGGCATTGCCTTCATCGTCTTTTCCAACAACTCCGGCGCAGCCTACCGCAAGCGCTACCTCGCCGAAGGCGCGTGCCGCTTCCTGGACAAGACCACCGAATTCGACCAACTCGTACCCGCGATCCAGACCGCATCGCAACACACGCATTAAATTTTTAGGGGAACCACCATGACCGCAGCCGCCGCCACCCAACCCGCCGCCCGCACCGTGCACATCATGCCGGTCGTCCATACGCGGCAACTGGCGCCCGTCGCGCCGCTCAAGACATCGTGCTCGAGCTGCCACCTGCGCGACCTGTGCCTGCCTTGCGGCATGAACACTCCGGACGTGGAGCGGCTGGACAGCCTGATGTTCGGGCGGCGCCGCGTGCTGGCCGGCCAGACGCTCTACCGTGAAGGCGACAAGTTCCAGTTCATCTACGCCGTTCGGGCCGGCACGCTCAAGTCCAGCCTGATGCTGGCCGACGGCCGTGAGCAGGTCAGCGGCTTCCACATCGCCGGCGAGCTGGTTGGCCTGGACGGCGCGGCCCAGGGCCACCACGCCAGCGCCACCATGGCGCTCGAGGACACCGAAATTTGCGCGATCCCCTACAGCCATTTGACGGACCTCGCGGCCAATCGGCATGCAGCACATCATCACCCGCCTGATGAGCCGCGAGATCATGCGCGAGCACAGCCTGATGATGCTGCTGGGCAGCATGAACGCGGAAGAGCGCCTGGCCGCCTTCCTGGTGAACCTTTCGCAACGTTACGCCGCCCGCGGCTACTCGGAGCGAGAATTTCACCTTCGCATGAGCCGCGCCGAAATCGGCAGCTACCTGGGCATGAAACTCGAAACCGTGAGCCGCACCTTCTCCGCTTTCCAGGCCCAGCGTTTCCTGGAAGTGGACAAGCGCCACGTTCGCATCATCGACATGGACGGCCTGAAGCGTCGTATCGAGGTGCAGGTTCACTGAAAGGCACTCGCAACCCGGCGTTGATCCATGAAATTCAAGGACTATTACGCCGCTCTCGGCGTGCCGCGTGACGCGGACGCCGAACAGATCAAGAAGGCCTACCGCAAGCTCGCGCGGCAGCACCATCCCGACGTTTCCAAATCGACTGGGGCCGAGGCAAAGTTCAAGGAAATCGGCGAGGCCTACGCCACGCTGAAGGACCCGGAAAAGCGCGCCGCCTACGACGAGCTTGGCAAGCGGCCCGCAGGCCAGGAGTTCCGCCCGCCACCCGGATGGGCCCATCAATATGCATCGGACGCGCAGGGCTTCGAGGACATCGACCTTGCCGACCTGCTTGACGCGCTGGGCCGCCGGCATCGTGGCGGCCACCACGCCCCCATGCCGGTTCACGGCCGCGACTATGAAAGCGCGGTGCGGATCAGCCTGGAAGACGCCCACCGCGGCGCGACGCTCAGCCTGAACCTCGCGGACGCGGGGGGCGACCGAACGTTGGAAGTCACCATCCCGCCCGGCGTGAGCGAGGGCCAGAAGCTGCGGCTGCGCGGCAAGGGCGGCAAGGGCCGCAACGGCGGGACCGACGGCGACATCTACCTGCACATCACGCTTGCGCCGCACCCGGTGTTCAGGGCTGATCGCCACGACCTTTACTTCGACCTCGCGCTGGCGCCGTGGGAAGCAGCACTTGGCGCCGAGATCGAAGTTCCCACCCTGGAAGGCCCGGTGCTGCTGACGGTGCCGCCGGGCACCCGCTCTGGCCGCAAGCTGAGGCTGCGCGGGCGCGGCCTGTCCAACGGCCGGGGTGGCCACGGCGACCTTTACGCCGTCGTCCACATCGATGTGCCCGCCGCGTTGACCGACCGCGAGCGGGAGCTGTTCAAGGAAATGGCGGCTGCGTCGCGCTTCGATCCCCGCGCGGTCGCGGCCGGGGAGGCATCGTGAGCACGCAATCAGTGCAAGTGACCTGGCTGGATTCGCGTGTGACGCTGACGGCGGCGGAGCTGTCCAGCACCTGCGGCATGAGCCCGGAGCAACTCGCCGAGCTGGTTGAATACGGCGCGCTGGCGCCGCTGGACGAGTCTGAGGCTGAGCCGCACTTCAGCGGCGCGTGCGTCGCTTCCCTGCGCAAGGCCGCACGCCTGTACCGCGACTTCGACCTGGACCTCTTCGCGGTGGCATTGCTGCTGGGGTACCTGAACCGCATCGACGAGCTGGAGCGCGAGCTGCACACGCTGCGGGCGCACCTGCCGGGGCATGCGCACCTTTCGGCGCGCGAGGGACCGCAGCCGTGGCGGGAGCCGCACGGGTAAGGGACTTGTAGAGCATCGCGTTTGGGCCGATCGCGTTTGGGCCGATTGCGGTTCCCGTCCAGCTGGAGTAATCTGGGGAGGCCTCACCTAATCCACCCTGGAATGCCCATTTCGTCTGATACGGTCACCGACGGTGCGCAATCCAGAGAGGCTCTTTATGAAAGCCCGTCGACACGCATCGTTCGTTTCGGAGGGGCCTCGGGTGCAGGCGGCCTGATTTGGAAGGAATACTTAGGTCCTCATGCGACGCAGCGGCTGCGCAACGAGAAAGACCTGCTGACGCGGCTCGCAGGCATCGAGGGTGTCGCGCAACTGGCCCAGGGCGCACATGGGGCAGGCGTTCTGGCCCTGCGGGATTGCGGCGAAATCACCCTTGCGCGGGTGCTGGACGCGGGCAAGTGCGACACCGACACGGTCCTGTCGCTGGCCTGCCAGCTGGCACGCACCCTGGCCGAGGTTCATCGGGCGGGGGTCATCCATCGGGATATCAATCCAGCGAACATCCTGGTGTCGTCGGCGCACCAGGCCGTGTTGATCGACTTTGACCTGGCGGTGCTCGCCGCACACCATCTGCCGGTTGAGCCGGAGGGGCAGCTTGTCGGCACTCTGAGCTATATGGCGCCAGAGCAGACCGGCCGCACCGGCCGTGCGGTGGACCAGCGGTCCGGCCTGTATGCGCTGGGTGCCACCCTCTACGAGATGGCCGCGGGCCGTCCTCCGTTCGAGCAAGCCGATGTGCTGCAGCTCATTCACGACCACCTGGTGAGTGAGCCCGTGGCGCCATGGCAAGTCGATGCACGTGTGCCCCGTGGGCTGTCGGACATCATCGTGCGACTTTTGGCCAAAGCACCGGAGCGGCGCTACCAGAGTGCGGAGGGCCTATTGCACGATCTGCAGCGGCTGCGCGGCGAGCTCGAACAAGGACGGGGCGACGTCTTTGCGCTGGGCGAGCGCGATTTCGCGGCACGCCTGGCGGCGCCCGCGCAACTGGTAGGCCGTGATGCCGAGCGGACGATGTTGCTGGAAGCTTTTGCCGATGCGATGCATACGACGCGGCGCACGGTGCTGATCGACGGCCCTGCGGGCGTGGGCAAGAGCGCCCTGATCAACGAACTCCGGCCCGTTGTGGCCAAGGCCGGCGGCTGGTTCGTCCAGGGCAAATTCGACCAATACCAGAGGGACAGCACCGCCGTGGGCGCCCTGACGCAGGCTTTGCGGGCGTTGGGCCGCCTGCTGCTCGCCCAGTCCGGGGACGCGGTGGCAGCCCAGCGCCAGCGCATCCTGCACAGAGTGGGCCGCAATGCGGCGCTGGTCACCCGGGCGTCACCGGAATTTGCGTTGCTCTTGGGGCCGCATGACGACGTGTCGGAGGTGGATGACCCCCGGCAGGCCGAGCTGCGACTTCAGCAAGCCATGCTGGACTTGATTGGGGCGATAGCTTCCCCGGAGTGTCCACTGGTCGTCGTGGTGGACGACCTGCAATGGGCAGGGGCTTTTTCATTGCGGGTTTTCGAAGCCATGATGGTAGCCCCCGAGTTGAGAGGCTTGCTACTGGTGGGCTCCTATCGGTCCGACGAGGTCGAGGCCGATCATGTTCTCGCCTCGATGCTTGCGCGGTGGCAACAGCAAACCCCGCCGCCCTCGCAGATCGCGGTTGGGAACCTCGACCTGGACGGCCTGGGTGAATTGACCGGGCAGATGCTGCGGCTTGCGTCCGGGCCAGCCCGTGAGTTGGCCAAAGCCTTGAACGTGCTCACGGGTGGCAACCCATTCGACACGGTCGAGATGATCAACGCGTTGCGCGGTGACGCAGTCCTCCGCCTGGGAGAGTCGGGCTGGCAGTGGGACGAAGACAAAGTGCGCCGCTTCATTGGCCGTGGCAACGTGGTGGACCTGCTGGCCGCGCGCATCAGCCGACTGCCTGCGGCCTCGCGTGAACTGCTGGAGTTCATGAGCTGTCTGGGCAGTGCGGTGGAATGCAAACTGCTTTGCGTCGCCGTTGGGCTCCGTGATGATGAACTGCGGGCGCGGTTGCGTCCCCCGCTGGAAGACGGGCTGCTGGTGGCAGACACGGCTATCGGACAGGACAGCGTGCGCTTTCGGCATGACCGGGTGCAACAGGCGATGCTGGGCGCGATGGACGATTCGCAGCGCGGCCAGCGCCACCTGGCGATGGCGCGGCGACTGGAGAGCGCGCCGGGCTTCGGGGGCGAGGCGGCCCAGCAGTACCTGGCGTGCGTAGGTCTTCTCGATCAAATCGAAGAGCAGCGCCGCGCCGCGCAGTTATTCCACACGTTGGCGCAAGCGCTGGCAAGCGCGGCGACCTACATGCTCGCCGAGCGCTACCTGGCGGCCGCAGACAGGTTGCTGGCGGCCATCGACGAGCTTGGCGACGCGGCGCTGCGCCGCGCGATCGACGTGGCGCGCCATCGCGCCCTGTACAGCCTGGGCGGTGTGGACGAAGCCGGGCCCCTTTACGCGAAGATCCAGGCGAGCACGGAAGACCCACTCGATCTTGTAGAGCCGACCTGCCTGCAGATGCGCGGTCTCACCATGCATGGACGCATGAATGAGGCCATGGCGCTGGGCGTGCGCCTGCTGACCCAACTGGGGCTGCACGTGCCACCGGACTTCAGCGATCCGGACAGGGAGCAGCGGCTGGATGCACTGGGTGAATGGGTCAGGCAGGAAAGCCAGCTGGATCTTTCGTCGCGAGTGCAGCCGCCGGACCGACGCTTGCTGGGCATCTACAGGCTGCTGGGCCGACTGCACGGTTCGGCCTACCACTCCTGGGACTGGAACGCGTCCGCGTGGGTACTCCTGGAGGCCCAGCGCCTGTGGGCCGAACACGGCCCGGCTGCGGACCTGATGGGCTGCCTCTGCAATTTTGGCAGCATGCTGATCAGCCGGCGTCGGGACTACCGGACTGCCTACGACATCACACGCCATGTCATTGCGGTCGGGGAAACATGTGGGTTTGAAGTGCGCACCGCGGCATCGCGAACTGCGTTTGCTATGGGCGTGAGTCCTTGGTTCGAGCCGCTTGAAAAAGCGTTGGAGCATGCAATACACGGCGCGGAGGTCTTCCGGGCTTGCGGCGAAGACGCTTCCTTTGCATGCTTTCTCGACATTCCCAAACACTTCTACCTGCTGGAAATCGCGCCTGACATCGAAACTTGCGATGCCGAAATTGAAAAGGCCCGCGTCCTGAGTCGACGCACCGGCAACATCCTCGCCGACGCGCTGCACACGTGCGAACAACAAATGCTGCGCCTCCTGCGGGGACAAACCAAAGCCCCGAACAGCTTTGACGATGAGCAGTTCAACGAACAGGCGTTCATGGCAACGATGGGCCACCTGTCCCACGTCCAGCTCGCGCTCGACCATTTCCGGGCATTTCAATCGCTGATGTGGGGTGACGTCGCCGGACTCGCACGACACGTCCCTGTCGTTGCCGAGATGGCCGAGGCTGAGCGTGCCGACAACAGCCTGTACAGGGTGATGCACGTTCATTTGTTCGTCGCGCTGGCCCGGGCATGGCAACTTCAGCAGGGCGATCCTTCCGCAGCCGAATCGGAGCCGCTGATTGGCGAGATGGAGTCTTCCCGCAGCTGGCTCGCAAGCCGCGCGGCCGACCAGCCCTACAACTTCCTGCACCTGTTGCGGCTGGTGGAGGCAGAGCAGGCATGGGCGCTCGGCGACCTGTGGAAGGCAGCCGCCAACTTCGATTCGGCCGTGCTCGAAGCCGAGGCCCGCCAGCGGCCATGGCACCGGGCCCTGATCACCGAACGTGCGGGCTTGTTCAACCTGGCCCGCGGGCTGGTGGGCGCGGGCCGCGCCTTGTTGGGCAAGGCGCGTGACCAGTACCAGGCGTGGGGCGCGACGGCCAAGGTGGATCACATGCAGCGCGAGCACCCCTTTCTGCAGGCTCCGGCCCGCAGCCTGTCCTCGCAACTTGGCAGCAGCGTTGGCCACACCATCAAGGGCAGCGGCGGTGTCTCTTCGGACTCACTGGATCTTGTGGGCGTGCTGCGGGCGTCCCAGGCCCTGAGTTCTGAAACCAGCCTGGAGCGGCTCATCGCCCGCGTCAGCAAAGTGCTGGCTTCCTTGAGCGGCGCTACCAAAGTCCTGGTGCTGTCGTGCAACGAAGGACAGTGGTGGCTGCTGTCGCACGCAGGGCCATCGATGCCCGTGGCGCAGGCCACGCAACATGGATTGTTGCCGCGGTCGGCCTTCGCGTATGCGGAGCGCACCGGTGAAGCCCTCATCGTCGACGACGCAGCCGGGGACGACCGGTTCGCGCGCGACCCGTACTTTGCCGGCGTGCCCGTGTGCTCGCTGTTGCTGGTCCCCCTCACCAGCCAGGGGCCCGCGCGCGGCATGCTCCTTCTGGAAAACCGGCTCGGCCGGGCCGCCTTCAACGCACAGCGGTTGGACGCAGTGATGCTCATCGCCGGGCAGCTGGCCGTGTCGCTGGCCAACGCTCAACTCTACACGTCCGAGAAGGTGTTCGATCGAACCGATCCCGCTCGCAACCTGCCTGCAACTACCATTGTCGGCGCCCGGTTTGGCATACGAACTGCCGACGACAAGGTGGGGCTGACTCTCTACGCCCGAAACCTGTTCGACAAGTTCAGCCCGACGTACCGAATCGGCAACCTCATCGCCTTCGCAACCGGCGATACCCGCTCGTTTATGCAGTTCGTGGGCCCGGAGTCCCGCAGGGTGATCGGCGTGAGCCTGGACGTGAAGTTCTAGAGCTTCGCGATCAGTCTGCGGCAAGGGTCGCGGCGCGCCTCGGGAATGCTCGCAACAGCTTCTTGTCCATAGTGACCAGCTTGGTGTCGAGCTTGACAGCCAAGGCGACGAATTCACAGTCGTATGCCGAGCAATCGCTGTCACGCACCAGCTCGATGACAGTGCGCGAATCGACCTCGTACTCGCAACCCGCGAGCAGGCTTTCCGCCTCATCCTGAATGTTGCACGCCTGGTCAAAGGTCAGCGTCCCACGTCTCATATAGCCGGCGAGAATGTTGCGGAATTCGCTGCGCCAGAGAACCGGTGCCATCCATTCCGGCTCTCGTTCAAGCAGCGCCTCGGCGCGGGCCGTATGCTCGCCGGGGAGATAGAGGTAAGCGAGCACATTCGTATCCACCACGATCATGAGCGGCCTTCGCGCTTCATCGCGTCAATGTCGCGCGCTCCGAACTTTCCCTTCGGCAGGGCGTTCCGGAGCTCACGCGCACGCGCCAGGCGCTCGGCAGTCGTCTGCCTCGTAGGCAGCAGCACCGCTTCCAGGCACACGATCGCCTCACTGTTCATGCTGCGCCGGTGCGCCTCGGCCGAAAACTTCAGCCGGTCATAAACGGCGTCAGGAATATTCTTCAGCGTTAATGTCGCAGGCATTTGTTGCGATCCTTCCATAATGGAACCATTATGGTTTCAAGTCACCCCAGCTGTCAATTCAACGGGCTATGTACCCCCCACTGCCTTTCACGCGCCAAACGGCATTGCCCATCGCGCAACTGTCCTACAGCACCAGCGTAGCGCACCGCTGAAGATGCGCGGGTGAATCCGGCCCCCGTTACCTCTGCTGTTTCCGGCTTCTTGCGCCGCCTCTGGGGCTGGCTGCGACGCCATCCGTTCCTTGCCCTCGTGGCGCTGCCGTTGCTGGCCGTCGCTTACGTGTTGGCGCTCATTCCCTCCACCCCCGCCATCGACGACATCAGGAACTTCAAGGTCGAGCAGCCGACGGTCGTGCTGTCGGCCGACGGCAAGGAGCTGGCCGTGTTCAAGCGCACGAACCGCGAGTGGGTCAAGCTCGACGCGATATCGCCGCACGTGCTGGCCGCACTGATCGCCACGGAGGACCAGCGGTTCTTCCAGCACCGCGGCGTCGACGTGCGGCGCACGTTGGCTGCGGCATTTCAGACCGCGCGCGGCAAGATGCAGGGCGGCTCGACCATCACGCAGCAGCTTGCGCGCAACCTTTATCCTGAAGAGATCGGGCGCGCACCGACGATTGAGCGCAAGATCAAGGAGGCCATCACGGCGATCAAGATCGAATCGGTGTACTCCAAGAACGAGATCCTGGAGATCTACCTCAACACCGTTCCCTTCCTCTACAACGCGTACGGCATCGAGATGGCGGCGCGCACCTATTTCGACAAGTCGGCCGGCGATCTCGAAGTGCTGGAAAGCGCCACCCTGATCGGCATGCTCAAGGGCACGAGCTACTACAACCCGGTGCAGAACCCCGAGCGTTCACTGCAGCGGCGCAACATCGTGCTGGCCCAGATGGTGCGTCACGGCAAGCTCGAGGCCGCAAACCTGGAGCAACTCAGGAAGCAGCCGCTTGAACTGGATTTCGAGCGACAAGGCGAGGACTTCGGCTCCGCGCCCCACGTGACGCAGCAGTTGCGCCGCTGGCTGATCGAATGGGCCGACCGCAAGGGCTACAACATCTACGCCGATGGCCTGGTCGTGCACACCACACTCGATTCGGGCCTGCAGGCCCGTGCCGAAGAGGCCGTCAAGCGTCAGGCCGACAAACTCCAGACGTCAGCTGACGGGACGTACAAGCGCGGCGCGGGCTGGAAGGCGCACAAGGCGCTTGCCGAGGCTTTCGTGCGCGAGACCGCCCAATACCAGGCCGCGCGTCAGAGCGGGCTAGCCGACGATCTCGCTGTGAAGCAGGTGCTGGCGGATGCGGACTTCATGCAGAAGCTCTGGGAAGACAAGACGCGCCTGCAGGCGGGTTTCCTCGCGCTCAACCCCGTCAACGGCCATGTGAAGGCCTGGATCGGCAGCCGCGGTTTCGAAGAGGACAAGTTCGATCACGTCGCGCAGGCGCGGCGGCAGCCGGGCTCGACCTTCAAGCCATTCGTGTATGGCGCCGCGTTCGAGCAGGGCATCAGCCCGTCGGAATACCTGATCGACCAGCCGGTGGAAATCCGCATCGACGAGCGTACGGTATGGACGCCTGGCGATGTGGGCGAGCCGACTGGCCTGCCCATGACCTTGCGCGACGGCCTGGCCTTGTCGAAGAACTCGATCACCAGCCAGCTGGTGCAGCGCATCGGCCCGGCGCGCGTCGCCAAGGTGGCCTGGGACATGGGGGTGCGGCAGAGCAAGCTGGACCAGGTGCCTTCACTCGCGCTGGGCACGAGCCCGGTCACGCTCAAGGAAATGGTCAGTGCTTTCGGCTCGATCGCCAACGGCGGCAGCTACATCGAGCCGATGCTGGTCACGCGCATCGAGGACAGGAGCCATCGCGTGCTAGAGGCGTTTCAGCCGCGCGCGCCCGAGCGGGGGCTGTCCGTGCAGGCGGCCGAGACGCTGCTCGACGTGATGCGCGGCGTGGTGGATCGCGGCACGGGCGCCGGGGTGCGAAGCCGCTTCGGTATCCGGGGCGACGTGGCGGGCAAGACCGGCACCACGCAGTCCAATACCGATGGCTGGTTCATCCTCATGCACCCGCAGCTGGTGGGGGGCGCGTGGGTGGGCTTCAACGACAACCGCGTCACGATGCGCGGCAATGCGTGGGGGCAGGGCGCACACAATGCACTCAACATCGTCGGAGACTTCTTCCAGCAGACGCTCAAGGCCAAGGCGATCGACGCCAAGGCGAAATTCGCCGCGCCTCGCATCCCGGACACGCCAAACAGCATGAGCGACTGGTTCAGCGCGATGTTCGGACATCCCGCTCCGGAGGCGACTGTGCCGCAGCCATGGCCGGAAGGTGTCGCCGTGCCGCCGCCGGCCACCGCCATCCCGCCCGCCGTCTCGATTCATCCGCCCGGCATGATGCCCCCGTCGATGCCGGAGCCAGCCGTTGTGGCGCGGCCCGAGTTGCCGCCCTCGTTCCAGCGCGTGCCCGAAATCCAGCGGTCCGAGTCTCCGCGGGTGTATGAGCAGCCGCGCGGACCGGTGACACTGCGCGTCGATCGTCAGGGACAGATTATCGTCACGCCTCGTGAGCCGACGCCGCCTTCGCTGGCAAGGGAGCGGCCCGTGCTGGCGCCGCAAACAGGTGAGTTAGGTGCCGGGCCCGCTGTCGTTGCGCCGCCGCAGGGTGACGAGACGCTTCCACAGTGAGCCTCAGTGGGCCACGTGGGGGAAACTGGTCGCGTCAGGCGGGCGGAGCGGGTGGCGGGCGCTCGCGGCGCGGCAGGCGCCGCACGCGGATTTGCAGGCGAGGTAGTCGAGTGAAGGGTACCCCAGCCTACCCGCACGCGGATTTGCCCGCGATGTCGAGGCACACAAACGTCCGACAGTCACGTCCCTGCCGGCTTGACTTCATTCAGCAACGCGATCAGGGCACCCAGCTCCACGGGCTTGGTGAGATGCGCGTTGAAACCGGCTGATGTCGTGCGCCGCCGATCGTCGCCGCTGCCGTAGCCGGTCATTGCGATGGCGTAGACGTTCTCGAGGCCCGGTAGCCCGCGCAGCAGCTTGAGGGTTTCGAAGCCATCCATGTCCGGCATCGCGAGATCAAGCAGCACAACGTCCGCCGGGAATCGCCGCGCCGCTTCCAGCGCCTCGCGGCCGTTGTAGGCGCACTCGGCCTGGTGGCCCAGCAGCCGCAGGATGGTGATGGTGCTGTCGGCGGCATCGCGGTTGTCGTCCACCACCAGCACCCGACGTCCCGTCGATGGGCCGCGCTCGGCTTGCGGTGCGTCGTCGCCGTCTGAAGTCATGTTGACCAGCGGCAGGCGCACCGTGAAAGTGGTTCCCATTCCGCGCCCCGGGCTCGTCGCATCCAGCCTTCCGCCGTGCATTTCCGTAAGCGACCGTGCGAGCGTGAGGCCGATGCCCAGGCCGCTTTCGTTCGGTGTGCCGTTGTCGCCCTGCACGAAGAGGCCGAAGACGCGTTCGAGGTCAGCTGCGTCGATCCCACGTCCGTTGTCGGTGACCGAGATCGCCACGAAGCCGCCTTCGGTGGCAACGTCGAGGCCGATCCGCCCGCCGTCGGGGGTAAATTTCGCCGCGTTCAACAGCAGGTTTTGCAGCACCTGGGAAAGGCGGGTCGCGTCCGCGTTGACATGCACGGCCGCTGGCGGCTGGTCGACCTCGAATGCGTGGCCGCGGGCCTGAATCATGGGACGCACCGTCTCGACGCTGCGGGCCACGATCTCGTCCACGCGGTACAGCTGCCGGCGCAGCTTGATCTTGCCGGTGGCCAAGCGGCCGACGTCCAGCAGGTCGTCGACCAGCCGGGTCACGTGGGTGAGCTGGCGATCGAGGATGTCGCGGCAATCGCGCAACGCGGCGCTGGCGATCGGCTCGAGCTGCATCACCGTGATGGCGTTGCGCATCGGCGCGAGCGGGTTGCGCAGCTCGTGCGCGAGCATTGCGAGGAACTCGTTCATCCGCTGGCTGGAGCGCTCCAGCTCTTCCAGGCGGCGGCGCTGCGTCATGTCGCGCGTGACCTTCGCGTAGCCGAGCAAATCTCCGCTCGCGCCATATACGGCGGTGATGACCACGTTGGCCCAGAACAGCGTGCCGTCCTTTCGCACGCGCCAGCCTTCGTCTTCCACCCGGCCATTGGCGCGCGCGGTTCGCAGCTCGGTGTCCGGCTTGCACTCCTGCTGGTCCTGCGGCGTGTAGAACGAGCTGAAGTGACGCCCGATGATCTCGCCGGCGGTGTAGCCCTTGAGCGCCTGCGCGCCGGCGTTCCAGCTGCGCACGATGCCCTCCGTATCGAGCATGAAGATCGCATAGTCACGCACGCTCTCGACCAGCAACCGGAAGCGCTCCTCGCTCTCGCGCAATTCCTCTTCGTGGCGGCGGCGTTCGGTGAGGTCCCGGGTGATCTTGACGTAGCCCGTCAGCGTTCCGTCGGCCCCATGCGCGGCGGTGATGATCACGTTGGCCCAGAACAGTGTGCCGTCCTTGCGCACGCGCCAGCCCTCGTCCTCGAAGCGGCCCCCCTCACGCGCACGCCGCAGTTCTTCCTGTGGCCAGCCGGTCGCGTTGGCCTCGGGCGGGTAGAAGATGGAGAAATGTTTACCTATGATCTCGTCGCGCCGATAGCCCTTGAGTCGCTCGGCGCCGCTGTTCCAGGACATCACGTGGCCGTCCGGGTCGAGCAAGAAGATGCCGTAATCGACGACACCCTCGATCAGCATCTGGAAGCGGTCATCCAGCGCCGCATGCGCGGCGGAGGTTGGGCTCAGGGTAGGCGTGGCTGCGGGCAAGGTCGGGCTGCTTTGGGTATGTATCTCCTCGGCGATTATGGCGATGCACCGACGCCTTTGGGGGCATAAGCGGCGTTATCCTACAGCTGCGTTGCGGCCGCGCTTCAGTCTGCCTCACGGCCCAGCCGCCGTAACTTGCCCATCCATTCGGCGGCGGCGTCCGGCTTCATATCGCCGACCATGCCCACCAGCGTTTCATGCACGGGCGCGATGCCGACAAAACCCAGGATGCTGCGCTCCAGCGACTTGACACTGTGAGCCCGGAAATACCAGCGGTACACGAGCGAGGGCATGCCCATGGTGACGACAACACGCGCGGAGCGGCCCTTGAGTTTCTTCTGGGTGAACGGCGAGCTGCCGCTCTCGCGCCCGAAAGCGAAGCCAGGGCGCATGACCTGTTCGAGGAAGCCCTTGAGCAGCGCGGGCATGTCGCCTAGCCACAAGGGGAAGAACAGCACGATGTGCCCCGCCCATAGCATGTCGTCCTGCGCCTGCCGAAGCGCGGGCGGCAGTTCGGCCTCTTCCCAGGCCTGCTGGCTGCGCAGGATCGGGAAGTCGAGCGCGGCAACGTTCGTCGTCCGCACGTCGTGGCCCGCCTGCCGCGCCCCCTCGGCGTACGCGTCGGCGAGTGTGTGGCACAGATGCGGTGCAATCGTGTCGGGATGGCCCTGGATGAGGAGGATGTTCTTTGGCGTCATGGGGATCTCTTTGCGGCCATCGAGCGCACCGCACTGGCGATGAGCGGTGTGAGGGCGATGGCATTGGTGAGGTGGGGAACGCTGTCGCAAGTGATGACCTGGCGCACCCCGGCTTCCATCAGGCGCCACAGCGCATCGGCGTCGAACAAGGCGTGCACCGCAATGCAAGCGGGCGGCGGCAGGCCCGCCGCGCGCAGGGCGGCGGTGGCGGCCAGCAGCGTCCCGCCGGTGGACACGATGTCGTCCAGCAACACCGGCACGCGCCCCGGCCACGGGCCGCGGGCAGCAAGCTTGACACCTACGTCGCGGTCGCCGCGCCGGGTCTTGGCCATCACCGTCCAGGGCACGTCGGCGAGGCCGGCGACTTCGGCCACCCATTGCTCGCTCTCGGCATCGGGGCCGACCAGGAGTGCGTTGCTGGCATGACGGCGCAGCCAGCGCGCGATGGCCGGCGCCGAGGCGACGGCCGCGGTGCGGATGGGGTACAGCTCGGCAAGGCTGTGCCAGCGGTGCAGGTGCGGATCGACCGTCACCAGGAAGTCGAAGCAGGAGGACAACACGCGGGCGAAGCTGCGCGAAGTGACGGCCTCGCCTGGATTGAAGCGCCGGTCCTGCCGCATGTACGGCAGGTAGGGCGCGACCAGGCCAACCTGCGCCGCGCCTAGATCGCGTGCGGCGTCGGCGGCGAACACGAGGGGCAGCGTCTTCTCGTCGGGGTGGCGCAGGTTCGCGGCCAGCACCACGTAGCGGCCCTTCACGGGCGTGTCGATGCGCACCAGCGATTCGCCGTCGGGGAAGCGGTGCAGCGCGAGTTCGCTCCAGTCGGCGTCGAGCTCGGCGGCGAGCAGCGCCGCAAGGCGGCCCGCGCCGGGGAGGGCGAGGATCAGCATGGGAGTTGCCTCATGCGGTTGACTGTAGGCGCGGGCGACGTCACGTTCCTTGACGGGGCGCAAGGTGACAGCCGTGTCGGGCTTGCACGGTTGCGTCTCGCAAAGTTGTTGGCGGGCGCTTCGCGTCCCGGCAGGCGCTACACCGCAGCCAACTTCGCCCGCGAATCGTGTCGCGCCAGGCGCGCCAGCAGATGTTCCACTTCCTCGCGGGCCGCCACAGTCAATGGCGCGGCAGGCTTGCGCTGCGCGGCACTTGTTAGCAGGCCGCGCCGCATCATGATGTACTTGCGCACCGCAAGGCCGACGCCCGGTTGCTGCTCGTAGCGCAGCAAGGGTAGGTGTGCGTCGAACAGGTCGTGCGCCGCTTCGCGCTGGCCGGCCGCGGCAAGGCGCACCATGTCGCACAGCATGTCGGGGAATGCGTAGCCGGTGTTCGCGCCGTCGGCGCCTCGCTCCATCTCGTAATCGAGAAACAGCCCATTGTTGCCGCAGAGGATGGAGATGTGGCGCATCGAGCCGTCGCGCTCGAAGCCGCGCAGCAGGGAGATTTTTTCCAGACCGGGCCAATCCTCGTGCTTGAGCATCACGCACGACGGCAGGTCCATGACGATCCGGCGTATGACGCCCGGCGTCATCTGCACCGTGAACGTGAGCGGGTAGTCCTGCAACACGAAGGGCACGTCCGCGCCGATCGCGTCGGCGGCCTGCTTGTAGTAGCCGACGATCTGGTCGTCGGTGCGCAAGGTGTTGGGCGGCGCGATCATGACGCCCGCGGCACCCGCGTCCATCACTTCTTGCGTCAGCGCCCTCATGGCGGCGAAGCCCGGCGCGGACACGCCGACCACCACGGGCAGCTTGCCGAAACGAGCGATCACCTGCTTGGCGATCGCGACGGATTCGGTGTGCTCGAGCTTGGGCGCCTCGCCTAGCTGGCCCAGCACGGTAACTCCGGTGGCGCCGATGGACAGGTAGAAGTCCATCAGCCGGTCGATCGACGCGGTGTCGATTTTCCCGTCGTCGAAAAAGGGGGTGGGGGCGATGGGCAGCACGCCCCGTACATCGGAAGTCAACAGCATGGTTTTCCTTGGGCTATGGGTGCTCGGGAACGCCCAATAATAGACGCAGTGCAACCCGCCCGTTTCCCTAGACGGGCTCCATGAAAGAACGACATGACACAAGGCATGCGCAAGGGCCTCACCTCCTACGGCGATCCCGACTTCTCGCTCTTCCTGCGCAAGGCGTTCGTCAAGGCGATGGGCCTGTCGGACGATGCGTTGAACCGGCCGCTGGTGGGCATCGCCAACACCTTCAGCGACTACAACGCCTGCCATGGAAACGTGCCCAAGCTTGTGGAAGCGATCAAGCGCGGTGTGATGCTCGCGGGCGGCCTGCCGATGGAGTTCCCGACCATCTCGATTCACGAGTCGTTCGCGCATCCCACCAGCATGTTCCTGCGCAACCTGATGGCGATGGACACCGAGGAGATGATCCGCGCGCAACCGATGGATTCGGTGGTGCTGATCGGTGGCTGTGACAAGACCATTCCCGCGCAGATGATGGCCGCTGCTTCGGCCGACGTGCCCACCATCCTCATCCCCGTCGGCCCCATGCTCGTGGGTAACTATCAGGGTGAGCAGCTGGGCGCTTGCACCGATTGCCGGCGGCTGTGGAGCGACTTCCGCGGTGGCCGCATCGGCGCCGGCGAGATCGAGGCGATCAACGAGCGCCTCGCGCCCACGGCCGGCACCTGCATGGTGATGGGAACGGCCAGCACGATGGCCTGCCTGGTCGAGGCGATGGGTTTGGCGCTGCCGGGCTCCGCTTCCATCCCGGCTACGCACGCAGATCGCCTTCGCTGTGCCGAAGCCACCGGCAAAGAGGCCGTCGCACTCGCAACGGCGCAAGCCCCGTGCGCCACGGCATTGATGACGCCCGCTTCCTTTCGCAATGCGATGGTCGTGCTGCAGGCGCTGGGCGGCTCGACCAACGGCCTGATTCATCTCACGGCCGCGGCGGGCCGCTGCGGCATCAAGCTCGACCTGGCGGAGTTCGACCGGCTGGGCCGCGAGGTGCCCGTGCTGGTAGACCTGAAGCCCTCCGGCGACCACTACATGGAGCATTTCCATTGGGCCGGCGCCATGCCGCGCCTGCTGCGCGAGCTGGGCGATTTCCTCGACCTGGACGCGCCCACCGTCACCGGCGGCACGCTGCGCGACTACGCCGACGGCGCGGAGATGGTGAAAGGCCAGACTGTCATTCGTCCCCGATCGGCGCCCATCAGCCCGCGCGGCAGCATGGCGGTGCTGCACGGCAACCTCGCCCCGCGTGGTGCGATCATCAAGCAGTCTGCGGCGTCCGCCGCGCTGATGACGCACACGGGCCGCGCTGTGGTGTTCGAGTCGGTGGAAGACCTGACGCTGCGCATCGACGACCCCGCGCTCGACGTCACAGCCGCCGACGTACTGGTGTTGCGCAACGCCGGGCCGATCGGCGCGCCGGGCATGCCAGAGGCCGGCTACCTGCCGATTCCCCGCAAGCTTGCCACCCAGGGCGTGAAGGACATGGTGCGGATCTCCGATGCGCGCATGAGTGGAACGGCGTTCGGCACGATCGTCCTGCACATCACACCCGAAGCAGCCGCGGGCGGACCGCTCGCTCTGGTGCGCAATGGCGATTCGATCTCGCTCGACGTGCCCAATGGCCGCATCGAGCTGCTCGTGGAACCCGCTGTGCTTGACCGCCGTCGCGCAGACCTCGCCACCACACCGGCAAGCGGCCCGGCGCCTGCCCCCGAGCGGGGCTACGCGGCGCTGTTCCACCGCAGCGTGCTGCAGGCCGACGAAGGCTGCGACTTCGACTTCCTGGTCCCCGGGCATGAATCCCGAACCTGACTGCGCGGCACCGCCCGAAAAGCCGCGCGCACCCGAGGTGCGACTGCCCGCCAAGGCTTGCGACACCCACCTGCATGTCTTCGGTGACCCGGCCGCCTATCCGCTTTGGCCGGGCCGCGGTTACACGCCGCACCCCTGTTCGCTGGTGCAGTATCGCGAGCTGATGCGGGCATTGGGAGTCGAACGGGCCGTGCTGGTGCAACCCAGTGTGTACGGCACCGATAACCGTGCGCTGCTCAATGCACTGGAAGCGGGGGGACCCGCATTTCGCGGCGTGGTGGTGCCGTCGCCCCTGGTCGATGAAAACGCATTGGCCCGCATGGATGAGCTCGGCGTGAAGGGTTTCCGGCTCAACCTGGTCAATCCGGCTGTCCTGTCGGTCGAGCAAGCAGTGGCACTCGCGCGCCGCGTGGCCGATCGGGGCTGGCACATGGTGCTGCAGGTCAATCTGGCGCGGGACGGCGTCGCACCTCTGCAGGCGCTGGCCGACCGCATCGCATTGCCGATCGTCATCGATCATTTCGGATTCCCCCCACCGGGCGGCATCCCGCAGGAACTGCTTTCCATGCTCGAGCAAGGCCGCTGCTGGATCAAGCTGTCCGGAGCGTATCGCCTTGGCGTGGAAGAGAGCGCGTTGAAGCCAGTGGTGCGTGCGCTGGCTGCCGCGAACCCCGAACGATTGCTCTGGGGCAGCGACTGGCCCCACACCGATTTGCGCGAGACAGTGCACGCGGCCGAATGGGTGGATCGCCTCTTCGACTGGTTGCCCCAGCCCTCGTTTCGCCTTCAACTGTTCGCCGCCAATCCGGCCAGGTTGTACGGATACACGGACGACTGAGAGCGTGTTTATCCGACACCGATGCGGGGCGTGCCCTCCTAGAGTCGCGCCACCATCATCCAACTCATGGAGGTCGACATGCCACGTGGTGACAAATCCGCCTACACGGACAAGCAGAAACGCCAGGCCGAGCACATCGAGGAAGGCTACGAGAAGCGCGGCGTTAGCAAGGAAGAAGCCGAGAGCCGCGCCTGGGCCACGGTGAACAAGGAAACAGGGGGTGGCAAGAAGAGCGGGTCCGGCCGGGGCAAGGCGATGGACACAGGCCCCTCGAAGAAGGGCGGCATGCTCGGCGGTCGCGCTTCGGCCTCACGCTCGGCCGAGGAACGGTCGGCTTCAGCCAGGAAGGCGGCTGCTACCCGCAAGCGCAACGCCGCGAAGTAGTAGACCGCGATCACACGCGGTTGGAACGGCCCCGCACCAGGCCGTAGATGAAGAGCAGCACGATGGCGCCGAGCACCGAGGCGATCCACCCAGCGGCCTCGCCTTCGGTATAGAGCCCCATCGCCATTCCGACGTAGCGCGCAACGAACGCGCCAGCGATACCCAGCAGTGTGGTCATGATGAGGCCGAGCTTGTCATCGCCCGGCTTCAAGGCGCGCGCGATGAGCCCAACGATGAAACCGATGAGGATTGTTCCGAGAATGGTCACATCATCTCCCTTTGAAAAAAGGACGATGCTAGGGTGACGTCCACCCCGATCATGTAGGCGCGCGCTGAGCCGGCACGTACGAGAGCTTCTCGAAGCCCTGCGCAGCGGGCGCGCGTGTCGATTTGGATGAAGGATTCTGGCGATTCGGTCCTACGCGCACTTGCCCATCGCTTGCCTACTATTCGTCGCAAGCAATACATGGAGCTAACATGTCCACCGTTAAATCCGAATCTCTTTCCGAAGTCTGGGCCGCACGTTTCGACGACCGGGACGACGAAGACATCGCGTGCGAGATGTGGGCCCGAAGGCTCGCCACCCGGGATCTCGCGATGGCTCAGCCGTTCAAGAACTTCCCCATGGCCGACGAGATGACGGCTGAGCGGGACAAGCCCGAGTCACCCGGCGAGTCTTCCCACCCTCGCTGACCGCGCCCAAAAACACGAATGCCCGCCGAAGCGGGCATTCAGGGCTGTTGTGCCGGATTACTTCTTGGTGGCGGCGTCGGCCTTGACTTCAGCCTTCTTCTCGTCGGCTTTGGCGCCGGCGACAGCCTTGTCCTTCGTGGCTTCGGCCTCAGCCTTGGTCTTGGTGGCCTTGGCTCCAGCGGCGGCCTTTTCGGCCTTCTTTTCAGCGTCCGCGGCCTTCTTGGCAGCCTTGGCGTCTGCCTTGGCCTTCTTCTTGTCGGCGGCTGCCTTGGCCTTGGCGGCCTTTTCGTCGGCCTTGGCATCGGCCTTCATTTCCTTGGCGACGGCCGCCGACGCGGCAGGCGTGGCGCCCGAAGCAGCCGTCATGGGGGCGCCGGTGTGCGAAGCGGCGAAGGAGGAAGCCGCGAAGAACGTGGCGGCCAGGATGGCGAGAAGCTTATTCATGGGATCGATCTTTCCAGACAATTGAAGAGTTGAAAGCTGCCCGGGTTGGGCTGCCACCAAACAACGCGGGCTCGACCGTGCGGGTTGACGCTTTCGGGCGCCACGAGACGCCGAAAGCTGTAGGACAAAGCCTCGTATTTGAAACTGATTGTCGTCTACGGCTCAGGCACCGGTGACGCGGATGTTGCCTTCCTTCACATAGCGGTCGTATTCGTCGCGGGTGATCGCCGTGGAGCCGAGGCTGCCGTCGTCGGCGGTCCAGCCGAGCGTGACGCTGTCATCGGCCACCTCGATCTCGACGGGGCCAGGGGGGATCGGCATCATCACGCCGTCGCCGGCACGAAAGCACACTTCGCCCCGGATGATGGCTTGCTGGGTCATGTCGTAGCTCCTTTTCGGTTGGTTCTATTTCGCACCGGGCCGGCTCTGCCGTTTGTAGGACGCTGACGGATATTGTCCGGCTGGGGCGCCGCGATTCAATCCAGGCCCGTCGCTTCCTTGGCGCGCAGCTTCGCGGCGATGTATTCACCGTGCGTCACGTGCAGCAGGCCTGCCACCTTGCTGATGATGTGGTTCTCGTTGGCGTCGAGGTGCTCGTCGGCATACGCCACATGCCACATCGCCTCCACCAGCGCGATCTTCTGGGGCTGCGTGAACCGCTCGTTCAGCACGCTCGTGAAACGGTGGTAGTCGTAGGCATCCTTCGCCTCCGCTTGCGCCAGCTCCATCAGGCGGGCCAGTTCATCATTCGCAAAGCTGAATCGCTTTTGCAGGGCGGCCAGGATGGCCTGGCCCTCGGCCGGCGTGCTGGCCGGCTCCGCGCGGGCCACCTCCACCAGCAAAACGGCAGCGGCCAGTCGTACCGCGTGGTCGCTGTCCTCGCGCGACCGCGTTGCGGCCGGCGCCGCGAAACTGTCGAAAAGATCTTTGAGTGTGTTGAGCATGTGTAGGCAAGTAAAGGAGCAGGATGGATTGTCTGGCGCCGCGGAAGGTTCCGGGGGCCGGCGCGCGCTATCCAGCATCCGCGCCTCGCTTGGGGCGCCAGAGCAGCCACACCAGGACGAACCCGATCAACGCCCCGATCACTGCCATCACGGCCAGTCCGACCATCAGCGGAGCGCCGGCGTTGACCACCGCTTCCCATGTCGCGCTGAACCAGCCTTGCGAGGCAGCCGTCGCATGGGCCTGCGCCTCGACCATCGCGGCGTCCGCTGCGGCCTGCGTGCGTGACTGCCCGAGCAAGGCACTGCCGATGCGGTGCGCCAGCCAGTACAGAGGCGCGAACGTAAGCGGGTTGGTGACGAAGGTTGCGGCCGCTGCCACTGCCACATGCCCGCGCAGCCAGATCGCGAAGGCAACCGCAAAAAGGAATTGCGCCAACGGCAGTAGCAGCCCGAAAAACAGGCCGATCGCAACGCCGCGCGCGATGCTGCCGCGGTCCATCTGCCACAGGCGATCGTCATGGAAGTGGTGGGCCAGCGGGCTGAGCCAGCGTGACCGCACCAGTTTTTCACGTGTGGGAAACCAGCGCTTCATGGGAAATTCAGGCCCTTCACCCGAGGAGGACCTTTCTCTTTTTCTATTGTGCGCCGACTGCGTCAGGCGCGCCGCGGTGGGGATTTGGGCGAGGTCAGATAGCGCTCGTCGGACCAGGTGGCGAGCCACCCGGGCTGCCACGCAACAAGCAGGGACGCCACCGCGCATGTCCATGCGGCTTCGCCCATTGCCATGAGGAAGGCCACAACCACGGCTGTAGCGTCGCCGGCTCCGGCAACGCCGCCGCCCGCCCATGCCGACATCACCACGCAGCAAAAAACCGCGGCCAGGGGGACCGCATAGGCACGCCCGACGATGTAGGCGAGCGGGTGCGTGCCGAACGCGCGCCTCACCGCGTGGCCGAGCAGCAGCACGGCCGTTGCCGGCAGCGCGCCGTACCAGACTGCGGCGGAAATCGCGTCCTCGATCGATGCGCCCGTGGTGAGCATCGTGCTTGCGCCCGCCAGGGCCAGCACCGGGATCGCCAGCGGCCAGCCAAGCATCAACACGGCCAGTGCGGCGCCCGACCACTGCAGGGGCACGGGCAGGCCAGCGTCCACCGGCCAGGCCCACAGCCAGGGCAGCAGGACCAGCCAGGCCAGCAGCGGCGTTGCCAGCGGTGGCAGGGCGCGGCCGCCCCGCAACATGCGCCAGGGCTGCAGCGCGAGGGATGCCGCAAGGGCACACGCCAACAGAACGGCTTCCAGGGTTGTCATGGGTAAGAATCTGGCATTCGCCCGGGAACACCGCTGTAGGAGACGATCCGGTCGCCACCCCGCCCGTATCCGCAAAATCGGGTATCGTCGCGCCCTACATGCCGGCTCCCATACTTTCGATTACAGGCCTCGACAAGACCTACGCCAGCGGCTTTCGCGCCCTCAGGAACGTAAACCTCGAGATACGCAAGGGCGAAATCTTCGCCCTGCTGGGCCCCAACGGCGCGGGCAAGACCACGCTGATCAGCATCGTATGCGGCATCGTCAATGCCACCGCCGGCAGGGTGCTGGTGGATGGCCATGACATCGCCGCCGACTACCGGGCGGCGCGGTCACTCATCGGCCTGGTCCCGCAGGAGCTCACCACCGACGCGTTCGAAACCGTCTGGAACACGGTCACTTTCAGCCGGGGGCTCTTCGGAAAATCCGCCAGCCCCGCCCACGTCGAGAAGGTGCTGCGGGACCTGTCGCTGTGGGACAAGAAGGACAACCAGATCCGTACGCTCTCCGGTGGCATGAAGCGCCGCCTGCTCATCGCCAAGGCACTGTCGCACGAGCCGCAACTGCTCTTCCTGGACGAACCGACGGCCGGGGTTGACGTGACGCTTCGCGAGGGCATGTGGCAGCTGGTGCGGGCGCTGCGCGAGACCGGCGTCACGATCATCCTCACCACGCACTACATCGATGAGGCTGAGGAGATGGCCGATCGCATCGGCGTGATCAACAAGGGCGAGATCATCCTGGTGGAAGACAAGGTCGAGCTGATGCGCAAGCTGGGCAAGAAGCAACTCGCCCTGCAACTCGCGCACCCGCTGGACGGCATTCCTGGCGCGCTCGCCGCGCTGCCACTGGAGCTCTCGAGCGGCGGCAACGAGCTGGTCTATACCTACGACGCGAAAGACGAACACTCCGGGATCGCCGCGCTGCTGCAGGCGCTGGATGCGTCCGGCGTGGCCTTCAAGGACCTGCGAACCAGCCAGAGCTCGCTGGAGGATATCTTCGTCAGCCTGGTGAGGGAAAGCCAGCAATGAATTTCCACGCCATCCGCGCGATCTACCGGTTCGAGATGGCGCGTACCTTGCGCACGCTGGTGCAAAGCATCATCTCGCCGGTGGTGTCCACGTCGCTCTACTTCGTGGTGTTCGGCTCGGCCATCGGCTCGCGCATCCCGGAAGTCGGCGGCGTGAGCTACGGCGCTTTCATCGTGCCCGGCCTGGTGATGCTGTCGCTGCTCACGCAGAGCATCTCCAACGCCTCGTTCGGCATCTACTTCCCGAAGTTCACGGGCACGATCTACGAGCTGCTGTCAGCGCCGGTGTCGACGCTGGAGATCGTCATCAGCTATGTCGGCGCGGCGGCGACCAAGTCGATCGTGCTGGGCCTGGTCATCATGGCAACGGCCGCGCTCTTCGTGCCGATGCAGATCATGCACCCCGGGTGGATGCTGCTCTTTCTGGTGCTCACCGCGCTCACGTTCAGCCTGCTCGGGTTCATCATCGGCATCTGGGCCGACGGTTTCGAGAAGCTGCAGTTCATCCCCACGCTGATCATCACGCCGCTCACCTTCCTGGGCGGCAGCTTCTATTCCATCGACATGCTCCCGCCGTTCTGGCAGAAGGTGACGCTCTTCAACCCCGTGGTTTACCTGGTGAGCGGCTTCCGTTGGAGCTTCTATGGCATCTCGGACGTGGGCGTGGGTATCAGCCTGGGCATGACGCTGCTCTTCATGTTTCTGTGCCTGGGCGGTGTCGCCTGGATCTTCAAGACGGGTTACCGGCTGAAGAGCTGAAGCTGTCGGCCACCTGCTGCGCGTACAGAGCAACCAGGTCGAGAAGATCCGCGGGGCTCACCGGCTTGGTCAGGTGGGCGTCGAATCCCGCCGCCTTCGACGCGGCCATGTCTGCCGCCTGTCCGTAGCCCGTGAGCGCTACCAGCCGCCCGCGATAGTGGAATGGCGGCGCCTGCATCCGGCCTGCCAGCGTGTAGCCGCTCATGCCGGGCAGGCCGATATCCAGAATCGCCACGTCGGGCGTGAACCCGTCCAGCATTTCCAGCGCGGCTTGCGGCGTGTAGGCCACGCGTACTTCGTAGCCATGGATCTCCAGCAGGGTCGCGCAGGTGTCGGCCGCGTCCTCGTTATCGTCTACCACCAGGATGCGCGCGGCGCCGCGCGCCGACTCGCTTTCCTCGGGCAGGACGCTGGCCGCGGGAACTTCGCACAGAGGCAGCACCACGCTCACGCAGGTGCCATGGCCCGGGCCCTCGCTGGCCGCGCTGACGCTGCCGCCATGCATCTCGACCAGGCTCTTGACGATGGCCAACCCCAGCCCCAGCCCCCCGCGCGCGCGATCGGAACTCTGGGGGGCCTGGTAGAACAGATCGAAGATGCGCGCGAGCTCAGGCTGGGTGATGCCCATGCCGGAATCCTGCACGTCCACTCGCACCTGATCGTCCTGCATGCTGGCGCTGACGCGGATGGTGCCGCCAGCCGGCGTGAACTTGATTGCGTTCACGAGCAGGTTGTTGAAGACCTGGACGAGGCGCACCTCATCACCCGCTACCCACGCGTCGTCAACGCCCGGCGCCAACTGCAGCGCCAACGTGTGCTGGTACACCGACTGCTGGATGGCATCGACCACCTGCGTCAGCACCTGGGCCAGTGGCACCGGTTCGCGGCGGATGGCAAGGCGCCCGCTGGTGATGCGGGACACATCCAGCAGGTCGTCCACCAACCTCGTCACGTGGAACAACTGGCGCTCGATGATGCGGCGCTCCTGCGCGGTCTTGTCGTCTCCCTTGAGCGCCATCAACTGCACCGCTGTCGCGATGGGCGCCAGCGGATTGCGCAGCTCGTGGCCGAGCATCGCAAGGAACTGGTCCTTGCTGCGATTGGCCTCTTCCGCCGTGCGCAGGGCTTCGCCGATGCGCGCCGCCGCGCGGTCACGGTCCGCGGCGGCGGTGGTGAGCGCGATCGCGACATCGTCCAGCTCCACGATGTCCAGGGGCGGAAGGTGCACCGGCGCTCCACGCCCCAGTGCGGCGGCTCCCTCCTTCAACGCCTCGATCGGCGCCAGCACGCGCCGCGACAACACCCATGCCAGCACCACGGCCAGCGCGAGCGAAGCGGCGAGTCCCACCGCCACGGCCTGCAGCAGCGCCCGTAGCGCCACATTCGTTTCTTCCATGGAAATGCCGACCGCGACGACCCAGCCCGAGCTCGGCACGCGCGTGAAGCCCGTATGACTTTCGACGCCTTCGACGGTGTAGGTGCGCCCGGCGCCCTGATCCTCACCGCGGTCCAGCAGGGCTTGCATGCTGGGGGTGGGCTGGGCCGTGGCGGAGGGGGGCGAGCGAGCGACCCGCCGGCTCGATCGGTCGAACACGCCCGTGACCGATCCCGAAGGGATGTTCTGGAGTTTCAGCACCGCGAGGATCTTGTCCGTGGGCAGGCAGGCCGAAAGCACGTAGACCAGCTGGTCGCCGCGCATCACGGGAACGCGTACGGTGAAGGCGGTGGAAGGAGCGCGTGGCCATTCAATCACCCCGCTGACCACCGGCTGGCGCGTCTCGATCGCGCGAGCCATGCTGTCGGGCTCTACCAACGAACGGCTCGCCTTGCCGAAAGGTTCGTTCGTACGCAGCAGGACGCGGCCTTCCGAATCTGACAGTGCGATGTAGTTCCAGCCCAGCTGCTCCACGGTGCGCTCGGCGGTCTCTTGAAAATCACGCAGGTCAGCGCGCTCGAGTCCGTCGGAGTTGCTCATGTGCTGCAGCAGCGTCATCACGGAGCGCAGTTCCGCGTCGACAGCGGTGGACAGGGCCCGCGACAGCTCCAGCACGGAGGTCTCCGCAGCGGCGCGCCGCTCCTCGAGCAGGTGGTTCAAGCCCCAGACCAGCACCATCACCAGGGGCAGCAGGCCGCTGGCGGCAAGCAGCAGCAGCCGCATGCGCAACGGCCGCGCCCGCGGGTTGAATTTCGGGGTCAGGAGTGGCATCCAGCCGACATCCTAATCGCTGCGCTGACGCGCGGGCTAGTCAGGCGCCGTGTTGCAGTACCTTGCCATCGGCCACGGCGACATTGCCCGCCAATAGCTGAAACGACGTGCCGGCCGCAAGCCGGGGCAGCGCCAGTCCGGGCCGCAGCAACTCCAGGGGCAGATCCCGCGGCAGGCCGCCTTCGGCCAGGAGCTGCGCCAGCGGAGCCGCCGTGCGCGCCGTGAACCCTTCTTTGCCGATGGCGATCGTGCAGCGGCGCGAGTCTGTCGCGCCGGCCAAAGCTTGTGCCCCGACGGAGGTGATGCGCACGACCAGCTGCGGTGAAAAGGCCTGTGCCCCATCGAAATCCGGGCGCCGCCGCGCGCGCAAGTGCCATTGGCGCACGGCAAAAGCGACCAAATTTCCCACTGCGGGCAGCCAAAGCACGAGCAGCAGCGTGCCGATGTCGCGGGCCAGGGACGGGTTGGACGCGAAGTAGCGCATGGCCGCGCCCAGGACGGCCAGGGCCAGGAGTGTGGCCATGACGACCTGCCGGCGTGAGGACGTCACATACTTCATGGCCGGGCGCGGTTGATCATGGGGCCATTGTCGGGCATGGGCGCCGCGGCGTCGTGGATGAGCTGCCCGGCCGCAGCCGGGGCGCACCGATAATGCGTCATGGCAATCCAGTGGTTTCCGGGGCACATGAACCTTACGCGCAAGGCCATCGCTGAGCGCATCAAGGACATCGACGTCGTGATCGAGGTTCTGGACGCGCGGCTGCCCGGCTCCAGCGCCAACCCGCTGCTGGCCGAGCTCACCGGGCACAAGCCGACACTGAAGATCCTCAACAAGCAGGACATCGCCGACCCCGCCCGCACGCAGCTCTGGCTCGATCACTACAACGCCATTCCCGGCACCCGCGCCATCTCGTTGCAGGCCAGCGACGCCGCGCCAACGCAGCGCCTCGCGCCAGCGTGCCACGCGTTGGCGCCTGGGCGCGGTGGCATGGCAAAACCTATGCGCGTGCTGATCTGCGGCGTGCCCAACGTCGGCAAATCCACCCTGATCAACACGCTGACCAACAAGCGCCACGCCAAGACCGGCGACGAGGCCGGCATTACCAAGCTGGAGCAGCGCATCACGCTGGCGGACGACTTCTACCTGTACGACACGCCCGGCCTGCTCTGGCCGCGCATCATCGTCGCGCGCAGCGGCTACAACCTCGCCGCGAGCGGCGCGATCGGCCGCAACGCCTACGACGAGGAAGAAGTGGCGCTGGAATTGCTGGATTACCTGCGCCGAGACTACCCGGCTTTGCTGGAGACCCGCTACAAATTGGCCGGCGTGGCGGCGATGAAAGACGAAGAGGTACTCGAGTCCATAGGCCGCCAGCGCGGCGCCTTGCTCGGCAAAGGCAAGATCAATATCCAGAAGGCCGCCGAGATCGTGATCACCGAGTTTCGCGCGGCGACGCTGGGCCGCATCACGCTGGAAACGCCGCAAGAATTCGCGCAGTGGCTGGCGGCGGGGCAGCTGCTCGATGCGCAGCGACTTGCGAAGAAAGAGGCGAGGACAAAGGCCAAGGCTGGGTAGCGGGCGCTCGCGTCGCGTCAGGCGGTACCCGGCAGCGGCTCATACTGTGGCGGTCGCAGCGTTGCTACGACTTCGCGAAGCGTCTCGGCCTGGGGACGGCGCCGTGGAACTCACTACGCGCCCTTCGGGCTCTCCGTTCAAACAGCCACGGCGAGTCAGTAACGTAGCGCTTCGCGCCCGCCCCCAGGCCAAGCCGCTTCGCCGCCACAGAAATCGCCGCCGCCGGGTACCGCCTGCCGCGCCGCGAGAGTGGTTGGTATTCCACCGGTGGCGTGCCTACAGTGTTGGCAGCAAATTCGCGTGCGGGTGGGCCATGCCGCGCAATCAGACGATGCGCCTGCGATGAGTGGTTTTGCGCTCGGCGCGAAGCGCTTCAATTCATGCGCGCAGTGAGTTGCGAGATGCGAGCGCAAAACCACTCATCGCAGGTTTGCCGGCGAAGCCGGACGCATCGTCGCGCGGCATGGCCCACCCGCACGCGAATTTGCTCGCGAGGTGCAGGCGTGCGAACAGACTCAGCGTGGCACAAAGGCTTCGACAGGCTCCGCGCGAACGAGAAACAGCCTAACGCGCCCCCAGCGGCGCAACGCCCCAAATATCCGATGCGTATTCCTCGATGGTCCGGTCCGAAGAGAACATGCCCATGCCCGCCACGTTGAGGATGCTGCGCCGTGTCCAGTCCGTTGGCGCGCGGTACAGGTCGTCCACCTTCTCCTGCGTGGCGACGTAATCGGCATAGTCCGCCAGCAACAGGTAATAGTCGGACTCGAGCAGGGTCTTCACGATGTCCGAGTAGCGGCCCGGTTCGTCGGGCGAGAACGCGCCGTCGGCCAGGCGGTCGATCGCGTACTTCAGGTCGAAGTTCTCGTGGTAGTAGCGCTTGGGGTCGTAGCCGTTCGCGCGCAGTGCCTCCACTTGCTCGGTGCGGTTGCCGAAGATGAAGATGTTGTCCAACCCTACCTGCTCGGCGATCTCGATGTTCGCGCCGTCCCAGGTGCCGATAGTGAGCGCCCCGTTCAACGCCAGCTTCATGTTGCCGGTGCCCGACGCTTCGGTGCCCGCGGTCGATATCTGTTCGGAAAGGTCTGCCGCCGGAATGATGATTTCCGCCAGCGACACGCGGTAGTCCGGCAGGAAGACGACCTTCAGCCGGTCGCCCACGACCTTGTTGGCGTTGACGACGCGGGCCACGTCGTTGATCAACTGGATCACCAGCTTGGCCATGTAGTAGGCCGAGGCCGCCTTGCCCGCGAAGATAACCGTGCGTGGCACCCAGTTGGCCTGCGGCTGGCTGAGGATGCGGTGGTAGCGCGTGATGACGTGAAGCACGTTCAGCAGCTGCCGCTTGTACTCGTGCATGCGCTTGACCTGCACGTCGAACAGGCCCTGCGGGTCCAGCCTGGGGCCATGCAGGCGCTCGGTGATGTGCTTTGCCAGCCGCAACTTGTTCTGCTGCTTGGCAAGGCGGAAAGCGCTCTTGAACTCCGCATCGTCGGCCAGCGGACGAAGTTGCGCGAGCTCCCCCAGGTGGCGGCGCCAGCCGGGGCCGATGCGGCTGTCGATCAGCGTCGCCAGCGGCGGATTGGCCTGGCCGAGCCAACGCCGCGGCGTGATGCCGTTGGTCTTGTTGCAGAAGCGATCGGGGAAGATGCGCGCGAAATCCGCGAAGATGGTTTTTACGATCAGTTCGCTGTGCAGGCGCGACACGCCGTTGACCTTGTGGCTGGCGAGCACCGAGAGGTAGGCCATGCGCACGCGGCGCGGCCCGTTCTCGTCAATCAGCGAGACGCGTCCGAGCAGGCCCGGGTCGTCCGGAAATTTCGCGTGCACGCTCGCGAGGAATCGGGAATTGATGTCGAAGATGATGCGCAGGTGGCGCGGCAGCAGGCGGCCCATCACGTCCACCGGCCAGGTCTCCAGCGCCTCGGCCATCAGCGTGTGGTTGGTGTACGAAAAGATTCGCGTGCAAAGCGACCAGGCCTCGTCCCACGGCAGGCGATGATCGTCGATCAAGAGCCGCATCAGCTCAGGGATGGCCAGCGCCGGGTGCGTGTCGTTCAGGTGGATGGCCACTTTGTCCGCGAGCGCACCGAAATCGCCGTGTTTGCGCAAATAGCGGTGCAGGATGTCCTGCATCGAGGCGCTGACGAAGAAATACTCCTGGCGCAGCCGCAGCTCCTTTCCGTGATCGGTGCTGTCCTCGGGGTACAGCACGCGCGACACGTTCTCGGAGCGGTTCTTCGCCTCCACCGCGCCCATGTAGTCGCCGCGGTTGAAAGCCTCGAGGTTGATCGCCTTGCTGGCGCGCGCGGCCCACAGCCGCATCGTGGCGACGCTCTCCAGGCCGTAGCCGGGAACGCCGTTGTCGTAAGCCACGGCGATTACTTCCTCGGTGTCCCACCAGTGCACCGCGTCGTTCTCGTCGGTGATGAGCTGACCGCCGAAGTGCACCGGGTAGCACAGCTCGGGCCGCATGAACTCCCACGGGTTGCCGTCCACCAGCCAGTAGTCGGGCTCCTCGATCTGGCGCCCGTTCACGATGCGTTGCCTGAACATGCCGTACTCGTAGCGGATGCCGTAGCCCATGCCGGGCAGGCCGATGGTCGCGATGGAATCCATGAAACAGGCGGCCAGCCGCCCCAGGCCGCCGTTGCCCAGCGCAGGGTCCGGCTCGACTTCGATCAACGCGTCGAAATCCGCGCCGAGTTGCGTGCATGCCTGCTTGACGACCTCGTACAGGTCGGTGGCCAGCAGTGCGTTTACCAGCGCGCGGCCGGTGAGGTATTCCATCGACAGGTAGTACACGCGCTTGGCATTCTTCTCGCGGGCGTGCTGGATGGTTTCGCGCCAGCGTTTCACGGTGCGATCGCGCACGGCGTGGAAGACGGCGAACATCCAGTCGCGCTGCGTGGCCGATTCGAGATCCTTGCCGACGGAATAGGTCAGCCGTTCTAGGATGGAATGGCGCAGGGCGTCTACCGTGTTGGTGGGGACGGGTTCTTCGGAGAGATTGTCTTGTGCGTTCACGATGGAAATTCTCATGCAATTGGCGCCGCGTGGGGCATGATGGAACGGTACAGCGCGGCATATTGGTCGGCCGCTACCCGCCAGTCGAACCGCTGCCGCATGCCGGCCTGCTGCACTTGGCGCCAATCCCGCGGATGCGATCGCAGCTCGAACGCCCGCCGCAGCGCGGTGCGCAAGCCCTTCGCGCTGAACTCGTCGAAAGCGATGCCCGTGGCCCGCCCGGCTTCCAGGTTTTGCGGCGTGGCGTCGACCACGGTGTCGGCCAGGCCGCCGACGCGGTGTACGAGCGGCAAGGTGCCATAGCGCAGGCCATACAGCTGGGTGAGGCCGCAAGGCTCGAAGCGGGAGGGCACGAGGATCACGTCGGCGCCGGCGATGATCGAATGGGCGAGGGTTTCGTCATAACCGATGTCAACCGCGATCTGCCCCGGGTTCCGACCCGCTGCGAGCAGGAAGGCGTGCTCCAGCGGCGCGTCGCCGGTGCCGAGCACCGCCAGCTGGCCGCCCATGTGCACCAGCTCGTCCGCGATGGCCTCGACCAGGTTCAGGCCCTTCTGCTCGGTGAGGCGGCTCACCACGCCGAACAGCATCGCATCCGGGCGCAGATCCAGTCCCAGCTTTCGTTGGAGCTCCGCCTTGGCCTTGGCCTTGTTCTCCAGCGAATCGATGTCATAGGGTTCGGCCAGGACGCCATCGTTGGCAGGGCTCCATACCTTGTAGTCCACGCCGTTGAGGATGCCCGACACGACGCCCGCGCGCGCGCGCAGCAGGCCATCCAGGCCGCAGCCCTGCAGCGGGTCGAGGATCTCGCGCGCATAGGTGGGGCTCACGGTGGTGATGCGGTCGGCGGACTGCAGGCCGGCTTTCATGAACGACACCTGGCCCCAGAACTCTATGCCGTGGATTCCGAACAGGTAATCGGGCAAGCCCAGCCGCGGGAAGGCCGAAGGCGGGAAGGTGCCCTGGTAGGCGAGGTTGTGGACGGTGAACACCGTCGCCGCGCGCGGCGGGCCCGGCATGGCCATCTGGCGTAGGTACACCGGCGCGAGACCAGTGTGCCAGTCGTTGCAGTGCACGACGTCGGGTTGCCAGTGCGGATCGAGCCCGTGCCCCAGGCATGCGGCGGCCCACCCGAGCAACCCGAAGCGCACCGCGTTGTCGCCGCGCCCGTCGGTGTAAGGGTTGCCCGGCCGGTTGAAGAAGGCGGGCACGTCCAGCACATAAGCTGCAAGGCCGCTGCCAGGCAACGTCCCCTGCACCAGCGGCGGCGAGGGTGGCAGGCCATGGCTTGCCAGGTCGGGCCCGTAGCGCGGGGGCAGCGGGATCGGCCCGCCGTGCGGCAGTTGGCTCGGGCCGATGCCGTCGCGGATGGCGGTGAAGCCTGGCAGCAGCACCCGCACGTCGCAGCCCGCCTCGCGCAGCGCGGGCGGCAGCGCGCCGCTGACGTCGCCCAGGCCCCCCGTCTTGAGCAGCGGAAAGAGTTCGGTGCAAACGTAGAGGATTCTCATGCCGGGTCCGACCCGGCCGGCGTTTCGAGAGCCTGCAGCATGTCCAGTGTGACCAGCACCACGCCCCGTTCGGTGCGGTGGAAGCGGCGCGCATCTTCTTCGTCATCGAAACCGATGCGCATGCCCGCGGGGATGCGGCAACCCTTGTCCACCACGACGCGGCGCAGCTCGCAGCGCTCACCGACGTCCACTTGCGGCAGCAGCACCGACTCTTCCACCGACGCATAGGAATGGATGTGCACGCTGGAAAACAGCACCGAACGCCGCACGCGCGCGCCCGAGATGATGCACCCGCCCGAGACCAGCGAATCCACCGCGTGGCCGCGCCGCCCGCCTTCCTCGTCGTGCACGAACTTGGCCGGCGGCAACTGCTCCTGGTAGGTCCAGATCGGCCACTCGGCGTCGTACATATCCAGCTCGGGCAGCGGGTCCGTCAGATCGAGGTTGGCTTGCCAATAGGCGTCCACCGTCCCCACGTCGCGCCAGTAGGCGGTGGCTTCCTCCGTGCTGCGCACGCAGGAGAGCTCGAACGGGTGTGCCATCGCCTGGCCCAGCGCCACCATGGAAGGGATGATGTCCTTGCCGAAGTCGTGGTTCGATGCGGGGTTCTCGCTGTCCTGCTTCAGCGCCTCGTACAGGTAGTCGGCGTCGAACACGTAAACGCCCATGCTCGCCAGCGCGACATCCGGCTTGCCCGGCATGGAGGGCGGCTGCGCGGGCTTTTCGAGGAACTGCAAAATGCGCCGCTGCGGGTCGACGTGCATCACGCCGAACGCAGTGGCCTCCTCCACCGGCACCTCGATGCAGGCCACCGTGCAGCGCGCATCCATCGCCACGTGGTCGGCGATCAGCTTCGCGTAGTCCATCTTGTAGACGTGGTCGCCCGCCAGCACCAGGAGGTACTTGGGGTTGTGCGCCATCAAGATGTCGAGGTTCTGGTACACGGCGTCGGCCGTGCCGCGGTACCACCAGTGCTCATCCATGCGCTGTTGCGCAGGTAGCAGGTCGATGAACTCGTTGAATTCATTGCGCAGGAACGACCAGCCGCGCTGCAGGTGGCGCAGCAGGCTGTGCGACTTGTACTGCGTGAGCACGCCGATGCGCCGCACCCCGGAATTCAGGCAGTTGGACATCGCGAAATCGATGATGCGGAACTTGCCGCCGAAGTACACGGCCGGCTTTGCTCGCCGATCGGTCAGGTGCGCAAGGCGCGACCCGCGGCCGCCGGCCAATACCAGGCCGATGGTCCTTCGGGCAAGCTGGAGCGGGTTCTGCGTGTCCATGGTTCACTCATTTTCTAGCTATTGGGAATGCTCAGGTGGGATTTGCAATGCTCATCTCATGGACTGCGTCCATGCGCCCGGGTGATGGCGGCCAGCTGGGCAGCGGGCGCATCGCCCACCTGCTGCCACCCGAAGCGCCACTCCCAGCACGAATGACCGCGGCCGGGCACGTTCATGCGATGCGCGCCGGAGAGGCCCAGCACATCCTGGAACGGGTACACCGCCGTGTTGGCGACCGACTGGGACACGGCGCGGATCATCGCCCAGTGGACCTGCCGGTCCGCCTCCGGGCCCAGGTAGCGGCGCGCGTTGTCGCGCTCGGCGGGCGCAAGCTGCTCCCACCAGCCCACGGTCGTGTCGTTGTCGTGCGTGCCGGTGTAGGCCACCGTGCGCCGCTCGTAGTTGTGCGGCAGGTACGGATTGTCCGAGGTGTCGCCGAACGCGAACTGCAATATGCGCATGCCGGGAAAGCCGCAGGCGGTGCGCAGCTCGGTCACCGCAGGCGTGATCACCCCCAGGTCTTCCGCGATCAGCGCGATCGGCCCAAGCCCTGCATGCAGCGCGTCGAAGAAGTCGAGGCCGGGCCCCGAGCGCCACTGCCCATTGATCGCATGCTCTTCGTCGGCGGGTACTTCCCAATACGCCTCGAAGCCGCGGAAGTGGTCGAGCCGCACCGCGTCGAAACAACGCATCAAATGCGCGAGGCGGCGCTTCCACCACGCATAGCCATCTGCCTTCATGGCGGGCCAGTCGTAAAGCGGGTTGCCCCAGCGCTGGCCGGTGGCGCTGAAGTAGTCGGGCGGCACGCCCGCGACCACGGTGGGTTCGCCCCGGGAATCCAGCAGGTACTGCCCCGCGTTGGCCCAGACGTCCACCGAGTGGTGCGCGACGAAGATCGGCGCGTCACCAACGATGTGCACACCGCGCTCGCGCGCATGGCGGCGCACGCGGTCCCACTGCTGCATGAACTGCCATTGCACGAAGCACCAGAAGCCGATTTCACCGGTTATTTCGGTGCGCAGGCGATCGAGTGCAGCAGTATCGCGGCGGGCGAATTCCGAAGGCCAGCGGGTCCAGGGCCCGCCGTGCCGCTCGTGCAGCGCCATGAAAAGAGCGTAGTCGTCCAGCCAGTGCGCGTGCTGCTCGCGGAACTCGGCGAGTTCTTCTTCGTCCACGTCACGTGCGGTCTCCACGAACCCGGTCCACGCCTCGCGCAACAAGGCCATGCGCGCGGGCGCAACACGGGCGTAGTCCACTCGCGAACGCTCAAAGTCTTGCGGCGGCGGGTGGTCCAGCCAGCCGCGCTCCACCAGAAGTGCCAGGTCCACCAGCAGCGGATTGCCCGCGAACACGGAAACGCTCTGATAAGGCGAGTTGCCGGCTCCGACCGGGTTGAGCGGCAGCACTTGCCACAGCGTCTGACCAGCGGTTCGGAGCCAATCGATGAAGTGATGCGCCTCGGCGCCAAAGTCACCGCAGCCATGCGGGCCGGGCAGCGAGGTGGGGTGCAGCAGCACGCCGCTGCGTCGCACGTCGAACAGGGAGGGCGTGGCCGTTGTCATGGCTCGACGTCTTGAACCAGCACACACACCGCCGGCCCGGCCAGCTCGTAGCTGCCACCCGGCGCCTGTTGCACGGCCCTCTGCGGCGCCGAGGTGTCGAGGGCCGCGCGCCATGTCCCCTCGGGCAGCACGAAGGGCAGCGTCGAGTGCGCCGGATGCATCAGCACCATCACCCGCTCGGTGGCAGGCGCGCCGCCTTCGCCGACTTCGATCACGTAGGCGAAGCTGCGATCCCACGGGTCGTCCCAGTCCGCGTCAGACATCGCGACGCCGTCCGGGCGCAGCCACGCAATGTCGCCGCCCGGCGTGAACGGGTGGCCCGGTTCGTGGAAGGGGTGGCCGCGGAACCAGCGAGGATGGCGGAACGCGGGATATTGCCTTCGCAGCGCGGTGAGATCGGACACGAGCGAAACGAACTCCAGATCACGCCAATCCACCCAGCCGATCGCGTTGTCCTGGCAGTACGCGTTATTGTTTCCCTGCTGGCTGTTGCCCAGCTCATCGCCTGCCAGCAGTTGCGGCGTGCCTTGCGCCAGGAACAGCGTGGCAAGCAGCGCGCGACGCCACGCCGTGCGTTTGCGCAGCACCAGCGGGTCGTGGCTGGGTCCCTCGACACCGCCATTGGCGCTGTGGTTGTGATCATGGCCGTCGCGATTGCCCTCGCCGTTGGCCTGGTTGTGGCGATAGCGGTAGGCAGTCAGGTCGGCAAGTGTGAACCCGTCGTGCGCCGTGATCATGTTGATGCTCGCGAGCGGGCTGCGCCCATCGTCGGCGAACAGGTCGTCCGAGCCGGTCATGCGCCGCGCCAGCTGGCCCGGGGTGCATTCGTGCTCCAGCCAGTACATGCGCGCCGTGTCGCGGAAGCGGTCGTTCCACTCCTGCCAGCACAGCGGGAAGGCGCCCACCTGGTAGCCACCCGGCGCGACGTCCCACGGCTCGGCGATCAGCCTCACGCGCGAGAGAACCGGGTCTTGTGCGATCGCGGTGAGCAAGGCTGAACCCGCGTTGAAGTGGTGATTCAATGCCGGGTCGCGTCCCAGTGTTGCCGCAAGGTCGAAGCGAAAGCCGTCCACGCCGAAGGCCTGCACCCACCAGCGCAGGCTGTCCATCACGAAACGCACCATGCGGGCCTCGCCCATGTTGACCGAGTTGCCGCAGCCGGTAAAGTTGAGGTAGTTGCCCTCGCGATCCAGCGCGTAGCTGGAAGCGTTGTCCAGTCCGCGCCAGCTGAGGGTGGGCCCGCCGGCGCCGCCTTCGGCCGTATGGTTGTAGACCACGTCGAGCACTACCTCGATGCCATTGACGTGCAGCTCGCCCACCATGGCGCGGAACTCGTCGCGCACGGCCTGCGGGTTGGCCGCATCGGTGGCGTAGCGGGGGTCGGGAATGAAGAAGCCCAGCGTGTTGTAGCCCCAGTAGTTGACCAGCCCCAGGTCGAGCAGGTGCTTCTCTTCGATGTGCTGGTACACGGGCAGCAGGCACAGCGTGGTGATGCCCAGCCGCTTGTAATGTGCCAGCATCGGCGCGCTGGCCAGGCCGGTGTAGTTGCCGCGCATGTGCTCCGGCACGTGCGGGTGGAGGCGGGTAAGCCCTTTGACATGCGCCTCGTAGATCACGAGGTGTTCACGCAGGATCGGCGGCGCCGGCGGAACGGCCGCGCCGGCGGCCAGTTCGCGCTGCAGGTCGATGACGCGCGCCTTCGGTATGCGGGCGGCGTTGTCGTGCGGGTCAGGGTGCGCTTGCCCATCCACCTCCGTCGACAGGCTTGCCGCGCTCCCCACCAGCTCACGAGCGTAAGGGTCGATCAGAAGCCTGGCGGCGTTGAAGCGATGGCCAGCTGCGGGCTGCCAAGGCCCCTCGGCGCGCAATCCGTAGAGCTGGCCCACCTCCATATCGGGCAGGAAGCCGTGCCAGATGCCGTCCGTGCAGGCGGGTAGCGGCACTCGGTGTGTTTCATGGCCGGCCGCGTCGAACAGGCACCAATGCACCGCCGTTGCGTGACGCGAAAACACCGCAAGGTTCACGCCCGGGCGCCCTTGCCACGCCATGGGCGTGGCGCCCATCGGCCAGGGTTGCCCCCGCATGCAAGCACCGGCTGTCATGCAGGCGCCTCCGGCTCGAACCACAGCACGGCCAGCGGCGGCAAGGTCAGGTTCAGCGACATCGGCATTCCATGCACCGGCACCGCCTCCGCCTGCACTGCGCCGAGGTTGCCGATGCCGCTGCCCGCGTAATGGGCCGAGTCGGTGTTGAGGCACTCGCGCCACACGCCGCCGATGGGCACGCCCATGCGGTAGCCATGGCGCGGCACCGGCGTGAAGTTGCAGGCCACCAGCATGTGCCGGCCCGGCGCGTGGCCGTTGCGCAGGAAACCGAAGACCGAATGCGCGCTGTCGTTCACCTCCGTCCACGAGAAGCCCGCGGGCTCGTCGTCGCGCTCGTGCATGGCGGGGCGGCTGCGATAGAGGTGGTTCAGGTCGCGCACCAGGCGGTGGATGCCGGCGTGGCCCTCGTCCTGCAGCAGGCCCCAGTCGAGTTCGGCGTCGTGGTTCCACTCGGCGTGCTGGCCGAGCTCCGAGCCCATGAACATCAGCTTGCGGCCCGGCTGCCCGTACATGAGCGCGAACAGGGCCTTGAGGTTGGCGCGCTTTTGCCACGCGTCGCCCCACATGCGGCCGTACAGCGAGCCCTTGCCATGCACCACTTCGTCGTGCGAGAGCGGCAGGATGAAGTGCTCGCTGTACGCGTACATCATCATGAAGCTAACCTGGTTGTGGTGGTACTTGCGCACCACCGGGTCCAGCGCGAAATAGGCGAGGGTGTCGTTCATCCACCCCATGTTCCACTTGTAGTTGAAGCCCAGCCCGCCGGCCCACGGCGGCTTGGTCACTCCGGGGAAAGCCGTGGATTCCTCGGCCATGGTCACGGTGCCGGGTGCCTGCTCGCCGATGACCTTGTTCACCTCGCGCAGGAAGTCGATCGCCTCCAGGTTCTCGCGGCCGCCGAGCCGGTTGGCGATCCACTCGCCCTCGTTGCGGCTGTAATCGCGGTAGAGCATGGAGGCCACCGCGTCCACGCGCAGCCCGTCGATGCCATAGCGCTCGATCCAGTACAGCGCGTTGCCCACCAGGAAATTGCGCACCTCGTTGCGGCCCCAGTTGTAGATGAGGGTGTTCCAGTCGCGGTGAAAGCCCTCGCGCGGGTCCTCATGCTCGTAGAGGGCCGTGCCGTCGAAGCGCGCCAGGCCGTGCGCGTCGGTGGGGAAGTGGCCGGGCACCCAGTCCAGCACCAACTGCAGCCCCGCGTTGTGCGCGGCCGCGACGAACGCGCGGAATGCTTCGGGTGTGCCGTAGCGCGCGGTAGGGGCGAACAGCCCGGCGGGCTGGTAGCCCCACGAAGCGTAGAACGGATGCTCGTTGATGGGCATCAGCTCGATGTGGGTGAAGCCCATCTCCTTCACGTACGGCACGAGGTGCTGGGCCAGGTAATCCCAGTCGGGCATGGCGCCGCCGGGCCGCTGCCACGAGCCCACGTGCACTTCGTAGATGCTCATCGGCGCGCTGAGGGCGTTGGCCCGCTGGCGGATGGGAGCGCGCCCTGTGACGGGTGGCGGCAACGGCAGTACGCGGCTGGCGTGGCCCGGGTGCAGCTCCGAACCCAGCGCGAAGGGGTCGCTCTTGAGCTGGCGCCGGCCGTCGGCGCCGAGCACGTCGAACTTGTACAAGGCCCCGGGGGCAAGCTGCGGAATGAAGATCTCCCACACCCCGCATTCGAGGCGCAGGCGCATTGGGTGGCTGCGGCTGTTCCAGAGGTTGAAGTCGCCGGCAAGGCTTACCTGCCGCGCATTGGGAGCCCACACCGCGAACGCGACGCCGGCCACGCCGTCGATGGTGCACAGGTGCGCCCCCAGCTTTTCCCAGGGGCGCAGGTGCCGGCCTTCGTTCAGCAGCCACACATCGGTCTCGCCCAGCCAGGGGCCGAAACGGTACGGATCTTCGGTCACCCGGCTGCCCAACGGCGAATCCACCTGCAGCAGGTAGGCGGCGCGATGCTCCAGCACCACGTCGCCCGCGAACAGGCCACTCTGGTCAACCGCCATCAGCCCAGCCAGTGGCTCGTGGGTTTCGCGCGCGAGGACGGTGACGGCCGCGCTTCCGGGCAGGTAGGCGCGCAGCCGGAAATGCCCATCGCCTCCGGTCTCATGCGGGCCGAGCTGCCCAAAAGGGTCGGCGCATACTCCATCGCGCAGGGCCGCCGCGAGCTCGAGCTCGGCTTCGGCCGGGGAGGGTTTGTTCTTCGTGCTGGCTGCCGGCCTGGGCGTGTCTCTCATCGGTCGCATCCATTCCTGGACGACCATTGTGGCCCAGTTGCGCGGCAGGCGGGGCGCCTCAACACGGCCCAGCCTGGGCATTCCTACGGCGATTCGCGAAGGCGGCCGACCGGCGGCGCGCCAGGCCCGGCACAAACTGCCTGTCGACCATGAGGAATTACCTGCTGCGCCGCCTCGGCACCACTACGTTCCTGCTGGCCTTTGGCCTCGGCGTGGCCAGTGGCGCTACTGATGCGGTCAAACCGAAATCACAGCAGCAAGTCGCCCCGGCGAACGCAAAGCACAAGCACATGCACAAGGGCAAGCTTGACCGCTCCGGGCGCAAACAGGTTGGCAAGGCTTCGTACTACGCGCGCAAGTTCGCGGGCCGCAAGATGGCCGACGGCACGCCCATGAAGCCCCGTGGCGACAACGCCGCCAGCAAGACGCTGCCCCTGGGCACGACGGCCCGCGTGACGAACCTCGAAACCGGCAAGAGCGCCACGGTGACCGTGCGCGACCGCGGCCCCTACGTGCCTGGCCGCATCATCGATCTCTCGCCCTCTACGGCGCGTGAGATCGGCATCACCCGCGAGGACGGCGTCGCGCCGGTGGAGGTGGCGCCGATCGAGGTGCCGCTGGCGGACGGCGGCTCGAAAGCCGGCGCGGGCGCGCGATCGAATTAGCGCCGCTGAGCCTTGCTGATCCCGTCGCGTAGGACAGCACAGATCATCACACGGCGCATCCGACGGCGTGTTGCTGCCCATCCACGCCGCACCATGACTTGAAGGCGGGCCAACCCGGCCCCCATCATAGAAAGGATATCCCATGAACAAGCACCAAGTGAAAGGTGCCTTGAAGGACACCGCAGGCAAGGCGCAGGAGCAGGTCGGCAAGGCCACCGGCAATGCCACCCAGGAAGCCAAGGGCCTGGCCAAACAGGGCGAAGGCAAGGCGCAGACCGCCTACGGCAATGTCAAGGAAGCACTGCGGAATTCGAGGCACTCATGACCGACAAGCGAAACATCATGCACGACAAGAAAGTGCAGCAGGAAAAGAAACACCGCCATGAGGAGGTGAAGCCGGGAGCCGCGCAAACCGTGCAACCCGGCAAGAAACCCCAGATGGCGCCGCCGCCCGAGGCACCGAACCCGGCCACCGACGTGCCGGAAGCGAATACGGAAGCCGAAAGCGGCAAGTCAGGCGCCTGAGCAACTAGCCAGGAACCTGCATCCGAATACGACGGGCCGACTCCTCGGCCCGCGCGTCGTCGATCTCGCGCAGCACGCCGCCCAGGTCCACAGCGCCGTGCGCGTACTCGTGACGGCCCGTCAGCGGCGTTTCGGGCGTGAGAAGGCCGCGCTGGTACAAATCCCAGATCTCGGGGCCGAAGTGCGTGTGCAGCAGCTCCGGCGCGAACCCACCAAAGAAACCGCGCAGGTTGGCGACGTCGCGCAGCAGCACGCGGTGCGCATGGTTGTTGCCGGCCGCGTCCATGGCCTGCGGCAAGTCGATGATCACCGGGCCATCCTCGCCCAGCAGTACGTTGATTTCCGACAGGTCACCGTGCACCACGCCGGCGCAAAGCATACGCACGACCTGTAGCAACAGCATCGCGTGATGTGCGCGCGCCTCGGCCGGGGTGAGCGCCACGTCGTTCATGCGCGGGGCGGCGTCACCGTCGGCGTCCGTGACCAGTTCCATCAGCAGCACGCCGTCGTGGAAGTTGTACGGCGTGGGCACGCGCACGCCGGCGGCCGCCAGGCGATACAGCGCATCCACTTCAGCGCTTTGCCACGCGGCTTCCTGGGCTTGGCGCCCGAATTTCGTGCCCTTGGCCATCGCGCGGGCCTGGCGCGTGTTCTTCACCTTGCGGTTCTCGGTGTAGTCCACTGCCTGGCGGAAGCTGCGCTGCGTGGCTTCCTTGTATACCTTGGCGCAGCGCGTGTGGTCGCCGCAACGCACCACATAGGCCATCGCTTCCTTGCCGGACATCAGCTGGCGCACGACGCTGTCGATCAGGCCTTCGTCGACGAGGGATTGCAGGCGGGGAGGAGTTCTCATCACGTATTGTCGGGCACATGGAGCGGCCTGAGCTCGGTTCACCGCGTCGCGGCGAACACCAGCATCAGGTTGTTCGCCGGCATCGCATGCCGCTCCCGCAGGGACAGCCCGACGCGTTCCGCCTCCTTCTTCACGTCCTCCAGCCGCCGGATGCCCCACTGGGGGTTCTGGATGCGCAGGCTCTTGTCGAAGGCGAGATTGCCCGGGGCGGTGGGAATGTCATCTTCCAGGTAAGGCCCATACAGCACCAGCAGACCGCGCGGCGCAAGGTGTCGCGCGCATCCCTGCATCAGGCAGGCGCAGGTAGCCCACGGCGAAATATGCAGCATGTTGGCGCAGTACACCGCGTCAAAGGGCTCGCCAAATGCCTCACCGTCCGTCGGCCACTGTGGCGCCAGCACGTCAAGTTGGCGGGGCTGGCGCACGTTGGCCAGACCGGATTGCTCGATCCTTGCGGAGATTGAGGGCAGGGCGCTTTCCTGCGCATCCGTCGGCTGCCAGGTCCACTCCGGCAGAGCGGCCGCAAACCAGGCGACGTGCTGGCCAGTGCCCGAGGCGATCTCCAGCGCGTGGCCGCGCGCGGGCAGCACCTGGCGCAGCACGTCGAGGATCACCTGCTTGTTGCGGTCGGCGGCGGGGCTGTAGGAAGTGGCGGGCATGTGCGCGTATCAGGGAACCAGCAGATTGTGCGCTGACGCTTCGTTTCAATTGGCAACGGTTCTGCCCCCAGCAGCTGCGTAGCATCAAGCTCAGCAGTTGGAGGAGGGGATGAACTTGAAACCGATTCTCTGGATCGCAGGCACGATGCTGTGCATCGCCGCCACGTCGGCAAGCGCGCAAGTCGTGGTTTACAAGTGCGGGCCGAGGTCATACTCGCAGCACCCATGTTCCAAGCGCATCGTCAACACCGACGATGCGCCGGTGCACCGCAAGCCCAACCCCAAGGAAGTGGACGTGCACCGGATCGAGCAGAACCGTGCGTTGGCCCGCTCTACGCGCCGCCTGCCGGGTGAAACTTCGGCTGAATTCCAGGTTCGCCGCCACCGCGCCCGGCTGCTTCAGACGGACCGTGAGGAATGCGAGCGGCTGGACTCGCGCATTCCGCTGGAGCAGGCGCGAATGAAGAGCCCGGACCGGCAAGAGATTCTGAACGCCGGCGGTGCATTGAGCGCGAGCAAGAAGCGCTTTGCCGAGCTGCGGTGTTGACTGGTTTGTAGCCGACTGCAAATCGCGTTGCGAGGCAACGCTGTGCTGAATCTCCCTTCAGGCCGGGCGCGGATTACGCGCGGATGACCTGCCAAATTTCCCTATGGCTGGGCTTGCAAAGCCGTAACCAAACGCTATCAATCACAACCGCTCTTCGCCATGGGCCGTCCGCACCAGCGGCCCGCGAGGCAGGGTACCGAGCGAAACCCACGCCTCGAAAGCAACCCCCGCTCCAGGAGACGACAACATGAACCACGAATTGGCGTCCGCCATTGGCGTCGCTGCCGTCGCGACGCTCGCCGCCACAACCGTTGCTTTCACACCGGCCGACGCGCTGGCCGATGACATCACGATGGACACCACGAAATTCGTCAGTGTCGCCAGCCGCGATGAAGTGCGGGCGATAGTGAAAGCCCAGCCCGCGCTCGTCCAGCAGGCGGCCAGCGAGTGGGCGCTGCAAGACAACCACGCGGCCAGGGTGAAAAGCAACTTCACCAGCGCGCAGGCAAAGGCCGCTTACATCATTGAGCGGCGGGAGGTGGCCGCATTGAATGCGGAGGACAGCGGCTCCAACTCCCCATGGGTGCTGAAGGCGCGCCCCGCCGACACCGCCATCATGGGAGGCCCGCAGCGCTGAATGTGATCGTTGATACAGGTCAAGCCCGCGGCCCTCAGTGTGAGTAGCCTTCTCTATACGGTGCAGTGCGCTGCGCCGCACGTGAAGGAGTCGCCATGCTTACGCAAGTTGGGGCCGTCCGGGCAGGGGCGTTGCTGCCTGCCATCGCATTGTTCGCGGTACTTTCGACAGTCAGCACGGCTGCCGATGCCCAGCGCGTGCAGCGACTGGGCAAAGAGGTGGTCGATGCCGTGTGCGGCGGATGCCACGTGCCGGGCAAGGACGGCGCGCCGCGCATCGGCGATACCGCCGCATGGGCTCCCCGCGCCTCGCAGGGCCTGACAGCGCTGACCAGCAACGCCATCACCGGCATCCGCAAGATGCCTGCCCACGGCGGAAGCCCGGGCGTGAGCGACATCGAGATCCAGCGCGCCATCGTCTACATGGTCAACCAGTCCGGCGGGAACTGGGTAGAGCCCTTGAGCGCTTCACCCGCCGCGGCCCGAACCAGCGAAGCGATCGTGCAGGCCCAATGCGCGAAGTGCCACCAACCAGGCAAGGATGGGGCGCCGAAGATCGGAGACCGCGCGGCGTGGACGCCGCGCATGGGCAAGGGTCTGGACCGATTGGTGGCCTCGGCCGTACACGGACATGGCGGCATGCCCTCGCGCGGCGCCATGCCGGACCTCAGCCGCGAGGACATCCGCGGCGCCATCCTCTACATGTTCAATTACGGCCTGCCGCCCGTTCCGACACCGCCGCCGGTAGCTGCCGCCGATCCGCACCACAAGGTGGTGGATGGAATGGACGTCTACCTCGGCATGATGCGGGCCGATGCGCTGCGGGCCGCGCAAGCCAGGGACGTGCCCAGGGGCAAGGGCTATTACCACCTCAACATTTCCCTGGCGGACAACAAGACGCAGACTCCGGTAGGCGATGCACAGGTGACGGTGCGCGTCTCGGACGGTATGAGCACGCAAACCAAGGCGCTCAACCCGGTCGCGGCCAACAACGCCGTGAGCTGGGGCAATTACTTCCGGTTTGCGAGCGGCAATGTGTACAACATCCGCACGGAGATCAAGCGGCCGGGCGCGACCGATGCCGTGGTCGCGAACTTCGAGTACAGGGAGCCATAGCCGTCAAAACCGACGAGCTTGAAGTTCACCCACCCGGGTGAATTCGGCGTGGCGCACGACTTTTTTCACGGGTAAACGTAAATCCGGCTGTAAGCAGCAGCAGGATGCGCCGACTCATTGGCCAGCCACGCGGACTTTGAGCGAAGCCCGCAGCGGCCGTGAATCGCAACCTCGCTCGAAGGAGTCACACATGAACCGCAACGTCGCATCCTCCCTGTGCCTGGGCACTGCTGCCGTCGCCTTTGCCGCTGCCGCCGTCATGACCGCCGGCAACGCGTATGCCGACGACATCACCATCGATACCATGCCCGCTGTCCTGTCCGCGCAGCGCGCCGTCATCAAGGCTGAAGCACTGAAGCGCTCGCCCACCGATGAATGGTCGCTGCAACGCAACTATGTGCAGATGCCTGAGAGCGGCCTTACCGCCGCGAAAGCCAAGGCGGACTATGCCGCCGCTCGCGATGAAGTGAGGGCGCTCAACGCCGAAGACGGTGGCTCCACCTACTTCTGGAAGATACCCAGGAGCGCGACCAGCGCCATGGGTGCATCGGCGCGTTGACTGACCAGCCAACCGGGCAACCACCAGATCGAAGCGCCCAGCGCGGCGAGGTTCAGGACGACGGTTGCCCAGTACGTTTCGCGAAAAGACGGCTTGCTCGACTTGTGGCGCAGCACCTGTTGCGCGAACCAGGCGCCGGGCCAGCCGCCTGCAAGGCTCCATAAATGCAGCGTCGACTCGCTGATCCGCCAGTTGCCCTGGCCCGCAGCCCACTTGTCCTGCCAGTACGCGAAGAAGGTGAAGAGGTTGATGGCAAAGGAGGCCGGCAGTACCCACCACGGCAGGTTCTTTGCCCAGACGCTCCAGACGAGAACGGTGACGTAGGTCGCCATCAGCGGAAAGGCAATGACCGATCCTGAACGAGGCGCCGGGGCGGCCCGGCCAGTAGGCCGCCTTGCTGGGCGGCGACTGGGCGATCGGGCTGCTGGTGCAGGCGCAGAGTGCTCGCCGACCGGCTGCACCGCCATCCCCCGAGGGCCTTTGCCGCCGACGTGAATCTCTTCGAACGTGACTGCCAAACCCCGGCGCGGTGTGAAACCGCCCGCCGCTCGAAAATCGCGCACGTGGAAGAAAACGTCGGCGCTTGACCCTGCGGCGCGAATGAAGCCAAAGCCGCGGGCATCGTCCCACTTCACTACCGTCCCTTGTTTTTTCATTTGCCGCATTGTCGGTGAAGCAGGCGACAGCCTACGTCCGGCCTTGAACCATGGCGTTCAGCCGCACCATCGAGTTCTGAAGCGTAAATGAGTACCAATGAAGCCGTCAGCGCGTGCGCGTCAACCTTACGGGCCGGTGCCGTCGTAGAACCGCATCATTGCTGATGATCGCCCGGCCTTCGCAGCAACGCAACCGCGCAAATCGCCAGCGGCAGCGCAAGTGCCGCGAAACCGGCGCGATAACTGCCCGATGCGTTGGATACCGCGCCAAATAGCGGGGGTCCCAAAACCACGCCGAGAAAAGTGATCGCCAGCGTCCCGCCGGTGGCCACGCCGGCCAGGCCGGGCGGCGCCTGACGCGCGACCTCCGCGAGGTACACGCCGTTCCAGCCCACCGCGCAGGCGCCGAAGATGAACAACACGCAGCCCACGAGAAGATTCGGCGCACTGTGCTGCAACGCCGCCGTCGCAATCGTCGACAGCGCCATGAGCGCGGCCAGCAACGCGAGCGTGCGCCGCGCGCCGAACCAGCGGTCCGACGCATAGCCCCACACCACGCGCCCGAGCACTGCGCCCACCTGCGAGACCGTGAGCAGCGCGCCCGCTGCGACCAGGCCGTAGGCCAGGCTGTCGGTGAGAAAGGTCACCACGTACGTCGTCAGCGATAGCTGAACGATGGAGAAGAGGAAGGAGCAGGCCGCCAGCATGCGCAAGCCTGCATGCGACAACACCATCCGCACCGGTTGCAGGAAGTTGCCCAACGCCACGTGCCGCTTGTGGTCACGGTCGGCATCGAATTCGGCCCGCAGCGGCTGCGAC